>NZ_JBXWCS010000003.1:0-440461 GCF_057320385.1 Enterobacter cloacae complex sp. 394F7 | reverse complement strand
GTCACCGATCCGTCGGGCAACACCGGGCCGGAAGGCTCGCACGTGGTCATCACCGTTGACGTGGTCCCGGGCAAGGTGGAAATCACCGCCGTGACTGACGACATCGGCAGCGTGACCGGCAGCCTGTCGCAGGGCGCGCTCACCGACGACACCCGTCCGCAAATCAGCGGCACGGCGAAGGCGGGCAGCACCGTGACCATCATGGACGGCAGCAACGTGCTGGGCACCACCACCGCGGGCGCGGACGGCACCTGGAGCTTCACGCCGAGCGTGGACCTGGGCCGCGGCGACCACACCTTCACCGCCACGGCGAAGGACCCGATGGGTAATGAGTCGAGCAGCAGCAGCTGGACCGTGACCATCGACACTGATGCACCGGTGAAGCCGACCATCGACGCGGCGCTGGACGACGTGGGCAGCGTGCAGGGTAACCTGGCGAACGGCGGCACCACCGACGATCCGACCCCGACCCTGAGCGGTAAGGCGGAAGCGGGCAGCACCGTGAAGATCTACGATCAGAACGGCCTGCTGGGCGAAGTGACGGCGAAAGCCGACGGCACCTGGAGCTTCTCGCCGGTGGCGAAACTGCCGGAAGGCGAGCACCGCTTCCACGTGACGGCCACCGACAGGGCGGGCAACACCAGTGTGGCATCGGACGACTTCGTCCTGACTCTGGACTTCACCGCCCCGGATGCGAGCAAAGTGAGCATTACCGATGTGGTGGATGATTTTGGTTCCGTGACCGGATCGATTGCTTCGGGTGGTAAGACGGACGATAACACGCCGTTGATCAAGGGTACGGGCGCAGAGCCGGGCAACACCATCACCGTCTATAACGGCGACAAGGTGATCGGCACCGCGAAAGTACAGGCTGACGGCACCTGGGAACTTCAGGTTACGAAAGCCCTGCCTGACGGGACGTACAACCTGACGGTGAAAGAGACCGACAGCGTGGGTAACACCACGGCGGCATCACCGGAATACATTATTCAGATCGATGCTGGCGGTCAGCCGCTGCCACCGACCCTGAGCAGTGTGGAAGATGATGTTGCGCCGCATACCGGGCCATTACAAAAGGATGCGACAACCAACGACAACACCTTGTTGTTGACGGGTACGGCTGAAGCCGGTGTCACGGTTCGCATTTATGGCGGCCCGAACGGTACCACCCTGCTGGGTGAAACCAAGGCCGATGCCCAGGGCAAATGGAGCTTCAATACGCCGAAACTGGCGGACGGCGTTCATACGTTTGTCGCGGAAGCGATTAACGACATTGGTCAGGTAAGCCCGCAGACTGGCGGCTTCCCAATCACGGTAGATACCAGCGCGCCGGGTGAGGTCACTGGCTTTATCGTGAGCGATAACGAAGGTCCGAAGACCGGTACATTGTCCAATGGCGATACCACTGACGATGCGACACCGACGATCAGCGGTAAAGCAGAGCCAGGCAGCGTTGTTCACATCTATGTGAACGGCCAGGAAAACGGTACTGCGGTTGCAGACGCGAACGGTAACTGGACTTACACCACCGGTTCTCTGGCGGATGGAGAATACACCTTCACCGCGCGTGCTGAAGATTCAGCAGGCAACCTGGGGGCTGAAAATGCCGGTGTCACCGTCACGCTTGATACCTCCAGCGTTCCGGTCACCATCGTCCGCGTAATGGATGATAAAGGCAGCGTCACGGGTGAACTGAAGGCGAACGACGTCACTGACGACGCGCGTCCGGAAATCATCGGTAAGGCGAAAGCAGGCAGCACTGTCACCATCATGGATGGCAACGTGGTGTTGGGCAGCGTCAAGGCCGATGCCAGTGGCACCTGGGTATTTACGCCTACCAGCGATCTGGGCGATGGCGTACATAACATTACGGCAACCGCGAAAGATCTGACGGGTAAAGAGGATACCTCCAGCACCTTCAGCTTCGAAATTGACAGTAAAGCACCGAACCGTCCGAGTATCGATTACGCGGAAGATCAGGTTGGGACGGTCAAGGACGATCTGAACAGCAACGATGTCACTGACGATCCGCAGCCAATCCTGCACGGTACGGCTGAAGCGGGCAGCACCGTCAATATTTACACCGTTGACGGCACCCTGCTGGGTTCAGTCACCGCGAACAGCAACGGGGCATGGAACTTCAAACCGGGCAGCAAGTTACCGGAAGGCAAAAACACCTTCTACGTGACGGCCACGGATGAAGCCGGCAACGTCAGTGACAAGTCTGCGGACTTCATTCTGACCACCGACTACACCGCGCCGGATGCGAGCAAAGTGACCATTGATTCCGTAACGGATAACGTGGGTAACGTTCAGGGTATTGTTGCAGATGGCGGGGTACTGGATGACTCACGTCCGGTGATCCGCGGCTCTGGTGCTGAAGCGGGCAACGTCATTACCGTCTATACCACCGACAAAGACGGCAACACGAAAGTGTTGGGCACGACCAAAGTGGATCAGAATGGCAAATGGGAACTGACGCCATCTGAGTCTCTTTACGGTGATTCAATCAACAAACTGACCGTGACGGAAACCGATAGTGTTGGCAACGTGGCGAAACCGGCTGACAGCTATGACGTCATTATGTCTGACACCCCGAATGCGCCAGCGATTGTTAACGTCCTGGATGATACTGGCACAACCGTTATCAATCTGGCCGACAATGCGTTGACCAAAGATGACACGCCGACCCTGAAAGGGACTGCGGATGGTGTTGCAGGCGATACCATCACCATCTACAACGGTAGTCAGGTTGTGGGTAAAACAACGCTGAACAGCGATGGCACCTGGAGCTTTACGCCATCACCAGCGCTGGCTGATGGTAACTATATCTTTACGGTGACCAATACCAACAGCGCGGGTCAGGAGAGCGATCGTAGTGGTTCGTTCACCCTCACTATTGACTCAACAGCACCAAATCCGGTTTCCGGTTTACAGGTGGCTGACGATCAGGGGGCCTGGAAAGGTCAGTTAACCGACGGTATGACCACCGACGACAACAAACCGACCTTCACGGGTAAAGCAGAGCAGGGTAGCACGGTCACTATCTACGATAACGGCCAGGCGATTGGTTCAGTTGTTGTGACTAACACTGATGGTAGCTGGCAGTACACGCCAACCACGCCATTAGCAGATGGTGAACACCAGTTTGCGACCCAGGTAACGGATCCGGCGGGTAACGCGAGCGCGATCGTTGACGATATCACCGTTAACGTCTCCACGGGCGCAAGCTATCTGCAACTGCTGCAGGTGGTGGATGATGTCCAGGAAACGGGCGGCTCACGCGTGCTTCGCGAGGGTGAAGTCACCAACGACAGCCAGGTACAGCTGGTTGGTAAGGCGACGGCAGGCAGCACCATTATCATCACTGACGTCGGTGGCGTTCAGCTTGGCACGGTGAAAGCAGATGCCAACGGTGACTGGGAATTCACGTCGCTGAGCAGCCTGAGTGATGGCGCGCATACGCTGCGTATTACCGGGACCGATCCGTCAAATAACCCGCTCACCCCGATTGACTTCGATCTGGTGGTGGACACGGTTGCGCCTGTTGCGCCGGTTATCACAAACGTGCTGGATGATGTGAATCCTGTTCAAGGTTCCGTTGCTCACGGCAAGCCTACCAACGACACCACGCCGGAAATCACCGGTACGGCGGAGAAGGGAAGCACGGTCAATGTGTACCATCAGGTGGATGCGACCACGCGTATTCTGCTGGGTACCGCCGTTGCCGATAGCACGACGGGCCTGTGGACGCTGCAGATCACTGACGCGAACAAGCTGACTGAAGGCACCTGGAATCTGGTGGCAACCTCCACGGATGCGGCTGGCAACATCAGTACGCCGAGCAACACCTGGACGATTGTTGTCGATACCACCGTGTCTGACGCGGTTATCAATATCAGCTCTATTTCAGAAGACCGGGGGGCATCAGATACTGACTTCATCACCAGCGATAACACGCTGTTGATTAACGGTCAGCTGACGAAAGCCCTGCAGGCGGACGAATGGGTTGAGATTAGCCTCGACAACGGTGCAACCTGGACGCGTGCCTCAACGGTGACCAGTACATCCTGGACTGTGGATATGCAGAACACGCCGCTGAATGATGGTGCTTACACCATTCAGGCTCGCGTGGTGGATAACGCCGGTAACGTTGGTAGCACTGATTCTCAGGCGCTGCAGGTGACAACAGGCGGCAGTGACATGAATGGTCTGTCTACGACCACCAAAGTCACCACCGATACCAGCCATGGCCTGACGACCGGTGATCACTTCAGCCATGCTGCGACAGCAACCAACAGCGATATGGTCACCCGTGACCGTACGGTGACCATCAGCGGTAACCTGAGCGCGGCGCTACAGGCGGGTGAGCATCTGCAGATCTCCCTGGATAACGGCAAAACCTGGCAAACGCTGGCACTTAACGGCCAGAGCTGGAGCTATGTACTGCCTGAAGCGACAGCAAGCACCACTCACAGCTTCAAGCTGCAGGTCATTGACGTTGCGGGCAACCCAGGTACGAACACGAAGTTTGCGGATAGCTACAACGTGGTTATCGATCTGGATTCTCCGAACGGTATTACCGGGGCGCCAGATGTGCCGCAGCACACCACCACAGGAGATTCGTTTACCTTCTCCAGCGGTCAATACGGTCGTGTTGAAGCGGGGGCGATTGTCTCGCTGGTGAGTGACGTCAACAACAACGGGACATATCAGGAAGGTCTGGATCAGGTCATTGGCTTCGTGAAGGCTAACGCTGACGGCTCCTGGAGTCTGAATACGTCACTGCCTTCTGGCGCACATAACCTGGCCTTTGTGGTCTGGGATGAAGCGGGTAACCGCTCAAGCATGAGCGCCAGCACCAGTACAGGTGTCACCGAAGGTGGCGGCAGTACGCTGATTGAACAAACCTGGGGGGGGACGACCGATGCGGATAGCCGCGGTCTGAACGCCGCTGCGGTGACCATCAGTCAGGACGGTTTGTGGTCATTCTTCCAGAGTGCTCGCGGCACGTCAGGTACAACAACCGCTAACGCCGGACGTGTCTATGACGCTGTCACGCGTGAAGACTACGATTCAACGTACCTTGCGCAACCGTCCACCGGAAATGGTGCAGGCTATAACGTCGATGACGCGTCCTACAGTCGCTATATCAACTCGGCAGCCTTTGCGGACATTAACCGTGATGGTTATGCCGACGTGATGTCGCAGGTCAGTAGCTATGGTAACGCGGGTCGTACCGCCTACTGGCTGCAGAACGCGGACGGTAGTTACTCCGCGAAGGCGCTGGATCAGGGCACCCTGAACCACCTCGGCGGCGTGATTTCCTATGACCGTGAAGGTGATGGCTATCTGGACTTTGTGCTGGGTGACTCCGAAGCAGACTCCATTTCGTTCATCAAAAATACGCAGGGCACGCTGAGTTACGAGGACAACTCCGGCTTCTCTGACGGACATCCTGGCGGGGCATTGCCAACGTCGCTGAGTGTGCTGCACGAAGTCGGGGCTGTGGATATCGATAACAACGGTACTGTAGATATTACGGCACATATTGACTACAACGGCGCTGGCAACCTCGTCGGCAACAACTCCCGCGGTCTGGGTATCTTGTATAACCAGACTACCGGGACGTCGAACACCAACTTCGGTGAAGTTGGCTACTACGCGAACGTGTTCCGTGACGATGGCCATGAAGACTACGGTAACTTGTCTATCTCCATGACCTATGCGGATTACAACAACGATGGTTGGCTGGATCTGTTCCTGAGCCGTGGTTCGAAGGGGGGCAGTAACAGCGACGAGAGCCGTATCTATCTGAACGATGGTACCGGTAAGCTCAATGCAACGGACAGCCAGGCGCAGTGGTTTGGCGATAACGTTGATGGCGGCACGTCGCTGGCAGTGGACTGGAACCACGACGGTAAGATGGACATCATCGAAGTGCCACGCTCTGGCGTGACTGGCTCGCCGATGTTGTATACCAATACCGGTAGTAACAACTGGGGCGCCAATAAAGTCAGCCTGACAGGTAGCACGACGTTCAACAACATGACGGGTGCCGTCGCACTCGACTATGACTGGGACGGTTCGATGGACCTGGTGCTGTACCGCTCTGGAGCAGATGCTGATGTCGTGGCAAGAGACGACGCGGGACGCACGATGCTGGTGAAAAACACCAATATCGCGGCGGACGGCACGAGCCTGCAGATCCGTATTGTTGACGGCAACGGCATCAATACCTTCTACAGCAACACCGTGAAGTTATACAACTCAGCGGGCGAGCTTGTGGCAACCCAGTTGATTAACCCGCAGTCCTCTGGTTCCAGCAACAGTATGGGTCTGGTGAGCTTCTTCGGGCTGGATCCGAATGAAGTTTACTCCGTGCAGATGCTGCGCATTACCGATGGTAAAGCGGATCACGTTGGCGCAACGAGCAGCATTGGTGGGTACACCAACGGTACGGTAAATGAGAGCTGGGGGGGCCTGACAACAGGTAAAGCCCATGACTCTTACGTACTGACGGCGGAAAGCAGCAATGCGGCGAACAACACCTCCGGAAACAACGGGATCATCGGGACGGGCTATAACGACACCTTCTTCGGTTCTGCAGGCAACGACACCTACAACGGTGGCGGCGGCTGGAACCAGATTGTGAGCGGTAATCCGGTCTGGAGCGAAACTGCCGGTATGGACGTTGTTGACTACAGCCGTTCAACCACTGCGATCAACGCGAACCTGTGGACAGGCACTGCAACTGGTAACGGCACCGATCAGCTCCTCAACATCGAGGGTCTCGTAGGTTCCAGTCAGCAAGATACGTTTACGGATAACTCCGCGAATAACGTGTTTGAAGGACGTGGTGGCAATGACGCCTTCTACCTGGTCAACGGCGGTAACGATACGCTGATGTACAAGGTGTTGGCAGGTCTGAGCAACGACAGCACCGGTGGCAATGGTCATGACACGATCCACGGCTTTAAGGTGGGTAATCTGGTGAAAGATAGTGATGCAGATCTGCTCGATATGAGTGAACTGCTTGACTACAAAGGTTCTATCTCCTTCTTCGAAGACGAAGGAAAACTGGAGCTGGATTACTCCTCCCGCGGCGTACTTGACTACGTCAAGGTGGAAGTTGTGGGTAGTGATACCGTGATCAGTATCGACCGTGACGGTCAGGGCGGACAGCATGGATTTACGCAGGTTGTCACGCTGGCTGACGTGCAAACGGATTTGGTGACGCTGCTACAGAATAACCAAATCATGATGTAACCCAGTAAATACCCGCCATCTTCGGATGGCGGGCTTTCTGCACGCATCTACCAATCGTTGTTACACAGTCATTCACTGGGTTAATCGGGAATTTGATAAATGAAAGTAACCCTTAATAAGTTTAAAAAAATAAACCTGGCGTGTGCGATTACTGCCGCGCTCAGCATATTGATATCCAGCACTGCATATTCGGCAGAACGAGTGAAGCACGTCATCGATATACCGGAAGACGTCAAAACCACTTCAGGGAAGACGGCACCACAGCCTTACCGTCCGGTTGCGGATGTGACACCGGAACTGGCACAAATTGTGGTTTATTACCCTGAGGGGAGCGTGCCCGCGACGATTTACGTCGACCGCGAGCTGCAGTCGGTACTGCTGCCGGGGCAATTTACCGTCCTGTGCGCCGCGCCAGGCGCGCATGCGGTGGAGTCCTGGTTCAACGATCACCCTGCTTATCAGGGGAAACAAAATCCTCTGCAACAGCTCAATGCCGAGAGTGCGCAAACCTATTTTATTCAGGTTAATCCAGGTACGTCAGGAAATACGGCGGCCCTGGAAGAGCGTTCCCGGGCTGAAGCCCTGTTGAGTAAGATGCATAAACAGACCAAAATTATTAACCGTGCATCGCAGGTAAAAACCTGTGATTACATTAATAACAGCGGTGTGGTGCTTATTCAGGAGCAAGTCCTGTTCCGCTTTGCGGCAAGTAATGCGGCAGGGATTTTTGCTGAATCCCGCAATAAGCTGGACGAGGTGGTGAAATTCACCAAAAAGGCGAATAACGTCAGTGAGATCCAGATTGTGGGTTATACCGACGCAATTGGTAGCCGTGAGGCTAACCAGCGCCTGTCTGAAGCACGTGCCGATACCGTTCGTTCATTGCTGATCGAGAAAGGGATTAAACCGGAGCTGATCAATAACACGACGGGCAAAGGAATAGCACAAAGCGCTGAAGGCTGCGGTACCTCTGCCAGCCAGCAAGCGGCAGGATGTAACGTCAATAGCCGCCGCGTAGAAATTTTAGTGAAAAGCCACTAAGTCAGCATCGATACAAAAATACGGATTGCGGAGACGCTTTCCGTATTTTTTTTTGTGAATAATTTGACGGTGTTATGGAGACACGGGGGACGTGTTAGAGGCGGTGAGGGATTAAGCAGTTTGTGGTTCGTACATCTTAATGTGGGCAATGCTGTAGTACTTTTTCTTTTCTCTGATTATGTCATGGTCAATCGAGGATTTAATGATTTCGCCGCAGGAATAGATTTTCTTTAAAGAGTTAAACCCCAACTGTTTCATTATGCTGTTGCTGTAGGTATAGGTGGTTTTGGGTTTGATGTTATATAAGGTACTGATGTCATCAATCGTGTAGCCTGAGATCATTAACTTCAGGACACAGAACTCCATATGCGTCAGTTCGATATGTTTTTTGACGATCCCGCTTTTGCTGGGGTGACGCTGGGTATGCATTTTCCTGACGATTTCATCGTTGGTCAGATTATTGATATTCACGAGACGATGTTTGTAATGCGAGCAGATGCAGGCGAAAAGCTCCGGAAAGATATCCGAGTGGTAAGCGATGATGATCTCTTCAATGGCGTGGAGGTTTGTTTTCTGTTTTAGTGAGATAAGCCACTGAAAGTAGATGATGTTGCTATAAATAGAGTCAGGAAGCACCAGGTACAAGGTAAAAAAACTATCTTTTTTCATACCTTTTACCCAGTCATGAAAATGGTGCTGATTATAAAAAGAGAGAATCTCTTCTTTTTTGAACGTATTGGAAAGTAAATGGCGCAATCCGATGTTGCTGAAATGACATCTTGATAATATGACCCGCGACGTATCCATTTTTATCCCTTTGGTTAATGTATTCTGCACGCCTCTTTTTGGTGTAAGATTTGCATGCTAACGATCTTATGATACGGTATGTATATATTTTCATTTTACACGATGTCTCAGGGTTAATATGTGAGAATAGTCTTCGCATAAATGGGAATTGTTTACGTGCCTGATGATTGGACCGCTTTCTATATTAATAATAAGAAAGTGATGTCAGGGGTTAGGATTACTCCACGTCTACAGGACATGCATACTTTTAAGGTTTATCATTTAATCAATTGTGGAATGCCACGCTTCATTCTCTCTGCACCGCCATGGGTGATTGATTAATTATAAGGAAATGTCATTTCACCGAAATGGCATAAAGAAAAGTATGAGAAAATTGCCAGCTCTGTTTATTTTCACCACGCTATTTTTACTGGCAGGGTGTCAGATAACCCCCGGAAGCCATATTGATACCGACGGAAAAACGGTTGTCGAAACGCCCGACCCCGATAATATCAATGACGTAAAGGTGAATGTTTACCCCGTTACGCCGGCGCTGATTGAGAAATTACGTGAAAACGTCGTAGTCGCCCACGCCAATGCGGAGCTGAATAAACGACTCGAAGCGTATGAGTACCGTATTGGGGTTGGTGACATCATTATGGTCACGGTGTGGGAACATCCTGAGCTTACCACCCCGTCTGGCCAGTATCGTAGCGCCAGCGATACGGGAAACTGGGTCCATTCAGACGGCACTATTTTTTATCCGTACATCGGGAAAATCCATGTTAAGGATAAAACGGTCACTGAAGTCAGAGAGCTGATTACCGAACATCTGGCGAAATACATTGAGTCCCCACAGGTCGATGTGGGGATTGCCGCGTTTCGCTCTCAGAAAGTGTATGTCTCTGGTGAAGTTAATCAGTCCGGGCAGCAGCCCATCACTAACGTTCCATTGACCATCATTGATGCGGTTAATCTGGCGGGTGGGCTGACTGAAAACGCAGACTGGGGGAATGCTGTTTTAACCCAGGGGGGTAAAAAATCAATCATTTCGCTGCAAGCGCTTATGCAGTATGGCGACCTGCAGCAGAACAGGCTGCTCTATTCCGGCGATATTCTGTATATCCCGCGTAATGATGATTTAAAAGTCTTTGTTATGGGCGATGTGGTGAAGCAAACCACCATGAAAATGGATCGCTCAGGCATGACGCTGACCGAAGCGTTGGGTAATGCGGAGGGCATGAATCAATTAACCAGTGATGCCAGCGGTATTTTTGTGATCCGTTCGGAAAACAAGCCGGATGCGTCAAAGGGAAAACAGGCAAATATTTATCAGCTTGATGCCAGGGATGCGACGGCGCTGGTGCTTGGCACCGAATTCAGGCTCAAGCCGTACGATATTGTGTATGTGACGACCGCACCGATTGCGCGCTGGAACAGAGTCATTAATCAATTAATGCCAACCATTAGTGGTGTCTACAGCCTGACTGAAACGACGCGCTTCATCAGAAACTGGAGTAATTGATATGAATGGCAGGTATCAGTCCATTCTTGTCGTCTGCACAGGCAATATTTGTCGTTCCCCGGTGGGGGAACGCATTTTGCGTTCACGCTTGCCCAATATGATCGTGGATTCCGCCGGGATTGCTGCGTTAACGGGTGAAGCGGCAGATCCCGTAATGGTTAACACTGCACGTGAGAATGGCCTTTCGTTAGAGGGTCATTGTGCCAAACAACTTACACCGCTGATGTGTCGTGAATATGATTTGATTCTGGCCATGGAGCAAAACCATATTGAAGCCGTGACCCGCCTGGCGATGGAAGCCCGGGGAAAGACATTTTTATTCGGATATTGGCTCCAGCAAATGGAAATTCCTGATCCTTATCGTCGGGGTCGAGATATCTCAGGTTTTATTTTTCAACAACTTTTTTCCGCTGCCGAAGAATGGGTCAAGGTTTTCCAGCAGGTTAAATAATCAGGGCTGATTAGAGCATGTTTGACAAACAGATTAGCAATTCGCAAACCGATAATGTTCCGCGGCAGGAGGATATTGACATCGTTCAACTCCTCAAAGTCTTATATTACAGTAAGGTCTGGATAGCGGCGACGACATTACTGTTTATCGCTTTCGGCATCGTTATTGCTTACACCTTAGCGCCGGTCTATAAAAGTGATGCGTTAATTCAGGTTGAGAGAAATGCATCTACGGGGCTGTTGAATAAGCTCTCTACGATGCTGCCTGAAGGTTCCGGGGTCGCTTCAGAATCTGAAATTTCGTTAATTAAATCGCGGATGGTGATCGGTAAAACCGTGCGCGATCTGGGGCTGGATATCTCCGTGACTGAAAAACGCTATCCGTTTGCGAATGGCCTGCTCCTGCGCCTGCTTGGTAAACCCACGGGTAACATTGAGGTTTCAACCTTAACTGTCCCCGAGGAGTTCCTGAACGAAGCGTTGATCCTGACGATAACTGCTGCGGGTGAGTACACCCTGCAGGTCGGCGAGGCCGTTTTGCACGGTAAAGTGGGGGTTCCTCTTCACGCGCACGGCATTGATTTTATGATTGAACGTGCCGAACTGACCCAGGACACCGTGTTCATTTTACGTAAGCACAATGAATATTCGGTAATTGATGAGATCAAAAACAATATCGTCGTGGATGGAAAATCCGGTGGCAATGGGATGCTGCATCTGAGCATGACCGGCACCGATCCGGTCATGATCAGTAAAATCCTTGAAACCATCAGCCACAATTATCTTGCCCAGGACGTTGAGCGTAAGTCAGAAGAGGCCAGCAAGAGTCTGGCCTTTGTGAACGAACAATTACTGCAAATCAAAAACAATCTGGTGACGGCAGAAACGAAACTCAATGATTTCAGAAAGAATAATGAGTCGGTGGATTTATCCCTTGAAGCGAAATTCATTTTAGACAATGTGGTGTCCATTGATACCCAACTGAATGAATTAACCTTTAAAGAAGCTGAAATATCAAAGCTCTATAAACGTTCGCATCCGGCTTATAAAGCGCTGTCAGAAAAACGTGCGGTACTGCAGGAAGAGAAAGAGAAGCTCAATCAGCGTATCAGTACGATGCCGCGGACTCAGCAAGAAATTTTGAGCATGACCCGTGATGTGCAGATGGGAAATGATATCTATATGGTGCTGTTGAATAAGCAGCATGAACTCAATATCAATAAGGCCAGTACGCTGGGCAATGTTCGCATTATTGACAATGCCGTCACGCAGCATAAGCCGATTAAACCGAAAAAAACGTTGATTGTCATCCTGTCGGCGCTGTTGGGCTTCCTGTTCGCCTCCGGTGTGATTCTGCTACGGAACATGTTAATTAAAGGGATCAAACAACCCGCGGAGCTGGAAAAACGGGGCATCCCTGTCCATGCCGTCGTACCGCTGGCACCTGAACTGACAAAGAGCAGACGCTGCCGGGCGATTACCACCTATCAGTCTGATGAGCTGTTAGTGAAATCGTCGCCAACCTCGCTGGCGGTCGAAGCGATAAGAGGGCTGCGGACCAGCCTTCATTTCGCCATGCTGAAGTCAGAAAATAAAATATTAATGATTTCAGGCACCTCTCCGGGGGTGGGTAAATCCTTCGTCAGTTCAAACCTGGCGGTGCTGATGGCGCAGGCCGGTTCACGGGTGCTGCTGGTTGATTGCGATCTGAGAAGGGGATATTTGCACAGCATCTTCTCCCAGGCGGAAGGCCATGCCGGGCTTGCCGATTATCTCTCAGCGAATGTGGCGGTGTCCCAGGTGATAGAAGAGACAGAGTACCAGGGCGTCGATTTTATTGGCCGGGGAAGAATGGTCAATAACCCCGCCGAGCTGTTTATGACGGAGAAATTCCAGACACTCGTTGACGCCTGTTCAGCGCAATACGATGTCATTATTCTCGATACGCCGCCTATTCTGAGCGTCACGGATGCCGCGATTATTGGCCGATTTGCCTCAACATCTCTGATGGTCGTCAGGTTCGAACAGAACTCGGTCCAGGAGGTGGAAGCGGGGCTGCGTCGATTCAATCAAAACGGGATTGCCATCCAGGGGGTCATATTCAACGGCGTTGAAAAACGCGCTTCGGCCACCTATAGCTATGGCGATTACTCATACCAGGAGTAATTCATCTCTCTTCTTTTAAGGAATAAGTCTTGACAGGCCGGGAATGTCTAATATTCCTAATGCCTGTGGACTTGTTCCTGGTTAAAAGTTCCCGTTATGTAATGCAGTCTGAATGCCAATTCCAGATAAAAATGCCAGAATTAATACCAAGGAATGCTCTTAAAATCTAAATTAATGAACCATCAGGGAACCACAAGGGGGGATAAACAGTAATCAACGGATGTGAAGTAGTTATTTAGAGTGGTGATGTTATATTTTGAAAAAATGTAATGATTCCGAAATAAAGAGTCGATTAAATGAATAGTAATAAAAATAAAGTCTTTCAACTAGAGTTGAAGTGGCATCCTGTTGCCGCTTCTGTGCTACTCGCTCTGCCAATTGTTGCGCACTCAGCAGAGATCAACATCAAGAACGGCGTGGTTTATACTGCCGGGAATGTGCCTGTCATTAACATTAATAAAGCCAACGATAAGGGGCTTTCTCATAATGTGTATGACAAGTTAAACGTTGATAAGAATGGGCTTATCTTCAATAACAGCATGACTGAATCAAATACCGTTCTGGCGGGTAAGATTCAGGGGAACAGCAACCTGACGTCCGGGACGGCGAAAGTCATCCTGAACGAAGTCACGTCTAAAAATGCCTCTGCGATTAACGGCATGATGGAAGTGGCCGGCGATAAAGCCGATTTAATTATTGCTAACCCGAACGGTATTACCGTTAACGGTGGCGGCGCCATTAACACCAGTAAACTGACCCTGACAACCGGTACGCCGGATATTCAGAACGATCAGTTAGCCGGTTATTCTGTTAACGGTGGCACCATTACGCTGGGTAAACTGAATAACGCCAGCCCGACGGAAATTTTGTCTCGCAATGTTGTCGTGACCGACAAAGTCACAGCTAACGAGCTGAACGTTGTCGCCGGTAATAACTACGTTAACGCTGCAGGTCAGGTGACCGGTTCAGTAACCGCAGCCGGAACGCGTAATGCCAACAGCATTGACGTTGCTGCGCTGGGCGGTATGTATGCCAATAAGATTAACCTCGTCAGCACCGAAAGCGGTGTGGGCGTGCGTAACCAGGGCATTATTGCGGGTGGCATCAACGGCGTAAATATTGACGCTAACGGTCAGTTGCTGAACAACAATGCGCGCATTGAGTCCTCTGGTCAGATCAATATTAAAACCAACGGCGCACTGAGCAACGTCACCGGGGATATTACCTCTGTGGGTACCATCGCGCTGGACACCAATAAAAACAGCCTCAACAACAGCCGTTCAGGCAACATTTCGACAATGGGAGACCTCTATGTCAATAGCGGCGCCATTGATAACACCAACGGCAAAATGGCGGCGGCAGGCATGCTGGCGGCGGATACCAACGGCAACACCTTAACCAACTACGGCAAAGGGAATACTGTCGGTATTGAAGCCGGTATCGTGGCGTTAAAAACCGGTACCCTGAATAACAGCAACGGCCAGATCAAGGGCGGTTATGTGGGTCTTGAATCTGCTGCTGTGAACAACAACAGCGGTTTAGTTGACTCCCTTGGCGATGTGAACGTTGTGAGCGGCGGTAACGTCGATAACAACCGGGGCATGATCCGTTCTGCGGGCGGTTTCACCAAGATTGCCGCGAAAGGTACGATTAACAACGGCGCGACCAAAACCGCAGATACCGCCAGCAATGACTCGTTAGGCATTATCGCTGAGAAGGGCGTGCAGATTGCCGCGAACAGCATCAATAACAACGGTGGGCAGATGGCGTCAAATGGCGATATCTCCCTTGAAAGTGCCGGCGCGATTGATAACTACTCGGGCAAACTGAACTCAAACAGCAAGGTTATTGCCAAAGCGGCTTCTATGCGTAACGACAACGGCGGTGTTGCGGGTCGTACCGGTGTGAGTGCCGCAGTGGGTGGAAATATCACCAACTACATCGGCGTCTTCAGCTCTGAAGAAGGGGATGTTGCCCTGGCATCGAATGCCCTGAACAACCGCGGTGGCTTCATTATGGGACAAAACGTCACCATTAATGCCAACGCAGGGGTGAACAACAACACCGCGTTCATCGTTGCCAGTAAGGTATTGAGCGTCACTGCAGGCGATAACATCGAAAACCGTTACGGTACCGATTTCGGATCCGCATTTGGTACCTACTTCGGCATGCCGCAGCAGAACGGCGGTATGGTTGGTAAAGAAGGCGTCTCGCTGTCCGGGAACTATATCTATAACGGCGAAAGCCGCATCATTGCTGAAAATGGCCCGCTTACAATGCAGGCACGAGGCAGCATTGATAACGCGCGTTCGTTGCTGGTCAGCGGCGGGGATGCCTCCATCAAAGCGGGAAGCACCCTGACGAACAACTACGCAACCATCTACAGCGTGGGCGACCTGCTGATTGATGCGAACAGCGTGAGCAACTACAGCAACGGTGCGCTGGAAGATAACAACGCGACTGGCGTTATCGCGGCAGATAAAAAACTGACCATGAATGTGAAGAACAGCTTCACCAACTATGGCTGGATCAGCAGCCTCGGTGATGCCATTCTCAATATTCTGAACGGTTCTTTAACTAACCGTAATACGCTCTCCGCTGAGAAGTCTCTGACCGTATCTGCACAGACCGGGGTTGAAAACCTGAAAGATATCGCCGCGGGCGAGCATCTGGTGGTGAACAGCCAGCGTGGTGTGACCAACAACTCCAACAGCAATATGGTGGGTGATAAGGTCACGATCTCTGCGGTCTATGATATTAACAACCGTGGCAATATCGTGGCTGACAGCAGCCTGGCGATGAGCGCTAAAGGCAATATCTATAACGATCTGAATATGATCAGCTATGGTGACCTTGCCTTAAGTGCCAATAACATTGATAACGCCTCGCGTAAAATCAAAGCGGTGGGTGATGTCACGCTGACAGCGGCCGGGAATGTAAGCAATAGCCGCGGCGAAATCAGCTCTGAGACTGGCGATATCACTATCAATGCGGGTGGCACCGTAGATAACTACTACGGCCAGCTCCTGTCCGGTAGCGATATTGCGCTGAAAGCGAACCGTCTGAACAACGACTACGGTCGGGTTGCCGCTTACGGCAATATCGATCTGGCGCTGACGGGGTATTACGACAGCAACCGTGGTTCCGTCCTTTCTCAGACGGGTGATATCACACTGGCTGCCAACACCGTTGATAACAACAACGGTCTGATTGCCGGTAAGAATGTCACCGTCGAGTCCAAAGGTGCGGTTTACAACAACACTGCGATGATCGTGGCGGACAAAAAGCTCTCCGTGAACGCGGCAGGGAATGTTGAAAACCGTGACGGTAACAACTTCGTACGTAATCATGGCGAAACCTTCGGTGTGACGGGCGATGTGGGTGGCATGATTGGCCGTGAAGGTGTCGCTGTTTCCGGTCAAAACGTCTACAACAACAACAGTAGCATCATCGCTGATAACGGTGCGCTGAGCGTGCTGTCTAAAGGGACGCTGGACAACACCCGCGCTATGCTGGTGAGCGGCGCTGACGCCATCATCAAAGCGGCCGGTACGTTCTATAACAACTATGCCACCACCTACAGTGCAGGCAACCTGGACATCACTGCAGGTACGCTGAACAACTACAGCGATGGCAGCATGGAGAGCAACACGGCGACCGGCGTTATCGCGTCAGATAAGAATCTCAATCTGACGGTTGATAACAACGTCACCAACTACGGTTGGATCAGCGGTAAAGGCGATCTGAACTTCACTATCCTGAAAGGTGCACTGACTAACCGCAATGCAATCTCTTCAGGTAACGCTCTGGCGATTAATGCCCTGAACGGTGTTGAGAACTTTAAAGACATCGTGGGTGTGGCCAGCGCGAAAATTGATACTCAGCGTCATGTTACCAATAATGCCAACGGCAATATCCTTGCACAGAATATCGTGATTAATGCCGGTGCCGACATTAACAACCGCGGTAATATTGTGAGCGATTATACGCTGTCTGTGAAAACAGCAGGGAATATCTATAACTACCTCAATATGCTGACTTATGGCGTTGCAGGTGTCACTGCGAATAACGTGACAAACAGCGGTCAGGATGCAGTATTTGGTGGCTTATACGGTATGGAACTGATTACCAATAAAGTGACCAATACCGGCACGATTGTTGGTATGTAATCTAAAGGTGTAACAAAAGGCAGCAGCTATTGTCTGATAGCGCAAAGTCAGTACGAGACCCTGCTGCCTTTTTTTCTGAGAAAGTGAATGGAACTGCGATTTAAATTTTTACTGTCATTGCTGGTAATGTCGTCTCAAGCGTTTGCAGATGACGATATTAATGCCCTGATTAAACAACAGCAAAATGCAGATCTAAATACTTTCAAAGAACACAAGGTGTATCGGCAGGATGTTTTCTCCAGCACCGAACGTAAAGTATTTAGACTGGAAAAATTACCTGAGGAGAAAAACTGTTTTACCCTTAAAGCACTTGTTCTTGATAATGATTTTTTGAAACGTAAAACCGAAAAGGCGATAAAAAAAGAGATCGTCGGACGCTGCGTGGGCAGCATCGGTGTGGTGAAAATTGCCGCCGCGTTACAGGATTTTTATATCGATGCCGGTTACATCACGACCCGCATTACGATCCCTTCGCAGAATATTTCGTCTGGCACGCTGAAGCTTGACGTCAATGCGGGGAAAATAGAAAAAATTATTGTCGAGCATAATGATATTAATCCATGGATGCTGCCGTTTGCGAAAGAGGACATCCTTAATATTCGCGATATCGAGCAGGGTCTGGAAAACCTGCAGCAAGAACCCGGCGTGGATGTGAAGATCAATATCGAGCCGGGTACAAAGCACGGGTATAGCACCATTCGCATCAGCACCAACCGGGAAAAACAGTGGAGCGTGCGGGCGAGCTATAACAACTGGGGCGATAAAGCGACAGGAGAACACCTGACCTCTGTGGTGGGCTATCTCTATAACATCGCCCGGTTTAGCGATCTGTTTTATCTCGCCGGAACGAAGAGCACGACGGGTCAGTATCAGAGTGTAAGTGGTTACTATGCCTTGCCGGTAGGCTACTGGAACTATTCGCTGTTTTATAGCAGCAGCAAGTCGCGTCAGGCGATACCGCTCTATTACACCACGGTGGATTACGCCGGTAAGAGTGACTACGGGAGCATTAAGGCGACGCGCACGGTCTACCGGGATAAAAGCCGGAAGGTAACGGGGAATGCCGAGCTGATCCGTCGAAAAGCCAGCTATACCCTTAATGGCGAGGAACTTGTCTTACAGAAGCGTGACATGGATAACGTCAGGTTTGGTGTGAATTACACGCAGCAGCTGGTGAATGCCAACTGGGATTCAACGGTATCCTGGCAGCGTTTTGTCACCTGGTTCGGCGCCGAAAAAACGCCGGATATGGTGTATGGCAATGTCAGTCCCGTCAGTCAGCTGGTGAATGTGGAAAGTCGCTATACCCGACAATTTTCTCAAAACGCCTATAGCGCTTTTTTTTTGGCGCAATACGCACCGCGTGAGCTGACGCTGCAGGATCAAATGACGATGGGCGATCGCTGGAGCGTGCGCGGGTTTGAAAACAGCGTTGGCCTGACCGGGAACAGCGGGTACTACCTGCAAAATACATTTTATCGCCCGGTGCGAGGAATGAACGCAAATTATTATGTTGGCGTAGATGCCGGTCATATAAGACGGGACAGTGTCTATGGTGAAGAGATTATCGTCGGCAGCACCCTGGGTATTCAGGGGAATGTGAAAAGCCTGGCGTACGATTCATCAGTCTCCATGCCGGTTAAATATCCTGGCAGCATGGACGTGAATAAATTTAATTTTAATCTGAATCTTTCTTATCAGCTTTGAAAGGGAAGCACGATAAATGCGTATCGGCACGGACATTGTGGAAGTTTCGCGTATACAGCGAGCGATAACAAACTGGCAAAGCGATTTTTTACAGCGCGTCTTTACTCCGCAAGAAAATATAAAAATTAACCGGGAAGATCCTAACTATGAGCGCGCATCAGGTTTCTGGGCGGCAAAAGAGGCGGTCGTTAAGGCGCTTGGCTGTGGATATCGCGACGGCATCACCTTTAAGGATATTGAAATAAACCATGACGAATTGGGTTGTCCCCATCTGATTTTCTCTGGGCGAGTCAAAGAGCTGCTTATTGAAAAGCAGATGGCGAATGCCTCGCTCAGTATTTCGCATTGTCAGCACTATGCGACAGCCGTTGTCATACTTTATTAACCTAACTAATTGTGAATATTATGTATCAATATAATGATCTTAAGGAAAAGACGGTTCTGGTCACCGGCGCCAGTGGTGATATTGGCCTGGCGATCTGCGCTAAATTTCTTGACCAGAATTGCGATGTTTATGCGCTGTATAAATCCAATGCCACGCAATTAACGGAACTGAAAGAAACGCATTCGGCAGGAAGCAAGCTCACTGTAATTCAGTGCGATCTCGCCGATGCGCAGAGTGTCACTGCACTCTGTTCACGCCTGACCGAGGAAGCGGGCAAGCTGGATGTGCTGGTTAACAACGCCGGGATTGTAAAAGACAGCCTGTTTGCCTCGATGAGCTTTGATGACTTCAGCCAGGTGGTAGACACCAACCTGTTCAGCATTTTCCGTCTGACGAAAGAAGCCTTAATGCTGCTGCGCTCCGCAGAACACCCGGCCATCATCAATGTGGCCTCCATTGCGGCCATTATCCCAAGCGTCGGGCAGGCGAACTACAGCGCGTCGAAGGGCGCAATCCTGGGATTCACCCGCACGCTGGCGGCTGAACTGGCGCCGTATGGCGTGCGCGTAAATGCCATCGCGCCGGGGATGATTGAATCCAAAATGGTGAAAAAAGTATCCCGCACGGTGGTGCGTGGCGTAACGGCTTCTATTCCATTGCGTCGTCTGGGTAAATGCGACGAGGTTGCCAATACCGTCGTTTATCTGGGCTCCACTGCCTCCAGCTACATTGTGGGTCAAACCATCGTTATCGATGGCGGCCTGGTGATGCGGTGATTTATGTCTAAATACGTTATCCCCTCGAAGATCTTTCTGGAAATGGGCGGCTGGCGTCAGCCGCTGCTGATGGTCGACAGAATTGATGACTTCAAATATGGCGAAAATGGCTTTGTGAAGGTGACGAAGCATATCACCTACAACGAGCCCTATTTGCTCGGGCATTTCCCGGACGATCCGATCATGCCTGGGGTTATTATTTCTGAGATTTTTGGTCAGGCCAGCGAGTACCTCTCGTTCCTCACCGATATTTGCGATATCTACAACCAGACATACGGCACGGAACTGAAATCGTTACGCGATATTCATGCACTCATTCAGCGTGACGAGATGCGGGAGATCATTCGCACGCGCCGCGCGCAGGTTCGTGGTGTTCTGGCGGCCCAGAATTTGAAATTTAAAGATATTGCCTACCCAGGTGATTCGATTGAAGTGACCAGCAAGCTGGCATTTTCTGATGCCCATGGCTTTAAGCATTATTCCGTGACGGCTAACGTCGGCAAGCGGTTAATCAGCCATGGCACCATTATTAATTTCCGCGAAACAAAGTAAACCCCTGAGAGAGTTAAAACCATGTCTACAATGAAAAACGAAATTGACCAGCGCAAGGACGTGCTGATGACAATTAAAACTGAGATCATTCAGCGTTTAAATATCCAACGTGATGAATCTCAAATTGATGATGATACCGCCCTGTTTGGTAATGGTTTAAAACTGGACTCCGTTGATGCAACGGAAATCGTGGTCATGCTGGATAAAGTTTTCGATATCAAAGTGAGCGAAAGCGATGATCCTTCTTATATGAGAAGTATCAACAATCTGGCGACGTTTATCATCCAGAAGAAAAAAGCTTAATTTATCATTGCGAATAACAGGATCACGTTATGAAGTCTCTTTATGATTTTCATTTAAAAAACAATGCGAAAATGGGCATTTACAACAATGCCAACGTTCCTTCTGCCTATCACGATCCGATGGTGGAATATAAAGCCGTACGTGAAAATGCCCTGCTGGTGGACTATTCCCACATGTCCATTGTCAGCGTGATGGGTGATGATGCCTGGGCACTGGTGAATTATTTTGTCTCTGCCGATGTATCAATTATCCGTGACGAGCAAGGGATCTACTCGCTGGTACTGAATGAAGACGGTACGGTGCGCGGTGATGTGTATGTGCTCTGCTCATCCGACGGCTATTACATCATGTCCGAGAACATTCCGGCGGCGGAAATTATCGCTGGCCTGAACGCCCTTCTGGAAAAAGCCGACGAACTGGATATCCAGGAAACCCCTGAAATTGCTGATATGCGCGAGCAGAACTGGGGCGCGATCATGGTAGAAGGGCCGTACTCCTGGGAACTGATGTCTGAAATCCACGGTTTCGACGTGATTGGTCTGCCTTATTACGAGTACATGAATACCGACGACGAGCTGATGGTATTCCGTTGCGGTAAACACGGTGAATTCGCCTATATGGTTGTTGGCCAGCAGGAACAGCTGCTGGATCAGTGGCAGCAACTGCTGGAGCACGGCGGCAAATACCTGCTGCAGACCGGCGGGCTGGATTACCAGAAAATTGTGCGTATCGAAAACCCAGGCTGGGATGACGCGCTGTGGGCTGAGTACAACCTCAATCCGGTAGAGCTGCAGCTGCAATGGGCTGTGCAGTACGACAAAGAGGGCTTTGTAGGTAAAGACGCGGCCGAAGAGCTGTCTCACCGCGAAGGCGCACGCAAGGTGATCGGCATGATTGTCGAGGGCGAATGTTCAGGCATTGAATCCGGCGATAACGTACTGGTTGAGGATCAGGTGGTAGGGAAAGTCGCTAAGGCTATCTATTCTCCAGCCCTGCAGTGCTTTATTGCCCTGGCGCTGATCGACAATGAATATGCATGGTCTGATATTAGCGGCTTTGCTATTCAAACGCGCTCTGAAACGGTAGCCGCGAAAACCAAAGGTATGCCATTTATTTATAACCTGAGCATGCTGGTTAATCCAACTGAACACAGTTTTGTGGATGCCTCTAAAGCGAAAAGCGCACTGTAATTATTAATCGATACAGCGAGAAGCGAATCCGTGGGAATAACACCACGGATCCTTTTCGCTGCTCATTGCCTGTACATGGCGGTACATATATTTATGAAGACAAACAGAAAACGGGTTGTCATTACCGGGATCGGTATTCTCTCTTCGCTGGCTGAAAACCTGCAGGATTTCAGAGACGCCTTACTGAATAAAAAAAATGGCGTCACGGACAGCGTGCGTTTTTCAAAATGGTTTGAAAACGCCAGAGCCGCTGAAGTCTTGCATGACATTGACTATTCGGAATTACCGGACGACGTTATCGCCTCCCTGGATAATGCCGCACTCTGGGCCTACAAAGTGGGTAAAGATGCGCTCAATCAGGCGGGGCTGGCTGAGAACAAAGCGCACCTCAAAGAAACCGGTTTAATTGTTGGCGTGTCGTCTGCCGGGACCGAGGCATTTCTGCCGCTGTTTGAGCAACGCATGGAAGACTTTTCCCTGCGTAAGGCGCTGTTCTCTGGCGGTTTCTCCTCCTGCTGTTCCAGCGTCTCCACGCTGCTCGGGTTACAGGGCGGTGTTGAACTGGTCGCGACCGCCTGTACGGCCAGCCCTAACGCGGTCGGCATGGCGTTTGACTACATCCAGAACGGCAAAAGCAAAACCATGCTGGCCGTCGGGACAGAACCTATCTACCTGCCCACCTTCGCGGGCTTTTATGCCCTGAACGTGATGCATCCGGACGCCTGCACGCCGTTCTCCGGCAATTCGGGTATGTCCATCGGTGAAGGGGCCGGGGCGATCGTGCTTGAAGAGTACGAACATGCTGTCGCACGTGGCGCCACCATTTACGGTGAAATTCTCTCTTATGCCACCTCCTGCGATGCGTTCCACGAAACCGGACCGGATCCACGCGCCAGCGGCGCGGTACAGGTGATGCATAAGGCGATGGAAAATGCCGGCGTTACCCCGGATCAGATCGAATACGTCAACGCCCACGGTACCGGAACAGAAGCCAACGACCGTATCGAAACGCTGGCGATGAAAAAGGTGTTTGCCAACAATGAGAAACTGTTGGTGAGCTCTACCAAGTCTTATTTTGGTCATAACATCGGCGCGGCGGGGATCGTCGAACTGATCGCCTGCCTGGTCACGCTGCCGGATAACCGCGTTCTGCCGACGCTGAACTTCACCAACGCGCGTCCAAACTGCGATCTGGATTACGTGCCAAACGACTTCCGTGACCAGAAAATCAACCTCTTCATGAAGAACAATTATGCCTTCGGCGGTAACAACTGCAGCATGATTATCAGCATGGAGCCTTGTTCGATCCCGGTCAGTGCCTACGACGAAAAGCGCGTGGCGATCACCGGCCTGGGTGCCGTTTCCGCGATTGGTCACACCGTTCACGAGATCCTCGACAACGTATGGCAACAGAACCATACCGTTGAGCTGGGCGGCGTCACCTTCCCGGAAGACACGCTGGAAGAGGCAAAAGAGTTACTGGATGTGCTGGAAACCACCCGTCAGTTCGAAGCGCTGTTTGGTGACGATTTCAACGCGCTGGCCGAAACGCTGCCGGAAGCGAATGAACACTTTAAGACCTTCCAGGTTTCCGGGCTGGAACCGCGTAAACATCTGCGCCGCTTTGACCCTCGCAAGGCCACGCGTGGCGGTACGTTCGCATTAATTGCCCTGTCCGAAGCGCTGGAGCAGGCGAAGCGTAAAATCAAGCGTGATGGCGATGAGCTTGGCATGGTCATGGGAATGTCCAGTGGCCCGCAGGAGACGACCTACAAATATCTGCAGAGCCTTAAGCCAGACCCACGTAAAGTCAGAACCTCTGAATTCCCGGGATCGTTGATGAACTCCATCCCGACGTTCTGCGGTATTTCGGAAGGGATCAAGGGCTACACCACTACGCTGGCGACCGGCGAGAATGCGGCATTAGGCGCATTAACCTACGGCTACGAAATCGTGCGTCAGGATCTGCAGCCGCAGGTGCTGGTGGGCGGCGCGGACGAGTATTTCCCGTCCATGTCACTCTATATGGACGCCGTTACCCGCAAGCTGCATATGACCTCCGACGCCAGGGAATATCAGATCTACGGTAACGATCCGAAGGGTTACATTCCTGGCGAAGGTGCCTGCATGTTGCTGCTGGAAGATCCGCAGCGTGCAGCCGCGCGTGGTGTAGAAGTGCTGGCGGAAGTGGCCGGCTACGGTAAAGCCTGTAGCAACAGCTATTTTGATGCCTCTCAGCGGGACGAGAAATCCTCCTCCATGGCGCTGGCTATCGACCGTGCGCTGGCGGATGCCGGTGTAACGGCGCAGGAGATCGACCTGGTCTGTGGTACCAGCAACGGTAGCGATGAGAGCTCACGCATTGAAATCGATGCGATTTACGCCACCTTCGCCCAGGCAAAACCGGACGTACCGGTCGTGAACTACAACGCCTGCTTTGGCTTTGTCGCGTCTGCTGCCGGACTGCTTAACCTGGCCGTCATCATTGACTGTTTTAAGACGCAGGCGGTGCCCGCTATTCCTCATACCGTCGAGTTTTTCGATAAGCGAATTAACTTCGTTCGTGAACCGTTAAAACTTGCCCTGAAGCACGTATTGCTGGTGGGTGCGACGGAAGGCGGTAACTACTACGCGTTTGTGATTAAAGGATAATATTGTGGATAATGCCGCTATCATTTCGGGGTTCAGTTCTTGTCTGCCGTTTGCCGAAGACAGTCTTCAGCTTATTCAAAATCTGAAGCTGGGCAAACGCGTTGAAAGAAAACCCTGGTTTAAATCCGACGACGAGGCAATTAAATGTGGGTTCGATGGCAATAAACATATTGCCACGCTGGATCATACGGATGATAGCGCATTAGATCTGCTTTATCGTCTGATTGACGATGCACTCGACCAGGCCGACCTGGATGTTCAATGGCTCGCCGGGTGCAATGCCCGGGTTTATTTAACCGGTATCGGCCCGCGGGTCGATGGCATGGCCTTTAAGAGTTTCTATAACAAAAATGATGTGGAAGATATTTATCTTTCAAAATCATTAATGCAGCTGCATGTGGATAATATGTCGCAGGATCGTATTGCCGGTCACCTTGCGCGTAAATACAACCTGCAGTATTTACCCCCGAATATGAATTGCACCAGTAATTCATCATTGACAGCCGTGCATTTAGGTTGCCAGGCCATCGAGCATGGCGGCGTAGATATTGTCCTGGTGGTGAACTGCTCAAAAATTAAAACGCAGGATATCTGGTTTCTGGATACGCAATCCATGCTGGATAGCCATCTTGTTCAGCCCTTTGGTGAAAACAGCCAGGGGGTGCTTTTCGCGGAAGGCTATAGCGCCATTCTGCTGGAAAATTCCCGCCACCGTCGCGCCAGAAAGGCGAAGGGCGGCGTGCGGTTGCAAACAACCTATACCCAAATCAGCGCAGGCAGAAGCAACGACAGCTCATGGCTCAGCACCAATATTTTAAAAGTGATGCAGGCCACAATGAAGAAAGCCGAACTGGACGTTGAGGCATTGTGCGCGATTATCCCTCACGGTAACGGTTCATCCGTCAGCGATAAAGCGGAAGCCAAAGCGATAGCGATGTTGACGGAAGGACATCCGGTTCCGGTTCTGGCTTATAAAGGCCAGATTGGCTATACCGCAACCGGCTCTGGGATTGTCGATTTAATTATTGGTCATCATTCGCTCACCCAGCAGGAGCTTATTTCCCCCGTTGGTAATGACACCATTATTGATGCCGTTGCTCAGCATGTTTTGATTGACCGTGGCGTTATTGGTCATCACAAAAACCATCTGCTTAAAGTTGGGGTTGGCGTGGATGGATCCATTATTGGCGCCGTCATGTCTACGGGTCATCCTGGCTGTTGAACGATCATGGAGAGTAACATGTATTTATCCTCATTTTCGCTCATTGAGCCGGAAGATAAATTTTATTTCTATCAGCCCAGCTGGCTAAACGCGTGGGAGTCGCATTTATTTAATAAAGCGCTCAAATCAACCCATGCAAACGGCTGGGGTCTGAAACGTTTTGGTACGCAGCCGGAGTTATATGCCGGTGAGATGATCCGCAATCCTCAGTATCAAAAATACCTGGATGCGATGGAGCAAGCGGCGGATGACGCGCTCATGGCGCTGCCGGCGAAAGAGCGAATGAAGCTGCTAAAGCAGCGCACGGCATTTATTTATGTCGACTCCTGGGGCGAATCCGGGCCGTTTGAAAATATCTCCAGCGCATTACACATCTCAATGATTGATACGCTGCCAAAAAACCTGGTGAAGAAATTCTCTGTGAATTCACCGACGTGCAAAATCCGGGGTGAAAGGCAATCCTTCATCCAGGCCATGAGTCTGGCAAAGGATTATCTGAACTGGGATGTGTTTGATTACGTGGTGATCTGCGCCGCCTACCGTGCGATCCCGGTGCTGGTGTTTTCGGACGAAGATATCGCGCTGAAGTGGGGAGAGAAGCGCAGGGGGAAAGCCCAGGATGTCAATTTAACCGTTGAGCGTGCGGGCTGTTTCATCTTTAGCCAGTATGAAAGCGCAATCCGGGTGAACGGCGGTCAATACGTGATGGCCGATACCCTTGAGGACACGCAGGCAGCGGATCGCGTGGCGTTTGCCGGTCTGCGCAAAGAGATGCTGTCTCGCTCAACCGTTGCGCCGCAAAAGACGTTAGATCTGGTCGATACCTTTGGTGCCAGTGGCTGTCTGACGCCAGCATTAAGCTTTGCGTATCTCCAGCAGGCTCCTCATTTTGCGGGAAAATTAAGAACTGTCGTTCCCGATAAACAGTTCGGCTACAGCTATTTCGACATTGACTATTGCAAGGAATAACGACACCCCCATGAGCGGAATGATTAAAGAACTCCCAATGATATCGCTGAACAATATCTATAAGAGTTATGGCTCGGGCGAAGGCAAAGTCGATGCCCTGAAAAATATCAATCTTGAAATAGAGAAAGGCGAATTTCTGGCACTGTGCGGCCCCTCCGGCAGCGGTAAAAGTACGCTGTTAAATATCCTGTCGGGTATTGATAAACCGGGATTTGGTTCGGTGATGTTTTTGCGAAAATTACTCAACAATTTACCGGAAGAACAATTATCAGAAATTCGTGGCAAGCATCTGGGGTTCATATTTCAGTTTTTTAACCTCATCCCCGTGCTGAGCGTATTTGATAACGTTTTTTACCCGCTGGTGCTGAATGGGCACATTGGCAAAAAAGAGGCGAAAGAGCGGGCGCTGCATTTTATCGAGAGCGTAGGACTGGCGGGATATACCGAACGTAAGCCGGGCCAGCTTTCGGGTGGACAACAGCAGCGTGTGGCTATTGCCCGTGCACTGGCGCATGACCCTCAGGTCGTGATTGCCGATGAGCCAACCGGAAACCTCGACCTGGTCACCGGTGAGGCCATTCTCGATCTGCTGCTGAAAATCAACCGGGAGACACGCACCACTTTCATTATTTCGACGCACTCAAGCCAGCTGAAAGAGCGCGCGCGGCGTGTGGTTGAAATTAAGGACGGAGTATTAGTTCATGATTCACAATCGTAATTTCTTCATTCTCTGCTGGCTATTGATCTGCATGGCCTATGCCGGGAGCGTTAAAGCCGCCGCGGCCCCCGTGGCTGAGCAGGTGATAAAAAATGGCTTCCCGACGCAGGCCGATAAGCTAGCCGATATCACCCGTGCGTTGTTTACCGAATACAAGGCCAATGATAACGCGCTGTCGCTGGTTTTTTATGCCTACGGCATGCTGCGCCAGGCGGAACATGCCCTCAATACCAATGACGTCATTCAGGCGTCTGAGTATGGCAAAACGGGCTTTTTCTATCTCGATGAAGCGGTGGACCTCTACGAGGGCAATCAACGGGTGCGCTACATGCGTGCCCGTGTGGACGCGTACCTGCCAGCCGATATTGGCCGCTGTGTGGTGACGTTAAAAGATACGGAACAGATGGCGAAAAGCCCTGACGTATTCAATGCCGGGTTGATGAAGCACATTGACGAAATGCGTTATCGCGCGCTGTTGAGCTGTAACCGTACCGCCGAGGCAGACGCGCTGCTGGCGCAAACAGAACTGCGTCACGCCAACTCTGCATTACCACTGGCTTCTGGCGACGCGCCAGAGTGGGATATCAACGAAGTGACAGAGGTCTTGTTACCGCTGGTGAAAGGGAACTAAATGTCCGGGGTTATGGTGTTAGCGAATAGTGTTGTTGTACTGATTCTGATTTTTGTCCTCTGGTGCGTATTATTCCGCTCGCGGGATGTGAAGTTTGCTTTTTTAAACCTCTTTCGCCACAAGAGACGATCTTATTCAACCATTGCCGCCATTATGCTCGGTGGCGTGTCGATTTTTCTGTATGGCGGGTTTATCGATTACTCTTTCTGGATTTTGAAAGAGCAAACGATTCGAACCAATATTGGTCACGTGCAAATTTATAATGAAAATTATTTCCAGACGTCGAATAAAAATAAAAGCCTGATTGCCGATTATGCATCCCTGAAAAAGGCGATTCTCAACGATCCGGATCTTGCACCGCATATTTCGACACTGTCCGGTCAGCTGGAATTTACCGGGGTGATTTCGCAATATGAAAGCGAAACGTCCAGCTATTTTTCCGCCCTGGGTGTGGAGCCGCTGCCTGCGTTAAAGCTGGGATCGTTTGATAAATTAATTTCCGGCAGCGATCTCTCCCGGGTGCGTACCGACGAAATCACGCTGGGCAGTGGGCTGGCGAAAACGCTCAATGCCCACTACGACGACTGGCTGGATGTGCTGGTGGTGAATACCGAGGGCGGCCAGGGCGCGTTATCGATGAAGTTGCGCGGCATCTTTGAGTCCGGTATTAAGGATTACGATGATGTGGCGATGAAAATCCCGCTTGATACCGCACAGCGCATCATGGGAACCAACAGCGTCAGTAAAGTATTAATCCTGCTGAAGGACGACGATACCGCCGTCTTTAGCGCCAAACTGCGCCAGTTTATTGCGAAGCATCATTTACCGCTGCTGGTCAAAGACTGGAAAGAGACCTCGATCTTTTATCAGCAAGTCGAAGGCTTATTATCCGGGATCTATTTCTTCATTAAGCTCATCGTCGGATTGATCGTGATCTTTATGATCGGCAATTCGATGACCATGAATATTATCGAACGTACCCGGGAAATAACCACCCTCAGGGCGATTGGCCTGAAACCCCTGCACGTCACCAGGCTGTTTTTACTGGAAGGGATTTTCATTGGTCTTATCGGCGCCCTTGGCAGTCTGGCGACAGGTTATGCCATTGCCTCTGCCATCAATCTTTACGGTATTGCGATGCCGCCGTCACCGGGGCAATCGCTGGGCTATACGGCCTTTATTAAAACCGACAGCGTAGCACTGACCTGGATAACCCTCGTATTACCGATCCTGGCCGCAACCGGCGCCTCTGTGCTGCCTGCATTACGTGCTTCACGGCTGAATATTTCAGATGCTTTTAAATTTTCGTAAGGAAGCGATATGAAACGCGTTGTCATCACAAAACTGCTCTTTTGTCTGTGCCTGTTTTCCTCGGCGGTATTATCAGCGCCGGTGGATAACAAAGCATCAGAGATTATTCGTCGTGCCGATGAGGTTCGTTCCCCGAATAAACCTTTTCGCTACACCCTGACCATTTATGAATATAAGTCGGGCGCATCTCAGCCTGACAATAAGCAGGTGCTGGATATTTCCATGCGCTTTATGAAACCCGAAGGGGGAATGAAAGCCGATGCCCGTTCGCTGGCGCGTTTTATTTATCCCCCGCGGGACAAAGGCAAAGTGCTGCTCTCTGACTGGTACGATCTTTGGTTCTACACGCCAGAACTGCGTCGACCGGTTCCCGTTTCGCGCCAGCAGCGCCTGATTGGACAAATTTCCAATGGCGACGTCATTGTCACCAATTTTGAGTATGCCTACCACGCCACGCTGCTGGGCGAGGAAGCATGCGGCGATACGCAGTGCTATAAGCTGGAGTTGGTGCGCAAAACGGATGACGTCACGTGGCCAAAAGTCATCTATTACGTTGAAAAAGAGGGGGAGAACCGTCCTTTTAAAGCGTCGTATTACTCTCTGGATAATAAATTGATGAAAGAAGTGCTGTACCAGGATTTTCAGATGGTATTAGGGAAGATGCGTCCGATGAAAATTATTGTGAAGGAGGCCCGTCACGGTAACAGCTACTCCGTGATGGAGTACAGCGATGTTCGCCTGGAGTCCTTGCCTGAATCCCACTTTACTCGCGAGTCTATTCAGCGAGGTGCCAATTGAAACGCACATTACTGGGGTTAACCCTGGCACTCTCCGCTCTGCCCGTGAGCGCACTGGCGGACTGCCTGTCCGGTTCCGACTTTGCAAAAAACAGCACTGTCACGCTGTATGAGCAGGTGTCGCTGGTCAAAAAACAAATTTCAGACTGGCGAATTAACGGCCGAAATCCGTATACCAGACACAATATCTACAATGACGCGGGCGTGAATCTCACCAGCAAGTGCGCGATCGTTGATAATGCGCTGGATCTGGATTTGTCTCTCTACGGGCTCACCTGGTACTCACCGCGCAAGGTGGGAGCATTTGAAGAGGACGACAGCCGCTCTCAGCTGCTGATTGAGCGTCTGAGACTGGTTTACGCCGTTTCAGACAGCGTGCAGCTTGAAGTGGGAAAACTTCAGGCGAAGCAGGGGCTCTTTTTCCTGCGCTCACCTTCCGATCTGACTCCGCATTACTACGCCGGGTTCAAACCGACGCGGCTTTACGATCCCGCGCTTCGCACTGCGTATCAGTCCTCGTCCTGGGCCGCGACGCTGTCAATGGACAACCGGGATGAGTCGCTCTCGCTGACCATGATTCCGAAGCTGGCGACGATCGATAAATACTATCTGACCTCCAGCAACTGGTCCGCGAACCAGCGTGGCAACAGCAGCGAGGCCTGGCTTCTGAGCTATACCTCACATGCCTTCCGTCAACATACGCCGGGGATGCGCATTCTGCTGGGAGACTCGCAGTCGGTTGCCGTCTCTGACAGCTATCACTACACCCCACAGCTGACCCTGAATGCCGAGATGGCCTGGCACCGGGAGCAGCGCTGGCGTCATCTCTCTGAGGAGAAAAGTGCAGAAGTCCAGAACTATGCATTTCCTTCATCGCTGTATGAGACCGAGGACAAAAATGGCGTAGAGCTGGCGGTGGGCGGGCAATATACCACTGATACCTTTAACGTTTTCGGCCTGGAATATTATTACCAGAGCGAAGGCTACTCCCGCACGGAATGGCGCAAACAGCGCGAGCTGATGACCTTTTTGAATACGCCGACAGGTTATGCGCCGCTCGACAGGGCGTTTGATTCCTATAAGTACCTGATGGCGTCTGAAATCAGCAATACGGGCAACAAAGGCATGTTGCAGGGGAAACACTATCTCAACGCCTGGTCCAGCGTGCAGCTCACGCATCAGATCGCCGTGCAGCCTTATTTCGTCGTCAATCTGATGGATAAAAGCACCCTGTCGGGGCTCCACATCAGCGCACCGCTGACCTTTATTGATGACCAGCTGGAAGCGTATACCGGCGTCTATTCAGCACTGGGTAGCGCAAATTCTGAGTTTGCTTTCTTCGGCGATGTTGCCGGTGGCTATGTTGGCTTTAAGTATTACTTATAAGGAAATGACTATGACGCTTGATAATCCATCGCAGCCTGTGGTGCTGCTGTTTTCCGGCCAGGGAAACCCGGTGATTGGTATGGGCAGCGATCTGTGGGATCTCAATGCAACGACGAAACAGATCTGGGATTGTGCCAGCGATGTGTCGGGCCTCGATCTGCGCCGACTCTGCCTTAAGGGGCCGATGAACAGGCTGATCCAGACCACGGTACAACAGCTGGCCGTTACGGCAATCAACGTATCGCTTTATAGCCTCTGCCGCGAGCGCTTCCCGGCGCTGCGCGTCGTGGGTGCCTGCGGCCATAGCGTTGGCGAATACAGTGCCCTGTACGCGGCAGGCGCGATCTCGCTGGAGACCCTGTTCCGTACGCTGCATTTTCGTGCCAGCACCATGGATGCGGTGAGTAAAAAGCAGAAAGGCGCGATGCTGGCGCTGAAGGGGGCCGATTTTGCCACGCTGAGTGACATCATCACCCGTTCCGGGATCGCGCTGGATATCAGCTGCGACAACACCCCGCGTCAGCAGGTGATTGGCGGGACCCCGTCTGCGCTGAGTGATTTTGCCAAAGTGCTGGCCGATGAAGGCTATGAGCCGATCAAGCTCGGCGTCAGCGGGGCCTGGCATACCCGTTTAATGGCTGAGGGCGTGCAGCTGATGCGTGACTTCCTGGCGGGACAGCCTTTCACCTCGCCAGCCTATGACGTGCTGATGAATGTGACCGCCAGAGTCGAAACGGTGCCGGACAATATCAAAGAGAACCTCTCTTTGCATCTTACGCAGACGGTGAAATGGGCCGATTCCATGGCCAGATTCATCCATCATCCAGACCAGCCGCTGTTCCTGGAGATGAGCAACAAACCCTATCTGGGACAGATGCTGAACGATTTTTCCGGTTTTTCTGCCGGGCGTGTCCTGCACTGCAGAAAAGTGTTAGGGATGTAATGGCCGAGCTATGATTCCAGATTATTTAACCTTCATCCGCTATCAGGATAAAAGGAACGTGCTTTTTATCTATATCGTGACGTTTATCCTGCTGGGCTTTTACTGGAAAAATGCCGGTTTCTCTTTTTCCCGGCAGGATGCCTGGGTCGCGAGCGGTATTTTCGCGCTGATCGGGTATAGCTTCATTGCCGACCTTAAGGCCTTCTGGGCCTATAAATGCGTCGTCAAGAATGTTGATTTGTCGGTATTTGTCGGCAAAGAGAGCCCGAAAACGAATTCGATCATCTTCGAACCGTTTATCGTGCTGGCCGTCTCGATCCTGATTTTCGCGGGCATCACGGGGCTCTTCCTTGCGCTGACCACGCCAGGCATCACGCTGCTGATCATGGTTTTCGTGGCGCCGCTGATTATCTGGGGGATCTTTGCCGCGCTGCGCCATGTCTATATTCAGCAGGTCGTTGCCTCAGCCAGAGACAAGGCAAAATACACGCAGCTTTCACAGTATGTGGCCGTTGCTGTTGTGATGAGTGTGGTGATGAATCTCCTGACCATCAGCCCCTTACGCAACAGTGCGCAGTTTGATCTCTATGGGCGCTACTTCACCTTAACCGCCATCATTACCATGGTGGTGCTCTGCGTGGTGGTGCTGGGAATCAATCTGCTGTTCTTGCGCTTTACCCGACGCTATGTGTTTCTGGGCCATCTGTTCCTTAACGAGATTGATCTCTATTTCTCCCCGTCAATCCCGTGGAGGACGCTGTCTGAGAAACCATTATGGCTGCGGCTGGTGATGCTGGTGGGCGTGGAATGTGTCTGGTCGGCTGTTATCGGCGTGCTGCTTACGCTTTCGGGATGGCAGGTCTGGTTTGAGGTCTATTTCCTGCTTTGCTATCTGCCATGTCTGGTGTACTACACGCTGCACACCTGGTGGAAATGGCATACCGATTTTATGATGTCGAGCGATATGTATCTGCGCTGGGCGGAGATCAGCAGAGAGGACACCCCCTGGTAGTCGCCTTCTGAAAGACATAAAAAAGCCAGACCCTCATCACTGACGGTCTGGCTTTTTATTACGTCTGTTTCGCTTAGCTCATTTTCATCCATGACAGCAGCATGGAGGCGCTGGCAATGACGTTAATGTTGGAAATATAGCCGTCGTAGCGGTTGTTAATGGCAGAAAGCTGATTATTAAAATGATCGTTTTCTGCCGTCAGCACGTCGAGCAAGGTGCGTTTGCCAAGGTGATACCACTGTTCGTAGAACATACGACGCACCCGATCCGTTTCACTTGTCAGGCGATCGTAATCATCGGCGCGCAGGAAAGAGGAGTCACGTACCTGAATCTGATAGTTAATCTGATACTCCAGATCTTTGTAACTCACTTCATATTGCTGCTGCGCCATATTGGCTTTCGCCCGTGCCGACATCTCAGCGGCACGCTGAGAGCCGCCGCTAAACGCCTCCCACTCGACGTTTAAGCCCGTATACCAACCCGCTTCGTTGCCGTTGCTGTCTTTGGCGGTGCTTTTGGAGATGACCCAGTTCACCTGCGGCAGGGCCGACGATTTAATACTTTCAGCCTCATACTCCGCCGCCCGGACTTTGGACTGCAGGTTCAGCATCATCGGGTTTTTATCCAGCCCAGAAAGCGCCACCGACGCCGGGATGACCGTGTCGTGCCAGCTTATGCCTTCCGGTAATTCAGGCTCGGTCCCCAGCAGACGCACCAGTTTGATTTTGCTGGCGCTCAGCTGATGCTCAATGTTGTCGAGACTCGCCTGGGCCGACATCAGTTTTGCTTTGGCCTGCACCAGTTCACTCTCTCTGCCGCGGTCTGCCTGGGTAATTTGCGACAGCATGGTGACCAGCTCTTTCATGCGGCCAACATACTGTTTCGCCACAACCTTACTGTGCTGGTAACGCCCCATGTTCATCAGCTCGGACACGGTGTTGTAGGCCAGCTGTTCGCGGGAATACTCTTTTGAATAACGGGCTGCTTTTGCCGTTTCCAGAGAGTTGTCCACCTGGTTACTGATCCTTCCCCAGTCAATAATCGGCGTATTAACGGAGACTGTGCCGCTAGAGTCGCTGATATGGCTATTGTTGGATGACGACTGGCGATCGCCGCCCACGGTCGACAGCGGCGAGGTTACGCCCAGACGTACCTGGGGCATGCGCTGGCCTTTTACCTGATCGACCATGTAGTCAGACGCCATCACCTCTGCTGAGGCGGCCCGCAGTTCCGGGCTATACGCCAGCGCTCTGGCCACCATGCTGCGCAGAAAAACAAGCGAATCCTGACTACCGGCACGGTAGCCCTGCGACATGCCGCTGATGGCTTGACGCGCACTGCCGTCACGACGCACCCCGGCGTACGCCGGGTCCGGTTTGTAATACTCGGTGACGGGCGGGAAGAAGTCTGCGTTTTTCTTCAGCACAGCCCGGCTTTCCACCGGTTTTGACGGGGCGGGGGCAAACTCCCTGGCTGTCGGTGCAGAGGCGTAACGTTCAGGGCGCGCAGTGGCTTGCGTTGGCATCGCCTTTTGCGTACTGACGTATTGCGACTGGGTACGCATGGCGGGCAGCGAACGCGGCGATGCCGCACTTTGCGACACCGTCCGCTGCACAGGCTGCACGTCGCGGTTGAGCTGTGACTGTGTGCGCATCGGCGGCAATGACGCCAGGCTGCTTTTAGCCTGAGCAATGTCAGCCGCGTGCAGCGGAATGACAAAAGAAGAGCAGGGCAAGCAGAGTGCAACTGCGGTTGCTACCCTTGCCCAACGACGCTCTTTACGTGCCTTAACCATATAATTATCTCTCCCTGAAGGCTTCGCGCGCTTTCAGTATCGGTTTGAGGATGTAAGACAAAATGGTCTTCTCCCCCGTTCTGATTTCTACGTTTGCCACCATTCCCGGCATGATCGGGAACGACTTGTCTTTTACCTGTAACGCGGCACGGTCGGTGCGGACGAACACCCGGTAATAGGTAGAATCTCCACGCCCCTGACGGGCTTTCTCTTCATCGATCAGCGTGTCTGAGCTGAGGTGTTCAACGACACCGTTTAATCCGCCATAAATGGCATAGTCGTAGGCGGTAATTTTTACCGTGGCGGGCAGGCCCGGATGGATAAAGGCCACATCAGAGGGTTTGATTTTGGCTTCAACCAGCAGGTTATCTTCAAGCGGAATGAGGGTCATGATCTCCGCCCCTTGCTGAATGACGCCGCCACGGGTTGTCACCCGGATGTTGTTGACGGTGCCGCGCACGGGCGCCACCACCGTGGTACGGTTCATTACGTCCTGGCGTCCGCGCAGAATTTCTTCCGCCTGCGCCAGCTCGGATTCCAGGCGGTTCAGTTCGCTATTAGCATCAGAGCGGAAGCGGTTGGTACGCTCGGTGATCTGCAGGCTGAATTCGTTCGCCTGGCGCTTGAGGCGCAGGATTTCGACATCCGACATTAACCCTCTGCGCGCCAGCGGCTCCGACAGACTGACCTCGTTTTGCGCCAGCGTCAGGCTCCGTTTTAAGGCCTCTACGCTTTCATTCAGAGTTTTCAGGCGGGCGTTATAGGCCTGGGTCTCATCACGCACGATTGACTCAATCCCGGCGATATCCGGCGGAAAGGTCAGGGGCGTGTCGTAGGCTTCCGCCCTCAGACGGGCAATGCTGCCTTTCAGCCCCTGCACTTTGGACAACGATTCGCCATAGCTGGCCCCGGCGCGAGTCGGGTCAATCTTCAGCAGAATCTGGCCTTTCTCGACGATGTCGCCTTCCTGCACGTTCAGCTCTTCGAGAATGCCGCCTTCCAGGCTCTGAATGAGCTGCTCGCGGCTGGCGGGGATCACTTTCCCGTCGCCACGGGTAATTTCCTCAACCCGGGCGAAATGCGCCCAGACCAGCGCCACCACCACAACCAGGGTGATGGTGTAGAGCATGATCATGCTGAAAGGGGTCTTCTGTGCGATCAGCGCGCCCTGCAGGTCGTGCATGAATTTCAGATCGTCGGCTTTCACTTTCCCCGTTGGCTGTGTGGGGTGTAATGCCAGCCCGGTGCCTGTTCTCTGCGTAGCGTTGACGTTATCCAGTGCCGTTGAGGGTACGCCTGCATCCGTTTCGGCCTCTCCCTTTGAGGCGTTATGATTCACTTCGTCCTCGTTCATCATTCATTCACACCTTGTTTCTGTTGCTTCTCTTCGACTGAATGCATTGCTTGCTTTTTCTTCATGACATTCTCATTCAGGCTGGCCATCACCTGATCTTTGGGACCGTCTTTCACTACATGTCCGTCTTCCATGACGATCAGACGCTCTACCAGGCTCAGTACGGACATGCGGTGGGTCACAATGACCAGCGTTTGTCCTTGCGTCGCTTCTTTGAGCCGACGAAGGAACAGGGTTTCCGTCATCGCGTCCATTGAGCTGGTGGGTTCATCCATCAGCAAAATCTTTGGTCGCAGCAACAGGCAGCGGGCGAGGGCGACGAGCTGTTTTTGTCCACCGGAAAGGCAATTGCCCATTTCGCCGATAGGCATGTCAAAACCCAGTGGATGTCTGGCCGCTACGTGATCAAGCCCGGTCAGGCGAACAACTCGCAGAAACTCTTCCGTGCTCACGCCCGGATTGCCAATGACGATGTTATGGCGCAGGGTGCCGTAAAACAGGCGGCAGTCCTGCCCGACGTAGCCCACCGCGGCGCGCCAGTCGGCGGGATCCACCTGTGTCGCATCCACACCATCAATGAAAAGCTGTCCGCTGCTCTGCTGGTACAGGCGCGCCATCACGCGCAGCAGGGTCGACTTACCGCTGCCAATTTTGCCCAGCACGGCCACCTGCTCCCCGGCCTCGATGTTGATATTGATGTTGTCCAGAATGCGTGGCGCGACCATCATTCCCGGTACCGGATAGGTGAATCCCACCTTTTTCAGACGCAGGCTGCCGGTGAAATTGGGCGTCGGCAGATAATTGATCAGCGCATCGCGCTCGGTCGGCGTTTCCATCAGCTGGTTAAGGGATTTCAGCGCGGTTTTGGCGTGCTGATAACGCAGCGCCAGACCGACCACGGAGGCCAGAGGCGCGAGCGAACGGCTGGAGAGGATCACCACCCCAATCATGGCCCCCATGGTCAGCTCTCCGGCGTGGATTAAATAGACGCCGAGCACCACGATGCAGACGGTGGTGATTTGCTGCACAAAAGAGACAAAGTTGGTGGTCAGCATGGAGAGATAGCGGGTTTTCATCGAGGACGCCGCAGCCAGTGCGCTGAAATCATTCCAGCGCTTTTGCATCACCCCTTCGCCCTGAGCGGCTTTTAAGGCCTCAAGCCCTTCGATGCTCTCGATCAGCAGACCCTGCTTAAGCGAAATTTCCCGGACGTTTTCTTCCATGTAGCGACCCAGCGGCCACTGGATAATGACGCTGACAATCAAAATCAGTGGCATGGCGACCAGCGGTACAACGGCCAGTGGGCCGCCAATCATGTAAATGATGAACATGAACAGCAGACAGAACGGCAAATCGGACAGCGTGGCGAGGGTCGCAGAGGTGATAAAGTCGCGGACGGCCTCAAAATCGCGTAACTGGTTCGCAAAGGTTCCGGAGGATTGCGGCTTGTATTCCATGCGCATCGACATCACCTGGCGAAACAGCTTCGCACCAAGGATCAGATCGGCTTTTTTACCGGCGATGTCGATCAAATAGGCGCGGATTTGTCGGCTGGCAAATTCAAAAATAATGGCAATCACCACGCCAATCGCCAGCGACCACAGGGTGACGTACGCCTGGGTGGGGATCACGCGGTCATAGACGTTCATGGTGAAGAAGGTACCGGCCAGCGTAAGAATGTTCGCCAGCAGCGCCGCCAGTGCCGCGCTGTAGAAGTAATGCCGGTAGCGCCACAGCGTCGAATAGAGCCAGTGACCTTCATCCTGGGCTTTCGGTAACAGCTGGTCTTCAGCACGCGCGTCCAACGTGGGTTTTGGCGTCGTCACAAGGGCATAACCGCCATAAGCCTCGTGTAAATCCGCCTCTGCAACGAGGAGCGTTCCGTCGTTTTCAGGTACCACAATCTGATACGTATGTTGCCCGCGCTTTCCCTTGCGTGCGGTAAGAATGCAGTATGTCCCGTCTTTGCGTGCAATAAGCAAAGGGAACAGCCAGGAGGAAAGCGAATTCAGATCGCGTTTAACCCAACCGGCGGAAATGCCCATCTGCTCAAGCATACGTAATGCCATTTCAGGCTCCAGCTTGTCGCTTTTTGGCAGGCCTGCATACAGCACCTCTTTGCTGGCATACTTAGAATGATGCCCACAAAGCCATTCAACGCCCCACAGAAGAGAATCTTTTTCAGGGGCTTCAATATCATCAAGAGTATGCTCTGAATTAATTTTTACCGTGGAAAGATGCGTATTCATTTTGAATTCAGACCTGTAGTTGCGTTCCTCACTTAGAATTAAAAAGTAAAGAATATGTTATTTAAAAACGACCAGGGGCATCCGTAAATACAACGGGTGACGCGGGTGGATTATGTAAAAATACAAGCACTGGTAATATCGTAGTGTAGGGTTTTATCCCTCTTACACACAATAAGGAAAAGTAACTGTTCCTTTAAGAATACTCTACGTCATATTTGCTATGCTGATGTTTTAACGTCTCTTTCTTACGTGGACGTATTAGCTCGCCAGTCTTGAAATGGGAACGCCCAGCTTTGTTTCAATTCTTATTTTCATGGCGTAAATGTTTTTGACATTCGTGGCATTTTTCATGGCAATCTTTTTAGGCAGTTGGCCCTTATACAGTTCAGAAAAGAGTGCATATTCATTTGCGCTAAGTTTGGCTCTTTTTTCTGAAGGTCGTATTATTTTTCCCATAAAAGACTGGCTGATCTTCATTTTGATATCCTCGGCCAGGTCATCATGAAAAATGACCGTGCTGATGATCGTGTCTGCCGTGTCGTTGTAGAACCAGTAGTGGGCAATGGCCGCCATTTTTTTATCGGTGATAAGAATCAGGCGCGAGTTTCTGAACTGAGATAACCAATTGTTTGATAAGAAGTAATTTATATTCTTGTAATTAAAGTCTATCACGACAATGGGTTGTGAAATTATTTTTGAATTAATATCAGCAAAGTATTGTAAAATGCCTTCTATCAGAAATGAGTTATTTTCTGGCCAAATATAAAACTCGGCTCCCGAACATTCATCGCACTTTGTGCTGCGAATGGAGGCGTAGGCGCATTTATGCACACATCCGTAACAACGCATAGTGTAGTTGTCATTCTCATTTTGTTTAATAGTAATAATGTTCATGTGATCAAACGCTACGCGTCCATATAATATATGTAAAATATTATGTAATATATCAACAATCAGATTAATTATGCATTACGGAAAAACACGAGTGACAGTCAGAGTACGCTCTGTTCATCCAGGAATTTTCGACAGAGCGTATTGTCAGTTTTACACTAACTTGCAAGCCGCGTGATGGACACGCCCAGCTTGCGTTCAATTCGGTTCTTCATGGCGTAGGTGTTTTTAACACTGGTGCCGTTCCGGTAGGCGATTTTCTTTGGCGACCATCCGTTAAAGAGGAATGAAAACAGGCTGAATTCATTCTGACTCAGTTTGGGTCTGTTACCTGTCGGTTTAATCGTTTTTGCCAGGAACGTTTTTTTCAGTTTCGTCGAGACTTCTTCTGCGCTATCGTCATAAAAGATAATTGAACTGATAGTGGTTTCTAACGTGTCGTTGTAAAACCAGTAGTGCGCAATTGCTGTCATCTTTTTATCAGTGACAAGAATCAGTCTCATGTTTTTGAACTGATCTAACCAGTTTTCAGATAAAAAATAATTGATGTTTTTATGACTGAAGTCGATGATGACAACCGGCTGCGAAATATATTTATCATTTACCTCGCCAAAGTGATGACGAATGCCTTCAACCAAAAAGGTGTTATTATCAGGCCAGATATAATATTCAAGCGCGTGGCAATCACGGTTTTGGCCATCTTCAGACGTATTAAAGCGGCATTGCTTTTCGCAACCATAACAACGCATGTCAGGGGTATGACAAACAGGTTGTCCACCTGTATGAGATAAATAGCCAGGATTGTTAGTTGCACAGTACATATTATACCTCACACGCGATGCTTTCTTACGTTAATGATATTAAGCCGGAGTCTGACAAACGCCGTCGTTCTTTAGGAATAATCATATGCTGGGCCAGGCAATAATCTTAATTAAATAGTCTGAACTGACTATTATGAATGCGATTTAAGAATTAATTTTATATAAAACAAGGGGTTGTAAAAGTTCTTAAATGAGAGTGAGATTCATTTATTTTCATCTAAAATGCTTTAATTGTTGTTTTTTGGTTAATTTTTGGCAGAGTCGTTTACTTTCGGAAATACCGGGTGAGGGACACGGTTTAATAAGCCGAAAAAGCACGGACTTTATTAACTAAAGTAAGCGGCGTGGAGCAATAAAATACGCATTTAAATATAGCCGGGGAAAATAGTTGTCCTGTTTATAAAGCGTATTATTTACCTGTTTCTTGTGACTCGTCGTCCGTTATATCAGTGCCCGGCGTTACCAACCGGCGGCATCTTTGCCTGTTTTATCGGTTACATAATCTTTAGTTAACAAAGAATATACATAGCAGGTGCATTTATTTAACATTTGATCGTTTTTGGTGCATTTTTTGCACTATTTTTGTGCAGCTAACGGGATGGCTGATGTGCTGACGCAACGTTTGACGTGCCAGTTCGTTTTTGATGTTTTGCTTATAAATTAAAAGGTTATCACCCTTTACACTGCGAAATTTTGAACCAATATAAAATTGGTTCGTTTATTGCTTAATCATTAGCACGATAAGTAGCGCCTCATATCAATAACTTATCGTTAATAACAATAAAGTCATGATGAAAGCGAGCGAACCAATATGGAAAAACCGTCACGGTTTCTGGCAAATTCCAGCACCGCGCTTGAACAATTGCGCGGTCTTATTCACCAGCACGAGTCAACACCAGGCCTTCCGCTGCCCACGGAACGTGAGCTGTCGGAAACTCTCGGCGTAGGACGACGTGAAGTACGTCGTGCGCTGGATGTGCTGGAAGAAGAGGGGCGGATCTGGCGTAAGCAGGGCAAAGGCACCTTTATTGGTCCTGCTGCGCCTGTGGAACCGCTGGCCCTTCAGGGATTGGTTCAGCAAACCAACCTTCTGGAAGTGATGGAAGCTCGTCTACAGCTCGAACCCGGCTTAGCCCGGCTTGCGGCACTGCGTGCCACCAGGGAAAACCTCGCGCTCATGCAGCGCATGCTGGAACGCATCGATAAGGTCAGCCCGGACGACCGCGATCTGAATGAACTGTGGGACAGCGCCTTTCACCGCGCCATAGCGGAGGCCGCAGGCAATCGCCTGATGCTCGGTCTTTTTGATGCCATTGATGCCGTCAGGCGTGAGCCAGGCTGGCAGCATTTGCGTGAGCTTGCCCGAACCCCCGAACGGGTCGATGTCTACAACGACCATCATCATAAAATCATGTCCGCGATTATCCATCGCCAGCCCAACGAAGCAGCGGCCGCCATGCGCGAACATCTGCTTAGCCTGCAAAACGCCCTGATACAGGCGATCCACCTTGAGGACGACATCACGCTATGACGACGATTCCGTTTAAGGAAGCCACTCCGGTACTGCGCCTGCAAAACCTCAACGTTAAGTTCGCCGGATCGCCGGTGAGCGTGCTTGACGGTATCTCGCTGACGGTCAAAGCGGGTGAAACGCTGGCGCTGGTGGGGGAGTCCGGCTGCGGGAAAAGTATCACCTCCTTAGCGCTGATGGGGCTATTGCCCGCCAGCGCGCAGATTGTCAGCGGCGATATGCAGTTTCGTCGCCACGATTTGCGAAAGCTCTCCCCGCGGGAATATGCCGATCTCCGCGGTAACGAGCTGGCGATGATTTTCCAGGAGCCAATGACGTCGCTCAACCCCGCCTTTACCCTTGGGGACCAGCTCAGCGAAGCGGTTATGCGCCATCAGAACGTTTCGCGTGCGCAGGCGATGAATACCGCGCTGCAAATCCTGGAGAAGGTGCAGATCCCGGCGGCAGAGATGCGCCTGAAAGCGTATCCGCACCAGCTTTCCGGCGGCATGCGCCAGCGCGTGATGATTGCGATGGCGCTCATTAACCATCCGCGTTTGTTGATTGCCGACGAGCCGACCACCGCACTGGACGTCACCATTCAGGCGCAAATCCTCACACTGCTCAACACCTTAAAAGAGGAGACCGGTACGGCGGTGCTGATGATCACCCATGATTTAGGCGTGGTGGCGGAAGTGGCGCAGCAGGTGGCGGTGATGTATGCCGGGCAGGTGGTGGAGCAGGGGAGCGTCGAGGCCATCTTTGCCGATCCGCAGCACCCGTACACCATTGGTCTGATGGGCTCTATTCCGTCCGCGGGCGCGCGTAAAGGGCCGCTCGCCACCATTCCCGGCGCGGTTCCCCTGGCGGAATCCATGCCGAAAGGTTGCCGCTTTGCGACCCGCTGCCCCTTCGCGCAAACACGCTGCCATAACGAAAAACCGTCGCTCACGGCGCAGGGGGCTGACCATCTGGTCGCCTGCTTCCGCGTGCCGCTGGAACAACACATTGCGCTGGGAGAAATCGCATGACCACGCCCATTCTTGAAGCCCGTGACCTGAGCAAGCGCTTCCCCGGCCCGAAGAAGCTTTTTACTCCAGCCCGCTTTGTGACGGCGGTGGATCGCGTCTCCCTCTCCGTGATGCCCGGGGAAACGCTGGCGATTGTCGGGGAGTCCGGGTCCGGCAAATCCACGCTCGGCCGTCTGCTGCTGCGTTTGCTGGCCGCCAGCGAAGGACGCGTGTTTTATCAGGGGGAGGAGATCACACACGCCTCAGGAGCTCGTCTCAACCAGCTGCGCCGGGAATTACAGATTATTTTTCAGGATCCTTTTGCGTCGCTAAACCCGCGCATGACGGTTGAGCAGATTGTGGGTGAGCCGCTGTGGCTGCATCAGGAGATGAAAAAAGCCGATCGTCACTATCGCGTTGCGGAACTGCTTAAAACCGTGGGTCTGCCTGCCGCCTGGGCGGCGCGTTTTCCGCACGAGTTTTCAGGTGGGCAACGCCAGCGCATTGGTATTGCGCGTGCGCTGGCCTCCGGGCCAAAACTGCTGCTGGGTGACGAACCCGTCTCGGCGCTGGATGTTTCCGTGCAGGCGCAGGTGATCAATCTGCTGGAAAGCCTGAAGCATCAGCTGGGGCTAACGATGGTGATTGTTGCCCACGGCCTGGCGGTCATCCGCCATATGAGCGACCGCGTGGCAGTGATGTATCTCGGGCAGATCGTTGAGCTTGCCAGCGTCGACGAGATCTTTGACGCGCCTCTCCATCCTTACACCCAGGCGCTCATCGCCTCTGCACCGCAGATGCAGCCGGGCGCCCGACGCGCAGCCCCGTTGCTGCAAGGGGATTTACCGAACCCGGCCGATCCCCCGTCCGGATGCCGATTCCATACCCGTTGCCCGTATGCCACGGATGAATGTCGCCTTGCCGAGCCCATTAACCAGGTGCTGGAAGGCGGACGCCAGATTGCCTGCCACCGCTGGCAGGAGATTAACCGCGATCGCAGTGTTATCCAGATAGCACCGCCGTCTGCCGCCTTTCTGCGCCGCCGCGCGCTGTTTGAACACGCGGCCTCTCACTCCTCCCTTCCTTCAAGGAACTCATGATAATGACAATGCGTAATTCTCTTTTGACCGTACTGGGAAGTGTTATGTTGCTCGGCGCGGCGCTGCCCGCCCAGGCTGAAAGCGTGCTGCGAGTAGGTCTGGGTGCAGACCCGGATATGCTCGATCCGCATCTGGCGCGCACCTATTATGGCCGCTTCGTTTTTGCCTCCCTGTGCGACAGGCTGGTGGATGTGGACGAAAACCTGAAAGTGGTGCCAGGTCTGGCGAAAGAGTGGACCTGGAGCGAGGATGGCAAAACCCTGACCTTCAATTTGCGTGAGGGCGTCACCTTCCATGATGGCGAAAAATTCGATGCGGCAGCGGCAAAATACAACCTCGACCGGGCGCTGACCTTAAAAGGCTCTCTGCGTAAAAGTGAAATATCGTCCGTGGAGTCCGTTGAGGTCACCGGCCCGATGCAGATCGCCCTGCACCTGAAAACCCCCGATGCTGCCCTGTTAATGCAGCTCACCGACCGCGCCGGGGCGATGATGGCCCCCGAAGCGGCGAAAAAGCCGGACTTTGCCGCCCATCCCGTCTGCTCCGGTCCTTATAAATTCGACAGCCGCGTCTCCCAGGATCGCATTGTTCTGACTCGTTTCGACAACTACTGGAATAAAGACGCTTACCACTTCGACAAGATCATCTATCTGCCGATCCCGGATGCCTCCGTGCGTCTGGCGAACCTGCGCGCGGGCGATCTCGATCTGACCGAAGGCATTGCTGCCAGCGACGTTAAAACCGTCGAAGCCGACAGCAAGCTGGCGCTGGCGAAGGTGACCGGCCTCGGGTATCAGGGCATCACCTTCAATATCAATAATGGCAAGGTGCCAGCAAACGATCCGTTCAAGGACGCCCGCGTGCGTGAAGCGTTCTCTCAGGCCATTGACCGCGATGCGCTCAATCAGGTGGTCTTTGAAGGACTCTATACGCCTGCCAACCAGCCGTTTTCGACGGTAAGCCCGTATCACGTCAACCTGCCGGTGCCCCCGCGTGACGTCGACAAGGCGAAAGCGCTGCTTAAAGCCGCAGGCGTCGCGACGCCGCTGAACGTGAATCTGCTGGTGCCGAACAACCCAACCTCGCAGCAGGTCGGCCAGGTATTGCAGGCGATGGTGGCCGAGGCGGGCTTTACCCTGAATCTACAGATGACCGAGTTCGCCACGCTGCTCGATCGCCAGCAGAGCGGTGATTACCAGCTGAGCTTCTCCGGCTGGTCAGGACGCCCGGACCCGGATGGCAGCATCTACGGTTTTATCCACAGCAAAGGGACGCTTAACGACGGCCGTTACAGCAATGCGCAGGTCGATGAGTGGCTGACCCAGGCGCGCCTCAGCAACGATAAAGCCGTTCGCCAGCCGCTGTACGACAAGGTAGTGAAGCAGCTGCAAACCGATATGCCTATTGCCTACCTCTACTTCGAGCCGCGCATTTTCGGCCTGAACAAAAGCGTGCAGGGCTTTAAGCCGTACCCGGACGGCATCGTGCGTCTGGCCGGTGTGACGCTGGCGAAATAACCGTCCCGAGGAGAGACCATGCTGGAACTGATTTGCAAACGTCTGCTGCTGGCCATTCCGACGCTATTGCTGGTGAGTATGATGGTTTTCGGGCTGCAGAAGCTGCTGCCCGGCGATCCGCTCATCGCCATGGCGGGCGAGGAGCGCGATCCGGCGGTGATCGCCCAGCTGCGCGCTGAGCTCAATCTGGATGCGCCCATCCCGGTGCAGTATTTCCACTGGCTGACGCGCGCGCTGCAGGGCGATCTTGGGGTCTCCTTGCGCACGCACGAACCGGTGACCGAGCTTATCGCCAGCAAACTGCCGGTCACGCTGGAGCTGTCGCTGCTGGCGATGATCATCGCCCTGGTGTTCGGTATCAGCATGGGGATCCTCGCGGCGGTGAACAAAAACAGCTGGGTCGATCACGGGGCGAACTTTGTGGCGATCTCCGGGATCTCGATACCGCACTTCTGGCTCGGGATCCTGCTGATACTGGTCTTTTCGGTCAATCTGCAGTGGCTGCCAGCGTCCGGGTTTGTGCCGTTTAGTGAAGATCCGGTGCAGAACCTGCGGACGTTGCTGCTGCCTGCCGCCGTGCTCGGCACCGGGCTGGCGGCCACGCTGATGCGCCATACCCGCGCCTCCATGATCGCCGTGCTCAAAGCTGACTACATCCGCACCGCGCGGGCCAAAGGGCTGCTGCCAAAAGCCGTCATTATCAAGCATGCGTTTCGCAACGCGCTGGTGCCGGTGATCACGCTCACCACGCTGCTGTTCGGCGAGCTGCTGGGGGGCGCGGTGCTGACCGAGCAGGTCTTCACCATTCCGGGATTTGGCAAAATGATCGTCGACTCGGTGTTTAACCGCGACTACGCGGTGGTGCAGGGCGTGGTGCTGATCGTGGCGATTGGCTTCCTGCTGCTGAACCTGCTGGCCGATGTGCTGTACGTTCTCATCAATCCGAAAATGCGAGGTTAACCATGGCGGAACTGACAACTCAAACCGTTGCGCCGGTTCTGCCCCGCGCGCAGAACCGGGTGCTGAAGAAATTTCTCGCCAATAAAAGCGCGGTGATCGGCGCGGTGATTGTGGGCTTCTTTGTGCTGGTGGCGCTGCTTGCACCGTGGATCGCGCCGTTCGATCCGGTGAAGGCGAATTTCCTCGCGGTGCGCAAAGCGCCCTCGGCGATGTACTGGTTCGGCACCGACGAGCTGGGGCGCGATATTTTATCCCGCATTATCTGGGGAGCCAGAACCTCGCTGATGGCGGGGTGTATGTCGGTGGTCATCGCCGTGGTCATCGGCGTGCCGCTGGGGCTGGTGGCTGGTTACTTTCAGAAGATGTGGGATGGGGTGATCTCACGCGTTATCGAAGCGCTGCTGGCCTGTCCGTTCCTGATCATGGCGATCGCCCTCGGGGCGTTTTTAGGGCCAAGCCTGACCAATGCCATGATCGCCATTGGCCTTTCCGCGATGCCGATCTTCGCCCGTCTCACGCGCGGCCAGGTGATCGCCATTCGCAACGAAGAGTACATCGACGGCGCGCGGGCAATTGGCCTGCCGGATCGCTGGATCATCATCAAATATGTCCTGCCGAACGTCATGTCACCCATTCTGGTGCAGGCCACGCTGGCCATTGCCTCGGCGATTATCGCCGAAGCCAGTCTCTCGTTTCTGGGTCTGGGGCAGCAGCCGCCAAACCCCTCCTGGGGCTCAATGCTTAACACCGCCAAAGGCTTCCTTGAGCAGGCGCCCTGGATGTCCGTCTTCCCCGGCGTGGCGATTTTCCTTGCCGTGCAGGGCTTTAATTTACTCGGCGACGGGCTGCGCGATGCGCTCGATCCGCGCCACGACTAAGGAGTCATGATGACCAAAGCGCTTGATTTTACGTCCGGTTACGCTTCACGACGCCCGCCGATGATGGGCCATAACGCGGTTGCCACCTCGCAGCCGCTGGCGGCGCAGGCGGGGATGAAGATGCTGCAGCTGGGCGGCAACGCCGTTGATGCGGCTGTCGCCACCGCGATGGCGCTGACGGTGGTTGAACCCACCGGTAACGGGATTGGCAGCGATGCCTTCGCCATCGTCTGGGATGGTGAAAAGCTCCACGGCCTGAACGCCTCTGGCCGTTCGCCTGCGAGCTGGCATGCAGATCTGTTCGCTGGCAAAACGGCGATGCCGGAAATCGGCTGGGATGCGGTAACCGTGCCCGGTGCGGTATCGGGCTGGGTGGCGCTGGCGGAACGTTTTGGCACGCTGCCGCTGACCACGCTGGCACAGCCTGCCATTGAGTATGCGCGTAACGGTTTCCCCGTCTCACCGTTGATTGGCCATCTCTGGCAGCGCGGTTATAACAAACTCAAAGACCAGCCGGGCTTTAGCGCCTGCTTCGCACCGGAAGGCCGCGCCCCGCGCGTAGGGGAGATCTTCCGTAACCCGGCGCAGGCGAACTCGCTGGAGCTGATTGCAAAAACCAACGGCGAGGCGTTTTATCGGGGCGAGCTGGCGCAGAAAATTGCCGCCTTCGCCAAAGCGCACGGCGCACATCTGACGGCTGAGGATCTGGCGAACCATCGTGTGGACTGGGTGGATCTATTGTCGCGCGACTTTGCCGGCGGTTCGGTGCAGGAGCTACCGCCGAACGGGCAGGGGATCGCCACGTTGATTGCGCTCGGCATTCTGGAGCAGTGCGGCATTGAGCACCATCACCCGGACTCCGTGCAATCCCTGCATTTATCTATTGAGGCGATGAAGCTGGCGCTGGCGGATCTCGACCGCTACGTGGCGGATGAAGCGCACATGGAGTTTGCGGCTAAAGAGCTGCTGAGCGACCATTATCTGAAATCGCGCGCGGCGCTTATCGACCCTGATAAAGCCTCGGATTTTGAGTACGGTTCGCCGACGCAGAGCGGCACGGTCTACATCAGCACCGCGGATGCCAGCGGGATGATGGTTTCGTTTATCCAGTCCAACTATATGGGCTTTGGTTCAGGAATTGTGGTGCCGGATACCGGCATCAGCCTGCAAAACCGCGGCTGCGGATTTGTGCTGGATCCGAAGCACCCGAACGCGCTGGCGGGCAGCAAGCGTCCGTTCCACACCATCATTCCGGGTTTTGCGATGGACGGCAACGGCCAGCCGCTGATGTCTTTTGGTGTGATGGGTGGGCCAATGCAGGCGCAAGGGCATATGCAGATGGCGCTGCGCATCATGCTGCACGGGCAAAACCCGCAGGCGGCAATCGACGCCCCGCGCTGGCGCGTGGTGCAGGGCCGGGAGGTGATCGTCGAATCGACGTTCGATCGCAACACCATTGCTGCCCTGCGTGAACGTGGCCACCACATCGTCGTGGAAGATCCGCTCCAGGAGTATAACTTTGGCGGTGCGCAGGTGATTTACCGGATGCCGGAAGGGCACTACGTGGCCGCGACGGAGAGCCGCAAAGACGGGCAGGCGCTGGTGAGTTGATCTTTTATCCTCCCTCTCCCTTTGGGAGAGGGTTGGGGTGAGGGGAAAGTGTCACCCAATACTAAACGGATCCGCATCCTGCCATGCGGGGAACTTCTCGCGATACTCCTTCAGCGCCGTCAACGACAGCTCGGCATCAATGCGCGTCGCCTGATGCGGTTCGGCGGTGGCGATGATCTCGCCCTGCGGATTCACCACCCGGCTATCGCCCCGGTAGTGATGTCCGTTGCCGTCTGTTCCCACTCGGTTACAACCCACCACGTACGCCTGGTTTTCTATTGCGCGTGCCACCAGCAGCGACTGCCAGTGCAGGGAGCGCGGCGCAGGCCAGTTGGCGACATACAGCGCCAGGTCGTAATCGTTGCGGTTGCGCGACCACACCGGGAAGCGCAGGTCGTAGCAGACCAGCGGCAGAATACGCCAGCCGCGCCATTCAAACACCACGCGTTCGTTGCCGGCTTCGTAGTGATGATGCTCATCGGCCATGCGGAACAGGTGGCGCTTATCGTAAAAATGGACCTTCCCCTCCGGCTCAACCAGCAGGAAGCGGTTCACCGGGCCGCGTTCCGTTTGCAGGGCGGCACTCCCGGCGATCAGCGCGTTGGTCTGCTGCGCTTTGGCGTGCATCCAGGCGACCACCTCATCCTGCGGCATCGACTGTTGTGCGGCTTCCATCGCGAAGCCCGTGGTGAACATCTCCGGCAGGACAATCACATCGCGCCCGGTAATGCCTTCCAGTTGACGATCAAAGTGGCGCAGGTTGGCAGGGCCATCCATCCACACTAAAGGTTGCTGCAAAATAGAAATCTTCAGACCAGGCACAATTCAGACTCCTCAAACGACCCTTTTTGACACTGTAGCACGACATAAAGAGAAAAGATGGCAATAAAAAACCCCGCTCGTGGCGGGGTTTTTCAGGACGAAACGCGTTAAGCGGCTTCAGGTTTGCGGTGTTTCTCCGGCAGCTTTACCGGCTGTGTCGCCAGCTCGTCCGGTTCGAAATCATCGACGTTAATGCTGCGCAGACGGCTCTCTTCGGCTTTCACCAGAATAGCGGCTTCACTGTTGTCGATAATTCCCCCCGCCAGAGCCTGTTTCGCCAGTTCATCCAGGCGGGTAAACGGCAGGTTTTTGCCCAGCTGTTTACAGATCTTCTGGTGAATCGGGTCGGCGGCCATCACGTCCAGCAGCGCCTCTTCCAGCAGACCCACCGGGTTATGTGGCGTTGGCGTCAGATACTGACCTCGACCGATACGTGAGCGGGTTGCGCTCGGTACCTGCAGGATCTTCGCCACTTTATGATCCAGCTTGTCAGACGGCGCCAGATGATGACGACCGGTCGGGAAGATCGCCACGCGCAGGGCACCTGCCACCAGACGGTTCGGGAAGTTCACCAGCAGATCGTCAATCGCCTGCTCGGCCTGATACAGCGCATCCTGCACCCCCCAGTGCACCAGCGGCAGATCCGCTTCCTGACGGCCTTCGTCGTCGTAGCGTTTCAGTACCGCAGAAGCCAGGTAGAGCTGGCTCAGCACATCACCCAGACGGGCAGAGATGCGCTCGCGACGCTTCAGGCTACCGCCCAGCACTGCCATGGAGACGTCGGACAGCAGCGCCAGGTTGGCGCTCAGCCGGTTCAGATGCTGGTAATAACGTTTTGTTGCATCATGGGTTGGCGTGGCGCTGGTCAGCCCGCGGGTCAGACCCAGCCAGAAGCTGCGCACTTTATTGCTGCCTACATGACCGATATGTTTGAACAGCAGCTTGTCGAAGGCATCCACGTCGTTGTTCTGCGCGGCGGCCATCTCCTCCAGCACGTACGGATGGCAGCGAATCGCCCCCTGGCCGAAGATCATCATGCTGCGGGTCAGGATGTTTGCCCCTTCTACGGTGATGGCGATCGGTGCGCCCTGATAGCCACGCGCCAGGAAGTTGCCTTCGCCGAGCATAATGCCTTTACCACCTGCGATATCCATTGCATCAATGATCGACTGCTGTGCGCGGTGGGTGCAGTGGTACTTCACAATCGCGGACAGTACGGCCGGTTTTTCACCCAGCATAATGCCGTAGGTAATTAACGACGCGGCGGCATCCATCACGTAGGCGTTGCCTGCGATACGCGCCAGCGGCTCTTCGATCCCTTCCATCTTGCCGATGGAGATTTTGAACTGACGACGGATGTGCGCGTAGGCACCAATCCCCATCGCCACCGATTTCAGCCCGCCGGTTGAGTTCGACGGCAGAGTAATGCCGCGACCAACGGACAGACATTCCACCAGCATACGCCAGCCCTGACCGGCCATTTTCGGCCCACCGATGATGTAATCAATCGGGACAAAGATATCCTGACCGCGGGTCGGACCGTTCTGGAACGGCACGTTCAGCGGGAAGTGGCGACGACCAATTTCAACGCCCGGGGTAGAGGTGGGGATCAGCGCACAGGTAATGCCCAGATCTTCTTCACCACCCAGCAGTTTTTCCGGGTCGGAGAGTTTAAACGCCAGGCCCAGCACGGTAGCGACAGGCGCGAGCGTAATGTAGCGTTTGTTCCAGGTCAGGCGCATACCCAGCACCTGTTCGCCCTGCCATTCGCCCATGCAGACCACGCCGGTATCCGGGATGGCGCCTGCATCGGAACCCGCTTCCGGGCTGGTCAGTGCGAAGCATGGAATTTCCTGACCGCGTGCCAGACGCGGCAGATAGTGATCTTTCTGCTCTTTTGTACCGTAATGCTGCAGCAGTTCGCCCGGGCCTAAGGAGTTAGGTACGCCCACGGTGATCGCCAGGATCCCGGAGACGCCAGCCAGTTTTTGCAGCACGCGAGCCTGAGCGTACGCGGAGAATTCCAGACCGCCGTACTCTTTTTTGATGATCATCGCGAAGAAGCGATGCTCTTTCAGGTATGCCCACAGCTCCGGCGGCAGGTCGGCCATTTCATGGGTGATGGCAAAGTCATTGGCCATACGGCAGGCTTCTTCTACCGGGCCGTCAATAAAGGCTTGTTCTTCCGCCGTCAGCCGCGGCTGCGGGTAGTTATGCAGTTTTTTCCAGTCCGGGTTGCCCTGGAACAGATCGCCTTCCCACCAGGTGGTACCGGCGTCAATCGCTTCTTTCTCGGTGCGCGACATCGGTGGCATCACTTTGCGGAAACCTTTGAATACCGGCGCGGAGATCATCGACTTACGCATCGGGGCAAAGTTAAACGGCAGAAGGATGATGGCCAGCGGCACTAAAAGCCAGATATTCCAGAGACCTGCGACGCCAAGCGCAGCCGTCCAGGCCAGAAGAATCAGGCTGCTCAGGAATAAACTTACACGGTGATAGAACAGCACACCGAGCAGGACAACGGTTGCGAGAATGCTCAAAATCATCATAAAGAAAAGCTCCCTTGCTTGTAGGAGGTCTGACCACTTGTGATGATATGGTTGTAGTTGATGTTATTTCCTTTAGCAATGTGTTTACAAAATAATTACAACCTGGTTCACATTGTTCGTTTGTTTGCCGGCACGAAAACACAAAACGTCAGACGATTCGCATCCCTTTAGCTTCTCGCTTTTATTGCTATCCGGTACACTCCACTGTGTTATCTCATCAATACTGAAGGATTATCCTCATGTACCAGGATCTTATTCGTAACGAACTGAACGAAGCGGCGGAAACGCTGGCTAACTTTCTGAAAGATGATGCCAATATTCACGCTATTCAGCGCGCGGCGGTCCTGCTGGCCGACAGTTTCAAAGCCGGTGGCAAAGTGCTCTCCTGCGGTAACGGGGGGTCCCACTGCGACGCTATGCACTTCGCAGAAGAGCTGACCGGGCGTTATCGTGAAAACCGTCCGGGCTACCCGGCGATTGCGATTTCCGACGTGAGCCATATCTCCTGCGTGGGCAACGATTTCGGTTACGACTACATCTTCTCCCGCTACGTTGAAGCGGTTGGTCGTGAAGGTGACGTGCTGCTGGGTATCTCCACTTCGGGCAACTCTGGTAACGTGATCAAAGCGATTGCGGCGGCGCGTGAAAAAGGGATGAAAGTCATCACCCTGACGGGCAAAGATGGCGGTAAGATGGACGGTACCGCGGACGTTGAAATCCGTGTTCCGCACTTCGGTTATGCTGACCGCATTCAGGAAATTCACATCAAAGTGATCCACATCCTGATCCAGCTGATCGAAAAAGAGATGGTTAAGTAAGACTTCGCTGGGGGGCTCCGGTGCCCCCCGCAGTTGTGGAGTGGAGGTAATCTATGTGCGAACTGCTCGGGATGAGCGCCAATGTGCCAACCGATATCTGCTTTAGTTTCACCGGGCTGGTACAGCGCGGTGGGGGAACCGGGCCGCATAAAGACGGCTGGGGTATCACCTTCTACGAAGGCAAAGGGTGTCGCACGTTCAAGGATCCACAACCCAGCTTTAACTCACCGATTGCCAAACTGGTGCAGGATTATCCCATTAAATCCTGTTCGGTAATCGCCCATATTCGTCAGGCAAACCGTGGCGAAGTGGCGCTCGAAAACACCCATCCGTTTACCCGTGAGCTGTGGGGCCGTAACTGGACCTACGCGCATAACGGGCAACTTACGGGCTATAAGTCGCTGGAGACCGGTAATTTTCGCCCGGTTGGCGAAACCGACAGCGAAAAAGCCTTTTGCTGGCTGCTGCATAAGCTAACAGAGCGTTATCCGCGCACCCCTGGCAACATGGCGGCGGTATTTAAATATATTGCGTCGCTGGCGTCTGAACTGCGCGAGAAGGGCGTGTTTAACATGCTGTTGTCTGACGGGCGCTATGTGATGGCGTTCTGCTCGACGAACCTGTTCTGGATCACCCGCCGTGCACCGTTTGGCGTGGCAAAACTGCTCGATCAGGATGTGGAAATTGATTTTCAGAAAGAGACCACACCAAATGATGTGGTCACTGTTATCGCCACGCAGCCGCTGACCGGCAACGAGACCTGGCAGAAGATTATGCCAGGCGAGTGGGTGTTATTTTGTCTCGGGAACCGTGTAATTTGATGCCAGCTGTGGGTGGACAACTTCGTGGCTCAGCGGTTTGCTGACCACATAACGGCCATCCACAACCGAGACGACAGGCGGCTTGTGCGTCTGCTCGAAATAGTCATAGCCCGGTTTTAGCTGTTTCCAGAAATCCGCGTAGTAAGAGTACTTGTGACGCGCCATGTTGGCATCGGTCATGCGGAACGGATAGATGCTGACCTGAACGTTTGGCTGACCAAAGACCAGTGCGCCCGTGACAAACTGGAAAATCTCATCAATGCCGGAATCGGTCATCGCGTAACAGCCGATGGACACACAGGCACCGTGGATCATCAGATATTTACCTTCGTAACCGTGCGCACGGTCAAAGGCATTCGGGAAGCCGATATTAATCGCTTTATAGAAACGGCTATCCGGTTTTAGCTGGTTACGCTGAACGTTGTAAAACCCTTCCGGGCTTTTGAAATCGCCCTGACGCTGTTTTGGCCCCAGACCACCGGAGTAGTTACAAATCTTGTAGCTGTCGAGCAGCTGATATGTCTCACCCATTTTCACAAACAGGTCGAGTGTGCGTTCTTCCTTGAAGATTTGAATATAAACGGGGGATCCCATTAGCTGCTGTTTATATTCTTTGCTCACAGGCGTGGTTGAACTGTTGCTGCTGAGCAGCCCGGCAAACGACACGCACGGAATCAGGAGCATCGCAATGAACAATGCGATTTTACGCATACTACAAGTTCCTTGATAAAACTAAGACCAACTTGCCAGAACGGCAAAAGAGACCCGAAATCAGATTAATCTGTTAGGAGCGCTCACATTAGCACCGCTATAGATTTTCGCAAGAGCGGAGCTGTTAGTTTACAAATTAGTTTTACTTTATAACCCATCAAAATCGCGCTGGCTCCAGGAACTTTGCGTATCAGTTCGCAATTTGACACCTGCAGCTGAGTTTTATCTGCCCGGAAAACGCCGGAAATGGTACACTTCACGCCCTCAGAATAGTTGTTCACGGAAACTTGCTAACCACATGTTTAAAATAAGAAAAGGACTTGACCTGCCCATCGCAGGCGTGCCCGAACAGCACGTTTCGGCAGGCGCAAGCGTTCGCCATGTTGCCATTCTGGGCGACGATTACGTGGGGATGCGCCCCTCAATGCTGGTCCAGCAGGACGATCGCGTCATTAAAGGGCAGGCGCTCTTCGAAGATAAAAAAAATCCCGGCGTGATGTTTACCGCCCCTGCCAGCGGCACCGTTGTGGCGATCAACCGTGGCGAACGTCGCGTGTTGCAGTCGGTGGTTATCCGCATTGAAGGGGATGAACAGCGTGAGTTTGCCCATTATGAGGCCGCAGACCTCGCGGCGTTGAGCCGTGAAACCGTTCAGGCGCAACTGCTGGACGCCGGTTTGTGGACCGCATTTCGCACACGCCCTTTCAGCAAAACGCCTGTGCCTGGCACGGTTCCGGCCGCTATCTTCGTTACGGCAATTGACACCAACCCACTCAGTGCAGACCCGCAGCCGGTTATTCTGGCACAACGCCAGGCTTTTGATGCCGGGCTGACCGTTCTCACGCGGCTGACGTCCGGGAAAGTCCACGTGTGCCAGGCCAGTGCCGGTAAACTTGGCGGCCATCCGCAGGGACAGGTGACGTTCAATGAATTTGCAGGCCCGCATCCGGCGGGGTTGGCGGGAACGCATATTCACTTCCTTGAGCCGGTCAGCCTGACAAAACAGGTCTGGCACCTTAACTATCAGGACGTGATTGCCATCGGCAAACTCTTTACCACCGGTAAGCTCTGCACAGAGCGAGTGATCGCGATTGGCGGGCCGCAGGCGGCTAACCCGCGCCTGGTGACAACGCTGTTGGGTGCGGATATCAATGAACTGCTGGACGACGAAACCAAAGCGGGTGAAAACCGTCTGATTTCCGGTTCGGTACTCAGCGGCCGTCATGCCGTTGGGCCGCAGGCCTATCTGGGGCGCTTCCATCTGCAGGTGAGCATTGTGCTGGAAGGGCGTGAGAAAGAGCTCTTCGGCTGGGTGCTGCCAGGTGCAGAAAAGTATTCCGTCACCCGTACCACGCTCGGCCACTTCCTGCGTCATAAACTGTTCAACTTCTCCACCAGCACAAACGGCGGTGAACGCGCCATGGTGCCGATTGGCAACTACGAGCGTGTTATGCCGCTTGATATTCTGCCCACCGTGCTGCTGCGCGATCTGCTTGCCAGGGACACCGACAGCGCCCAGGCGCTGGGTTGCCTGGAGCTGGACGAAGAAGATCTGGCGCTCTGTACCTATGTCTGTCCGGGAAAATACGAATATGGACCGGTATTGCGCGAGGTGTTAACCCGCATTGAGCAGGAAGGATAACCATGGGCTTAAAACACCTCTTTGAAAAAATAGAGCCGCATTTTACCGAGGGTAAACTGAAGAAGTACTACCCGCTGTATGAAGCGACGACGACCATTTTCTACACGCCAGGTCTGGTGACGAAAGGCGCGGCGCACGTTCGTGACGCCATCGACCTGAAGCGAATGATGATTCTGGTCTGGTTTGCCGTCTTCCCGGCAATGTTCTGGGGCATGTACAACGTGGGGCTGCAGACCATTCCGGCGCTGCATCATTTGTACGATGCTCAGCAACTGGCGCAGGTGATCCAGTCTGACTGGCATTACCGTCTGGCACAGTCGCTTGGCGTGAGTTTTGCCCCAGACGCGGGCTGGATCAGCATGATGACGCTGGGGGCGGTGTTCTTCCTGCCGATCTACATCACGGTATTTATCGTGGGTGGGTTCTGGGAAGTGCTGTTTGCCATTATTCGTAAACATGAGATCAACGAAGGCTTCTTTGTTACTTCCATTCTGTTTGCCCTGATTGTCCCGCCAACGTTACCGCTTTGGCAGGCCGCGCTGGGGATCAGCTTTGGTGTGGTCATCGCGAAAGAGATCTTCGGGGGAACCGGGCGTAACTTCCTCAACCCTGCGCTGGCAGGGCGTGCGTTCCTGTTCTTTGCCTATCCGGCGCAAATCTCCGGCGATCTGGTCTGGACCGCGGCGGACGGCTTCTCTGGGGCGACACCGCTTTCGCAATGGGCGGCGCACGGCGGTGAAACGCTGGTGAACAATGCGACAGGCCAACCCGTCACCTGGTTTGATGCGTTTATGGGCAACATCCCGGGCTCCATTGGGGAGGTCTCCACGCTGATGATTTTGATTGGCGGGGCGATCATCCTGTTTGGTCGCGTGGCCTCCTGGCGGATTGTCGCCGGTGTCATGATCGGCATGGTGCTGACTGCCACACTGTTCAACCTTATCGGTTCCGCCACCAACCCGATGTTCTCCATGCCCTGGTACTGGCATCTGGTGCTGGGCGGTTTCGCCTTCGGCATGATGTTCATGGCCACCGATCCGGTCTCTGCTTCCTTTACTGACAGAGGGAAATGGAGCTATGGCGTGCTCATCGGGGTGATGTGTGTCCTGATTCGTGTGGTCAACCCGGCCTATCCGGAAGGGATGATGTTGGCCATTCTGTTTGCCAACCTGTTTGCACCACTGTTCGATTATCTGGTCGTGCGCGCCAACATTAAGCGGAGGAAGGCACGTGGCTGAAATCAAAAATAACGACAGCATCGGCAAAACGCTGCTGGTGGTGCTGGTGCTGTGTCTGGTCTGTTCCATTGTGGTGGCTGGTTCTGCCGTGGGGTTAAAGCCGCGACAGCAGGAGCAGCGCGCGCTGGATAAACAGCGCAACATCCTGGCCGTCGCCGGGCTGATGCAGGAAGGGATGAGTGCAGACGATGTGTCGGCCGTCTTTGCTGAGCGCATCACCGCGCGTCTGGTGGATTTAAAAACGGGTCAACTGCTGGATAAAGATCCGGCGAAATATAACCAGGCGCTGGCATTAAAAGACCCGCAGATGAGCATGACGCTGGACGCATCTCAGGATCCGGCGGGTATTAAGCGTCGCAGCAATCTGGCTGAAATCTACCTCGTACGTGATGAGCAAAAACAGGTGCAGGAAGTGGTGCTGCCCATCTACGGCAACGGCCTGTGGTCAATGATGTACGCCTTCGTGGCGCTTGATACGGATGGCCGCACCGTGAAAGGCATCACCTACTATGACCAGGGTGAAACGCCGGGGCTCGGTGGTGAAGTGGAGAACCCTAACTGGCGCGCGCAGTTTGTCGGGAAGAAAGTGCTCGACGACAGCGGAGCGCCTGCGCTGAAGGTGATGAAAGGGTCTGCGCGTCCTGACGATGTCTATGCTGTTGACGGCCTATCCGGGGCCACGCTCACCTCCAAAGGGGTGCAGCACAGTTTTGATTTCTGGATGGGCGAACTCGGTTTTGGTCCTTTCCTGAAAAATGTACGTGAAGGAGCGCTGAACCATGGCTGATACGGGTGAACTGAAAGAAGTTAAAAAGGTGCTGATTGGCCCACTTTTAGCCAATAACCCGATAACGCTGCAGGTGCTGGGTGTGTGTTCAGCCCTGGCGGTGACCACCAAGCTGGAAACGGCGGTGGTGATGACGCTGGCAGTAACGCTGGTAACCGCGTTTTCCAGCATGTTTATCTCGATGATCCGCCACCATATCCCCAACAGCGTGAGGATCATCGTGCAGATGGCGATCATCGCCTCGCTGGTGATCGTGGTCGATCAGCTGCTGCGAGCCTTTGCCTATGAAATATCGAAACAGCTTTCGGTATTTGTGGGCCTGATTATCACCAACTGTATCGTGATGGGACGTGCAGAAGGCTATGCCATGAAAATGCCCCCGCTGGCGAGCTTTATGGACGGCATCGGCAACGGCCTCGGCTACGGCGTGATCCTGCTGTCCGTAGGGTTCCTGCGTGAGTTGATTGGCAGCGGTAAGCTGTTTGGCATCACGGTGCTGGACACGGTACAGAACGGCGGCTGGTATCTGCCAAACGGCCTGTTCCTGCTGGCTCCAAGCGCATTTTTCATTATCGGTTTGCTGATCTGGCTAATTCGTACCCTGAAGCCAGAACAGCAGGAAAAGGAGTAACCGACAATGGCTCATTACCTGAGTTTATTTGTGCGCGCGGTGTTTGTTGAAAACATGGCGCTCGCGTTCTTCCTCGGCATGTGTACGTTCCTTGCCGTGTCCAAAAAGGTATCGACAGCATTTGGCCTGGGCATAGCGGTTACCGTGGTGCTTGGCCTGTCGGTGCCGATCAACAACCTGGTGTACAACTTTGTCCTGCGCGACAGCGCGCTGGTGGAGGGGGTGGATCTCAGCTTCCTGAACTTCATTACCTTTATCGGTGTGATTGCGGCGCTGGTGCAAATCCTTGAGATGATCCTTGATAAGTATTTCCCGTCACTCTACAACGCACTGGGGATCTTCCTGCCGTTGATTGCGGTGAACTGCGCCATCTTCGGTGGCGTCTCGTTTATGGTTCAGCGTGATTACAACTTCAGCGAATCAATTGTGTATGGTTTCGGCTCCGGGATCGGCTGGATGCTGGCTATCGTCACCATGGCGGGGATCCGCGAAAAAATGAAATATGCCAACGTGCCTGCAGGCCTGCGTGGCTTAGGGATCACCTTTATCACCACCGGTCTCATGGCGCTGGGCTTTATGTCCTTCTCCGGTGTGCAGCTATAAGGGCTAACTGATGGAAATTATGCTTGGCGTGGCGATGTTCACGCTGATTGTACTGGTGCTGTCGGGGTTGATTCTGGTGGCGCGCGCGAAGCTGGTGAATTCCGGCGATGTCATTATCGATATCAACGATGAACCGCAAAACCAGATCCGCACGCCAGCCGGCGATAAACTGCTGAATACGCTTGCCGGCAACGGCATCTTCGTCTCTTCGGCCTGCGGCGGCGGTGGCTCCTGCGGGCAGTGCCGCGTAAAGGTGAAAGAGGGCGGTGGCGATATTCTGCCCACTGAGCTGTCGCACATCACCAAGCGTGAGGCGAAAGAGGGCTGCCGTCTGGCCTGCCAGGTCGCGGTGCGCCAGAACATGAAAATTGAACTGCCTGAGGAGATTTTCGGCGTCAAAAAATGGGAATGCGAAGTTATCTCCAACGATAACAAAGCCACGTTTATCAAAGAGCTTAAACTGCGGGTGCCTGAAGGAGAGAGCGTTCCGTTCCGGGCGGGGGGCTATATCCAGATTGAATGTCCGGAGCACACCGTAGCCTACGCTGACTTCGATGTGCCTGACGAATACCGTGCCGACTGGGATAAATTCAACCTCTTCCGCTTTGTCTCTGAGGTTAAAGAGCCCGCGCTTCGTGCTTACTCCATGGCGAACTACCCGGAAGAGAAGGGTATCATCATGCTTAACGTGCGTATCGCCACGCCGCCGCCAGCGGTACCGCATGCGCCGCCGGGCATCATGTCATCGTATATCTGGTCATTAAAACCGGGCGACAAGGTGACCATCTCCGGCCCGTTTGGCGAGTTCTTTGCGAAAGAAACAGATGCCGAAATGGTATTTATCGGCGGTGGTGCAGGTATGGCGCCGATGCGTTCGCACATCTTCGACCAGCTCAAGCGGCTTGGCAGTCAGCGTAAAATCAGCTTCTGGTACGGGGCGCGTTCGCTGCGTGAGATGTTCTATGATGATGAGTTCGAACAGCTGGCGCGTGAAAACCCTAACTTCACCTTCCATGTGGCGCTCTCCGATCCGCAGCCGGAAGATAACTGGACCGGCCATACGGGCTTCATCCACAACGTGCTGTATGAAAACTACCTCAAACAGCATCCTGCGCCGGAAGACTGCGAGTTTTATATGTGTGGTCCGCCAGTGATGAACGCCGCAGTGATCAAGATGCTTAAAGATCTGGGCGTGGAAGATGAGAACATCCTGCTGGATGATTTTGGAGGCTGATGATGCTGACGTTTCTGGCAACCTTCGCGGTCTTTGTACTGGTCATATTCGGCATGTCGTTAGGCTGGATCATCAAGCGCAAAAGCATTCAGGGCAGCTGCGGTGGGATCTCGTCCATTGGCATGGAAAAAGTCTGCGACTGCCCGGAACCGTGCGATGCCCGTAAAAAAAGGATGGCGCGGGAGCAGCAGCGCCGAATTTTGTAAATCGCGACGTAACGATAACAGCAGGCCGCATTATTGCGGCCTGCTGGCTTATTTAGCCCACGCTTTTGCGGCGGCGGGCGAGTCGACCATCACCGCATCCGCCTGCAGCGCCTCTGCCTTTTTATAATCTTCGGCGGTGTTCACGCCCAGCAAGATAACGTGACTGTTGCCCTGCGAGCGGAAACAGTCCATGGATTCTTTATCCCATGTGAGGGTTGAGCGGGACACCCCTTCACCAAGGGTAAATTTCTCAACCACGTCAACGGTTCTGTTCAGCTCTAGCGCGTACCAGTACTCCTGCATCGTCTGCTCTGGTGGCAGGCACTGGTGGCTCAGCGATACCGTTACCAGCCTGGAGCGCGTTTCACTGCGGGTAACAAAGCGTGGGATTGCTGCCGGAAGCGAGGCAAGATAACGGTCCTCAGTAGAATAAACCCTGACCCGCCCCAGACTCTGGGTCTCATTAAGCACCGCAAGAAGCGCTTTTCCCATCGTGGCCGGATCGGCGTCAGGTGATTTGATATCAATATAAAACCGGGTTTGTGGCCAGGTTTCCAGTACGCTTTTCAGGGTGGGGATCGTCACCCCTTTGCCACGCCACGGATGGGTTTCTCCGCCCCAGCTCCAGCCAGCGTCAACTGCCGATAACTCCGCAAGCGTGTAGTCCGAGATTTTGCCTGTTTTGTTCGTCAGCGCTTTTAAATCAGAAGGACGATACAGGACCGGAACGCCGTCTTTACTTAGCTGCACGGTTATCCAGACTGCCTGAGCCTGATTCTCTAAGGCCAGTTTGATCGCTTGTACTGTGTTTTCTGGCGCATCGGCTGTTCCGCCCCGGTGGGCAACGATCTGTGGGCCAGCGTAGCTCGTTCCCGTCACGAGCAGCAGAGAGAGCGCGAGTATTTTTCTCATGAATTTATATCCTTATTCACATAAAAAATTAATATATACAACAAGTTACGTGTTATTTTTTGTATCATATTTTTATGACAAATAAGAGAAGGTAAATCTGCTGTCGCATTTTTTAGACTTTGATATACTGTATATAAATACATGTGTGGTGGTCGTAATGCGCAAAATAATCCATGTCGATATGGACTGTTTTTTTGCCGCAGTGGAGATGCGTGACAACCCGGCGCTGCGGGATATTCCTATTGCCATTGGCGGTAGCCGTGTCCAGCGCGGTGTAATCAGCACCGCCAACTATCCTGCGCGCAAATTTGGCGTGCGCAGCGCCATGCCTACCGCCATGGCCCTTAAGCTCTGTCCTCATCTCACGCTTTTACCCGGTCGGTTTGAGGCGTACAAAGAAGCGTCCCTGCATATCCGCGAAATCTTCTCTCGCTACACCTCACTGATTGAACCTCTGTCGCTGGACGAAGCTTATCTTGATGTCACCGACAGCGTGCACTGTCACGGCTCCGCGACGCTGATGGCGCAGGAGATCCGCCGGACTATCTTCCAGGAACTGAATCTGACCGCGTCGGCAGGGGTCGCACCGGTGAAGTTCCTCGCCAAAATAGCGTCCGATCTCAACAAGCCCGACGGCCAGTACGTTGTTACCCCGGAAGAGGTCCCGGCGTTTTTAAAAACGCTGCCGCTCGGCAAAATCCCGGGCGTAGGCAAAGTCTCTGCGGCAAAGCTGGAAAGCATGGGGTTGCGAACCTGCGAAGATGTACAGCGCAGCGATTTAGCCATGCTGCTTAAACGCTTCGGAAAATTTGGCCGCGTGCTGTGGGAGCGCAGTCAGGGGATAGACGAGCGCAGTGTCAGCAGCGAGCGGCTGCGAAAGTCGGTCGGGGTTGAACGCACACTGATTGAAGATATTCATGACTGGTCTGAATGCGAAACCATCATTACGGAGCAGCTCTATCCTGAGCTGGAACGGCGCTTAATCAAGGTCAAACCGGACCTGCTGATTGCCCGTCAGGGCGTGAAGCTTAAGTTCAATGATTTTCAGCAGACGACTCAGGAGCATGTCTGGCCGCGCCTGAATAAAGAGGATCTCATCGCGACGGCGAAAAGGGCCTGGGATGAACGTCGGGGCGGGCGAGGGGTCAGGCTGGTGGGGTTACACGTTACCTTGCTGGATCCGCAGCTGGAACGTCAGCTGGTATTGGGATTGTAAAAAGGCCGGTGGCGCGACGTTGTTCACCCTCTCCCTTTGGGAGAGGGCTGGGGTGAGGGTATTACTTAGCAGGAATCGCTTTCAGCAGTTCAGTCAGCAGGGTCCAGTAATGGCCCACGCTTTCAATGTGAACCTGCTCATCCGGCGAGTGCGGCCCGGTAATGGTTGGCCCAATGGAGACCATATCCATGTTCGGGTACGGCTTCTTGAACAGACCACATTCCAGACCCGCGTGGATCACCTGAATGTTCGGGGTGCTGTTGAACAGACGCTGGTATGTTTCACGCACCAGTGCCATCACCGGAGAGCTTGCGTCCGGCTGCCAGCCTGGGTAGCTGCCTTTGGCAGAGGTTTTCGCACCGGCCAGCGTGCCCAGAGATTCCAGCATGCTCACTACGTACTCTTTACCGGTGTCGATAAGCGATCGGATCAGGCAGATGATCTCTGCGCTGTCGTCGCCCATGGTGACCACACCCACGTTCAGAGAGGTTTCAACCACGCCTTTCGCGACGTCTGAGTTGCGGATCACGCCGTTTGGCGTCGCGTTTAACAGCTGAATAAAGGTGTCACGAGACTGGGTGGTCAGCGCGGCTTTATCCGTGGACACGGACTCCAGCACTACGGTCAGGTTCTTCTCTTTCGCGGACAGTTCGTTTTTCAGGATATCCAGATAGACGCTGGAGAGCTTTTTCAGCTCGTCCGCTTTGGCGGCTGGAACGGCTACCGTCGCGAACGCTTCACGCGGAATTGCGTTGCGCAGCGTACCGCCGTTGAAATCGACCAGACGCAGGTCCAGCTCAGCCGCGTGGCCCGCCAGGAAGCGTGCCAGCAGTTTGTTGGCGTTGCCCAGGCCTAAGTGAATATCACCGCCGGAGTGGCCGCCTTTCAGCCCTTTCAGCGTCAGCTTGAAGGTCTGGAAGCCAGCAGGCACCGCTTCACGTGAGAGCGGCAGGGTAGAGATAAAATCAATCCCGCCCGCGCAGCCCATGTAGATCTCGCCTTCTTCTTCGGAGTCGGTGTTGATCAGAATATCCGCCTGCAGCCAGTTCGCCTGCAGACCGAACGCACCGTCCATGCCCGCTTCTTCGGTCATGGTCAGCAGCACTTCCAGTGGACCGTGCTGAACGCTGTCGTCCGCCAGTACCGCCAGCGCAGAGGCCATACCGATACCGTTATCTGCACCCAACGTGGTGCCGCGCGCTTTCACCCAGTCGCCGTCGATGTACGGCTGGATCGGGTCTTTCGTGAAGTCGTGAACGGTGTCGTTGTTTTTCTGTGGCACCATGTCCAGGTGCGCCTGCAGCACAACCGGTTTACGGTTTTCCATGCCTGCGGTCGCCGGTTTGCGGATCAGAATGTTGCCAACCTGGTCGCGTTCAGCGTGCAGACCTTTTTCCTTCGCCCAACCCATAATATGTTCGGCAAGCTGTTCTTCATGGTAAGACGGGTGTGGAATGGAGCAGATTTTGGCAAAAATATCCCACAGCGGCTGGGGAGATAATTGAGACAGTTCAGACACGATAAGTCTCCTTGTCGATGCCCTGCAAAGCGAGTTGCAGGTCACAGGGTTAGCAGGTTAATAGTTACCACAAGTCAGGCTTGCGAGATGCAACTGAGAATACCACTTTCTCCGATGGCTGGTAGCATAAAGCATGTAAAAACTCAGGCAGAGGGCGCTAAACACTGGTTTTTAGTGCGTCAGATCTCTATAATCTCGCGCAACCTATTTCCCCCTCGAACACTTTTTAAGCCGTATAAAAACAGGCTGGGACACTTCACATGAGCGAAAAATACGTCGTCACCTGGGACATGTTGCAGATCCACGCACGCAAACTGGCCGCGCGTCTGATGCCTTCTGAACAGTGGAAAGGCATTATTGCCGTTAGCCGTGGCGGTCTGGTACCGGGGGCGCTGCTGGCCCGTGAGCTGGGTATTCGTCATGTCGATACCGTCTGCATTTCCAGCTATGACCACGACAACCAGCGTGAGCTGAAAGTGCTGAAACGCGCGGAAGGCGACGGTGAAGGTTTCATCGTTATTGATGACCTGGTGGATACCGGCGGTACCGCGGTGGCTATCCGCGAAATGTACCCAAAAGCGCACTTCGTCACCATCTTCGCGAAACCAGCGGGCCGCCCACTGGTGGATGATTACGTGATTGATATCCCACAGGATACCTGGATTGAACAGCCATGGGACATGGGCGTGGTCTTCGTACCGCCTATTTCCGGCCGTTAATTTCCGTACGTAACTTTACACGCCCGGCTATGCCGGGCGTTGTTCTTTTTATCCTGCCACGCGTTACAATGGACACTATATGACGTATCCATGGAGGCAACGCAATGACGCAGGCGAATCTCACCGAGACACTCTTCAAACCCCGTTTCAAGCACCCTGAAACTTCGACGCTGGTGCGTCGCTTCAATCCGGGGAACCAGCCTGCCGTCCAGTCTGCGTTAGACGGTAAAAACGTGCCTCACTGGTATCGCATGATTAACCGCCTGATGTGGATCTGGCGCGGTATCGATCCGCGGGAAATCCTCGACGTGCAGGCGCGTATCGTCATGAGTGAAGCCGAACGTACCGACAGCGAACTCTACGATACGGTGGTGGGTTACCGCGGCGGCAACTGGATCTACGAATGGTCGAAACAGGCGATGCTCTGGCAGCAAAAAGCCAGCCAGGAAGAGGACGCCACCCTCAGCGGCAAGCACTGGCTGCACGCAGCCAACCTTTACGCCATTGCCGCCTATCCGCACTTAAAAGGGGATGAGCTGGCGGAGCAGGCGCAGGCGCTGGCAAACCGTGCCTATGAAGAGGCTGCCCAACGCTTGCCGGGCCGGATGCGCGAGCTTGAGTTCACCATCCCCGGCGGCGCGCCCGTGACCGGGTTCCTGCATATGCCTGAAGGCGACGGCCCGTTCCCGACCGTGCTGATGTGCGGTGGGCTGGATTCGCTGCAAATCGACTATTACAGCCTGTATGAGCGTTACTTCGCCCCAAAAGGGATCGCGATGCTGACGCTTGATATGCCCTCTATCGGTTTTTCCTCTAAATGGAAACTGACGCAGGATTCCAGTCTTCTGCACCAGCATGCGTTGAAAGCGCTGGAAAACATTCCCTGGGTCGACCACACCCGCGTCGCGGCGTTTGGTTTCCGCTTTGGGGCGAACGTGGCCGTGCGTCTGGCCTATCTTGAGGCGTCACGCCTGAAGGCCGTAGCCTGTCTTGGGCCGGTGGTTCACGCTCTGCTCAGCGATCCTGCCCGTCAGGGCAGCGTGCCGGAAATGTACCTCGACGTACTGGCCAGCCGCCTTGGCATGCATGATGCTTCAGACGAAGCGCTGCGCGTGGAACTCAATCGCTATTCGTTAAAAACGCAGGGCCTGCTGGGACGCCGGTGTCCAACGCCGATGCTGTCCGGCTTCTGGAAAAACGATCCGTTTAGCCCGGAAGAGGAGTCACGCTTAATCACATCGTCATCTGCGGATGGCAAATTGCTGGAAGTTCCCTTCAGCCCGGTGTATCAGAATTTTGACAAAGCATTAAAAGAGATTACGCGTTGGATCGCCCAGAGATTGTGTTAAGAGATTGCTAAATTTTGATGGTTTGGTAAAACAGTGGCTTCACAAAAGGAGATCGTAATGACGTTACCGAGTGGACACCCGAAAAGTAGATTGATTAAGAAGTTCATGGCTCTTGGCCCGTATATTCGAGAAGAGCAGTGTGAAGAGAATCGCTTTTTTTTCGACTGCCTGGCTGTATGCGTCAACGTGAAGCCTGCACCCGAAAAACGTGAATTCTGGGGCTGGTGGATGGAAATGGAAGCAGAAGAGAAACGTTTTACCTATAGCTACCAGTTTGGCCTGTTTAATAAAGACGGCAACTGGCAGGCCACTACCATCAAAGATCAGGAAGTGATTGACCGCCTGGAATATACCCTGAAAGAGTTCCACGACAAGGCGCGCGATTTACTGGCCACGCTGGACCTGAAGCTTGAGCCTGCCGATGATTTTTCCAGTGAAAAGGCGAAATTGACGGCGTAAAGATGAAATAATGCCGGGTGATGATCCCGTAGGCCCGGTAAGCGCAGCGCCACCGGGCACAAAAAAACCGGCTTAATGCCGGTTTTTTTATTACTGCCGACTCAGAACTGGTAGGTCATACCCAGGGCAACGATATCATCGCTGCTCACGCCCAGTTTGTTATCGTCATCAATCTGGTTGATTTTATAATCAACAAACGCGGACATATTTTTGTTGAAATAATAGGTCGCGCCGACGTCGATATATTTCACCAGATCTTCATCGCCAATACCTTCGATATCCTTGCCTTTAGACTGGACATAACCCAGGGATGGACGCAGACCGAAATCGAACTGATATTGTGCGACCACTTCAAAGTTCTGCGCTTTATTGGCAAAGCCGCCAGAAATTGGGGTCATATTGCGGGTTTCGGAGTACATCGCCGCCAGGTAGATATCGTTCGCATCATATTTCAGACCGGTTGCCCAGGCTTCGGCTTTTTTGCCTTCGCCGCGGGTCAGCAGGTTCTGCGCGTTGGTACGGTCAGAGTTGGTGTACGCGCCGCTTACCGCGAAATCGCTGCCGCCAAAGTCATAGGTCAGAGACGTACCAAAACCGTCACCGTTCTGTTTTTTGACGTCGCGGTTTTCGTTTTTACCCTGGTATTGCAGGGTCATATCCAGCCCATCAACCGCGCCAAAGAAGTCGGTGTTACGGTAAGTGGCAAGACCGCTTGCACGCTTGGTCATGAAGTTATCGGTCTGCGCGGAAGAGTCGCCGCCAAACTCAGGGAACATATCGGTCCACGCTTCCACGTCATACAACGCGCCCAGGTTACGACCGTAATCCAGAGAACCAAAGTCTTTCAGCTTCAGACCGGCGAACGCCAGACGCGTTTTCTGAGTGGAATCGCTCTCTGCTTTGTTGCCCGCAAATTCCGCTTCCCAACGGCCATAGCCCGTCAGCTGATCGTTGATCTGAGTTTCACCTTTAAAACCGAAACGCACGTATGTCTGGTCACCATCTTTTGAATCGTCATCACTGATGTAGTGCATTGCTTTAACTTTGCCGTACACGTCCAGTTTGTTGCCGTTTTTATTATAAACTTCGGCAGCGTGAACAGATGCGGAAGCCACAACGCCCATAACCATTAATGCCAGAGTGCTCTTTTTCATTTTCGATCCTGTCTTATAAACGCGCTTAAAAATTCGCTGGACGATAAGCTCATGCTTAAGTCCCGTGAAAAAACAGAAAGGGTTTTAACGTTACGGAATGAAACTTTTATGACAAATTAAGATTAATTTTAAAAAACTGTGATTTATTATTTCGGTAATAAAATTGTCAAAATCCGCCGCTACGCTTCCTGATCCCGCGCAACAAAGTGTTTCGCGATGTGCTGTGGCAGTTGGCAACGGGCCTGACACCTGTTAAAACGTTCGTTCGACATCACTTTCCCTTATCGTTGAACGGCAGAGAATCATGAGTGACAGCCAGACGCTGGTGGTAAAACTCGGCACCAGTGTTTTAACAGGCGGATCGCGCCGCCTAAATCGCGCCCACATTGTTGAGCTTGTACGTCAGTGCGCTCAGCTGCATGCCGCAGGGCATCGTATTGTTATCGTGACCTCCGGGGCGATTGCCGCCGGGCGTGAACATCTGGGTTACCCCGAACTCCCCGCGACGATCGCCTCTAAACAGCTGCTGGCCGCCGTGGGACAAAGCCGACTCATTCAACTCTGGGAACAGTTGTTCTCAATTTATGGCATTCACGTCGGGCAGATGCTGCTGACGCGCGCGGATATGGAAGACAGAGAACGCTTCCTGAACGCCCGCGATACGCTGCGCGCGCTGCTGGACAACAATATCGTCCCGGTGATTAACGAAAACGACGCCGTGGCTACCGCTGAAATCAAAGTGGGTGACAACGATAACCTCTCTGCGCTGGCGGCGATCCTGGCCGGTGCCGACAAGCTCTTGCTCCTGACAGACCAGCAGGGGCTGTTTACCGCAGACCCGCGCTCCAACCCGGAAGCTAAATTGATTACCGATGTCCACGGCATTGACGATGCGCTGCGCGCCATCGCCGGCGACAGCGTCTCTGGCCTGGGAACGGGTGGCATGGGCACTAAACTGCAGGCGGCGGATGTGGCCTGCCGCGCCGGGATCGACACCATCATTGCGGCGGGCAGCCGTCCTGGCGTCATTGGCGACGTGATGGAAGGCATTTCCGTCGGCACGCGCTTCCACGCCCAGGAATCCCCGCTGGAAAACCGCAAACGCTGGATTTTCGGCGCGCCGCCGGCAGGTGAACTGACCGTGGATGAAGGGGCGACAGCGGCGATTCTGGAAAGAGGGAGTTCATTGCTTCCTAAAGGAATTAAAAACGTGACAGGCAATTTCTCCCGTGGTGAAGTGATCCGTATCCGTAACCTGGAAGGTCGCGACATCGCTCACGGCGTCAGCCGCTATAACAGCGATGCTCTGCGCCGTATTGCGGGTCACCACTCGCAGCAGATCGACGCCATTCTGGGTTACGAGTATGGCCCGGTTGCCGTGCATCGTGACGACATGATTATTCGTTAAGGAGCCAGAAAATGCTGGAACAAATGGGTGCCGCCGCCAAGGCCGCCTCTTACAAACTGGCGCTCCTTTCCAGCCGCGAGAAAAACCGCGTGCTGGAAAAAATCGCTGATTATCTGGAATCGCAGTCGCAGGAAATCCTCCTCGCCAATGAACAGGATCTGCTGGAAGCGCGTCGTAATGGCCTGAGCGAAGCGATGCTCGACCGTCTGGCGTTGACCCCGGCACGCCTGAAAGGCATCGCCGACGATGTCCGTCAGGTTTGTAACCTGGCCGACCCGGTCGGGCAGGTGATCGACGGTGGACTGCTCGACAGCGGTTTACGTCTGGAGCGCCGCCGCGTGCCGCTCGGCGTTATCGGCGTGATTTATGAAGCCCGCCCGAACGTGACGGTGGATGTCGCTTCCCTGTGCCTGAAGACCGGTAACGCCGCCATTCTGCGCGGCGGGAAAGAGACCTGGCGCACCAACGCCGCGACGGTGAAGGTCATCCAGCAGGCGCTGCAGGAGTGTGGCTTACCGGCAGGTGCCGTGCAGGCCATCGAAAGCCCGGACCGTGCGCTGGTGAACGAGATGCTGCGCATGGACAAATACATCGACATGCTGATCCCACGCGGTGGCGCGGGCCTGCACAAACTGTGCCGCGAGCAGTCGACGATCCCGGTGATCACCGGCGGTATCGGCGTGTGCCATATCGTGGTGGACGAGAGCGCCGAAATTGTACCGGCGCTGAAGATTATTGTGAATGCCAAAACCCAGCGTCCAAGCACCTGTAATACCGTTGAAACGCTGCTGGTGCATCAGAGTATCGCAAACACCTTCCTGCCAGCCCTGAGCAAGCAGATGGCCGAGAGTGGCGTCACGTTGCACGCGGACGAGAAGGCGCTGGCGCTGCTGAAAGACGGCCCGGCGACGGTGGTGCCGGTAAACGCGGAGCAGTATGACGACGAGTTCCTGTCTTTGGATCTGAATGTGAAGATCGTGGCCGATCTCGACGACGCTATCGCGCACATCCGTGAGCATGGTACTCAGCACTCTGACGCCATCCTGACGCGCACGCTGCGCAATGCCGACCGCTTTGTGAACGAGGTAGATTCTTCTGCCGTGTACGTGAACGCATCAACCCGTTTCACCGACGGTGGACAGTTTGGTCTGGGCGCGGAAGTGGCCGTCAGCACGCAGAAACTGCACGCGCGTGGTCCGATGGGCCTGGAAGCGTTGACCACCTACAAGTGGATCGGCATCGGCGACGATACGATTCGTGCGTAAATAATCACGGGTGATGCAAAAATAGCCGTTTGATTCAAAAGGGCATTGACGCATCACCCGGATAGATCTAACCTTTTGCCCCGTGGTTACGCTCGTAACCGGCCTCTCAGGGCCGATATAGCTCAGTTGGTAGAGCAGCGCATTCGTAATGCGAAGGTCGTAGGTTCGACTCCTATTATCGGCACTCACACAACAAAATCCTTTAAAAACAATGACTAAAGGCGATTATCGCTCTCAAGGTACAGTCTTTTTTTAAGGGATTCTATGACCAACAGTTGCCGCTATGGTTAACAGTGGCTATTCAGGGATGTTAGCACGTAGCGGCCTGTAGTTGTAAAGCTCGAACAGGTACAAAGCGTGAACAGTCCACACGAACCGCTATCAACTCGAAGCTGATGACGCTGCCAACGTCTCTAAATCCTCCCGAAACAGATTGATCAGACGCATTTAAGCCCGATGTGTGGCCGTATGAGCCACGTAAACAGGTGAATAGTGGTAAACGTACCTGCACACGACATGCAGGCTCTGCCAGCGCTTCGCTCACGCTCCGAAAGGTACACGAGCACCCTGATAAGGTGTGATCCTTCTGAACACTGATGTAGTCGCCAAACGGCTCCGCTTGTCTCCTTACCACTAACGGGGCTTTATGGCTTCTATTGTCGTTAACAGTCCAATCACTGTACACTCAAGGATAATAGAAAGTCCCATTGAGTGAGAATGCCAGAGTGCTTGAGAAAATTAACGAACAAAGGATTGAGCCTCATAAGGTTACGAAACCCATACAACTTCTTGCTGCATGGATGGTGGGTTTAGTGGTGACTAACAGCAGTTTTTTGATCGCAGCCTCCCAGATGACAGATCAGAGTTGGGAAAAGGGATTTTTAGTGGTTGCGGCAGTAATCAATGTTCCGCTTTTTCTTTTTGCATTATTTTTACTTCAAACGCGTTTTAGGGCTGAGTTGCAAGAAGATACTTACTATTCTGAATATTTAAGTAAGAAAACTTCAACTCCTATTAAACTGGATAAAAATACTGAGCAGGATGCAAGAATAGAAAGGGTTGAGAGGCTTGTTTCGCAGCTATCTGCACAAAAAATAGAACAAGATAACGTTTTTGCAGAAGGTGAGCTTGATTGGACTGAATGGCCTGTTAGTCTAAATCGCTATCATCCTAATTTTAAAGAAATTAAAGCAGCACTCAAGGCTGCCAAAATACCAATCACATCCTATTTCGGGATGAAGGAAAAACTACCAAGCAGATGGGTTATTTCACTTAGCCGATTTTTACCCATTACCCACAAAACTGCCATTCTCAGGGAACTCATTTCCTTTAAGTTTGATGGGTTCCAGCTATGGGAGCCAATGAGGGAAGCTGAAGAAAACGAGGACGTTTATATCGGTAGTTATGGTAGCTCTCCCGTAGCGCCAATAAACAATGACCTCAGAGAACTTCTCATGCAGGATGAAATTGAGGCGTCTGAACTAGACTTTCTTTATGAAATTAACTCATGACAGAGCTACATTTATCAATAACAGTTGTTATTAGATGTTCAGTTTGTAGTAGGTCTGATTTACCTCATCCTGAGTAATATCAAGGTACGTCATAGTGACTGCTGGGCTGCTATGGTGCAGAGATCTTACTGATCGTCTCTATTGGTGTTCCTGCCCCTCACAGCGCACGGCCCCGACAGTTACGGGCATTGTGGCTGCTCTAAACCCGAAAAAGTTGAACTTGTGAAAACGTGGGACCGTTTATCCATTTTAATCCCTTGAAAAGGAAGGGGCATCAAGCCCCTTCATTCAACATTAACCAGCGTGACGGTAGGATTCACGCACACCATCACGATAACCATCAGCAAACGCTGCCTGAGGACTTTTGTGGCGAACGGTTCCCGCCTGGCTATCAGGTAAGGAGGCTAAGTCTACCCAAACCTGCCCCGTGCGAGCCAAGCCAGCGCGGTAACCCTGATCGTAAGCGCAGCCGCAACATTTATGGCGACCCTCACCACCTTGATCGTGAGGTAAGCTAATGAAAAGAGTGTTGTAACGGTGTGATTGTTTACAAATAGTCATGTATTGCTCCTTATGAGCGTCATTTTATGGTTTACATGATCCTCTTTGCCTGGCACAATCAAGCCGTGAAAAATGAAGGCAAGGCTAAGATTCATACGAGTTTGGCGACTCGTATTGGTCATGCTTTGTAAGCCGGGTTCATGCAAATGAATCCGGTTTTTTTACGCCTAAAATTCAGGCGCGGCACTACATGTGGGGGTGGTCAATCAATAGCGGCCCCACATAGTCGATATTCTAGTGATGATTCTTTTGTGCACAAGGGTTGATTTTGACGTTAAGTTAAGGCTGTGAAAGGGTAAAAAAGGCTAAGTCCTCGTACCGTAAGGCCTGGAAGACATGTCAATAATTAAGAAAAAAAATTCAAAATTTGATCGAGTGCTGATTTCTTCAACATGATTTTGAGTATATAGATTCATGTTACTGGTAACTATGAGAAAAACACGCGATTGAGTATTCGTCTCTGGTGCTTAAAATAATCAGGCACGGAACTGTTGGTGATCTGCTAGACCGCCAGCCCAGACCCTCCGTAAAAAACCAGAATGTTCACCAAATATCCTACAGCCGACACTCCCCGCAATGCACTTCACCACTTAAACCCAAAGGCCATCACAACATTGAAAATTTGCCACAACAGAGCATTTTACTGTTCGTTTTCTGTTCTATTTAACATAATGGTACAAAAATCTACTTGTCTGAAATAGTCAGGTAATGCTTTTTGGAACGTTGAGGCCAAGCAGGGCAATCAGAAGCGATTTCATCAACTCGAGACAGACAGTTGGAAAGATTTAGAATAGTTATCTTATTCAATGTTATTGGATTAGTTTACCTAGCGACCACATAATTACAGGTTTCAGAGCTCTGAGTATGCCAGCGCAATAACTCGGTTTGGCCCGCCATACTGCGGAGAACACTTTCACTACGACCAGTTTTATTTCCTCAACTAACTTGATACGTGTACGGCTAATATCGCTCAATTACATGACTTAGATTGAATTTAACTGAGGCCCTTGAAAGACGATTATTTTTGGTTTCGCACAACTCTTATGTGGGCCTGCAGCTTCGTAACATCTTGGTTCAACCCGGACAATAATAAGGAGATTGAGTCTGCCAAAACTTTAGGCTGGATTGCTGCAAAGTTCATCAGTATGATTGCTCGCACAATCAGTGAATGAAAAATACCTTTCTGGAATATAAAGGACGATACGACATGAAAGTGACTGATGGGACTTTGTTGAATTCTGGGTTTACACCATCGGACTTGCAGAAGATGAAGAACAACGTTGAAAGCTACGGTGGAACGTTGGGGAATGCCATCAAGGATCTGGCCAGGCGTTTTGTTCTCACTGTGTGGGTTGTATCTGGTTGCCTTGCTGTATTCATTTTTCTGATGATATTCGCATCTGAAGAAAGTGTTTTTTCTGGTGGTATTGGCCTTTCTTGTGGTATCGCGGTTGCAATTATTATCCAACCACCTTTGCTTGCCTATAAATCGTGGCGATTCTGTAGGGTGGGTAAAAAATAATCAGTACCATTCTCAGTCGTCAGAAGAACAAACAATTAAGATTGTTCACCATAGCAAGAGGGCTTGCATGGTGCTTGCCGCAAAGTTTCGGCTGGATTGCGATAAAGTACATCAGTATACTCTTCTTTCGAAATGGACATTGTATGAAGAGAGGAGTGAGGCATGAAGATTACAGAAGACTCTTTATTGCATTCTGGATTTACTCGCAAAGAAATACAGAAGTTAAAAAATAATATCGCGAATTATGGCGGGGATCTTGATGAGGTAGTCCACGATTTAGCAAGAAGATTTAAAACTCTACTATGGATTTTCTCTTGTGGCATACTTTTTTTCATCTATCTCGTTTTTTCAAAACAGGATGATCATTGGTATGTTTTCTCAGGAGGGATTTCAATACTGATTGTTTTCTTGATATGTGGTTTTGCTCAGCCACCAATCATTTCCTACAAATCATGGCGGCATGTCAGGTCTGAAAAAAGTTAATCAATACTCATCAGGTCAAAGATGACCTTGGCCTTCAAACCATATCCCACGATTTTCATTGTGAGCTTTGGAGTGCTCATAGTTGTCACTTTCCGATAGTAGTCGCTTGGTATATAACGGAAAAGCCTCCACGCTTCAGCTTTCCTCGACAAGCCAAAGATGGTGTAAACGCTTGCGCTTAAAGAAAAAGATTTGTAAACAGCGAGTCCAGTTTCAGGCTTAAATCCCATGAATTTTGCTATTTCCATTGATTGATCCGCAGCTATCCCCTCTGACTTTGCATTGCTGTCTCTTTTAAAATTAATAAACTCCTTTGATATTCCATTCATACCATCTATAATAAGAATTGCACCAGCAAGAATACCAATAGGTGTACCGGTAAACATGAGCATAGCCCCACCAAATGCGGTCACTCCGGATATCACAATATTTACAGCCGAAATCATATACCCAACAATTTTATTATTTTCCCTAACGAACTCGACCTTCGCATAAAGCTGAGCGGACCTGGTCCTTAACAAGCGCTCTTGCTCAAGAAGATTCTCTTTTTCAGCACGCAGATTTTTGAGGCATTCAATGCATTCTTCATCGGTTTTCGCCCGCCGTGCTGTCGCGAACTCTTTTTCTACGACCTGTTTTATTTCCTCAACAAACTTGATACGTGTTAGACCATCTTGTAAATAGTAAGCTGACAGTCGATTTGCAGTTTCGATGACCTTTCGGGCTTCCAGATTCACCATCGTATCTGACCAGGTTCTATTCCATCCCCTGTTAAGCAGCGCAATATCCATCATGCTTCCTTCATTAATGTGCCTGGCTGTTTTACGGGCAATATATTCTCCTCATCGGTTTTTCTCAATAGACGATCCCCTGGTATTCATCTCACGCCAGTAAAAGAATAACCACCCGTAATTACGATGACGAATAAAGGGAACAATTAACGATAATTACGTACGACAGGCATAATATTATGTGCACCCTGCAAAACGGCGATATAACCTTTGGGTTATATCGCCTGCTCCTTTTTATCGTGCGATTAAGGCAAACACGCCCCAGCCAAAGTATTCCCGCGTATACGTCACATGGCGTTTAGGCGCATTCGTCAGCTCTGCCCGAACCTCATGCGCAAAGTCATCGTCAGGGTTCTCCTCCAGCCAGCGGCGCATGGTCAGCCATTTAGCCGCTTCATACCGATCCCAGCCTTCCTGGTCTGCCAGTACCATTTCGACCAGGTCATAGCCCTGTTCATCGAAAGAGGCGACAAGGTCGGGCAGGGTGAGGAAATCGGCCACCGACGAGGCGCCACAGGCCTGGGCAATCTCTTCCGATGCAGGCAGCTGACGCCAGTACGGTTCGCCGATAAGCACCAGTCCGCCTGGCTTAAGGCTCTTTGCCAGCAGTTCGATCGTCCCGGCGACGCCGCCCGCAATCCAGGTGGCCCCTACGCAGGCCGCCACGTCGCATTTTTCATCCGCGACATAGCCCGCCGCGTCGTTATGAATAAAATGAACGTGTTCACTGACGCCAAGCTCTTCCGCGCGCAGCTTTGCCTGAGCGGTGAAGAGCGGGCTCATGTCGATGCCGGTACCGGTAATGCCGTAGTCACGTGCCCAGGTACACAGCATCTCTCCCGAGCCGCTGCCGAGATCGAGAATGCGCGCGCCTGGCTTCATGCGTAACACGCGGCCCAGCGTGGCGTACTTCTCTGGCGTGAAGGGGTTGTGAATGCGGTGTTCACTTTCGCTGATAGTAAAAATACGTGGGATATCCATAATCCTCTCCTTATCGATTATCAGGCTGGGCGCGAACGTTGTTCAGCCCGGTGGTATTGATGCGGTAGGGCTGACCGTTGACGGATTTGATCAGCTTTTTGGTTTTGAGTTTTTTAAAGACGGCGAGTGTGCAGTCGGTGAGCAGAAGCCCTTCCCGGCTGTAGCATTCAACAGAAGTGACGCGGCCAGATGCATCGCGGACGTGCACAATACGTCCACCTTTAGCGAGAACGTGTAAGGTACGTTGTTCCTGACGGGATAAATTCATACTGGAAAACCTGTTTAATCATCATGTGCAAAACGTGCAAACACACAGCGGTGTCCGCATTCGATTTCAGCGCATTGATAATCAGTCCGGCCTGAAAGGTCGGGGGGCTGATTATCAGATGATTACATTCTCCAGCATCAAAGCCTCGGGTAGAGTTGAAAGGTATTTACGAGGCGAATGATAACACCTCTTTTTAGTAAGTGAATAGCCTGGGGGGAAAAATGTGATCACGAAGGGGAGGCGCGGCGCCAGAATGTTGTATTCCCGGCAGGCTGGAAGTGAAAAGGTAAGCCTGTGGTCCGGCTATCTATCTTTTTTATCCTGAAACCCCATGGTATTGCAGGATAAGCATACCCGATACAAGCCCGCACGAAGCGGGCCGTACAGCACATCACATTACAGCTTCAGCAAACGCGGCAGCTGGTTGTCCAGCTCAAGCAGGCAGCTTTTCATGTAGCTTTCAGTTTGGCTGGTCACTTTTTGGTAATTATTTGCACTCCACTCGCTCAGTGGCGCTTCAACTGGCGTAGGGGCGCATTCCGCTACCGTAAACGCAGAGAACATATTTCCGCTTTCCGGGCGTTTATAGAACAGGACTTTATATTTCAGCTGATAGAGAGGCGTGGTCGCGGTGGCGTCTTTATAGATCAGCGCCCAGGTTGCTTTACCAATATAGAGCGGCTGCTTGTAAACGTGGCCATTGCCTTTTTCGTTCAGCCACTTGCTGATATTTTGTTTCGCTTTAGGAACAAACCAGCTGTTCGTCGGGTTTTGCAGGGTTTCAATGGATGTCCCTTTATAGTTCTCTTTATCAAAGTCACCGGAGTTAATGTTACCGGTTAACGCGCCGAGAACGGCAAGCCCCATACCGGCTGCGGCATGCGTCGGGGTCACTTCGCGCAGCGTGTTGTCGGCGATACGGTTGTCATTCAGTTCCGGCAGTGCTGATACGCTATAAATATCAATTGCGCTGCCATTTGCCGCTTTCACGGTGTCGGGTTTTACCGAGCCAGCACAGCCCGCAAGAATTAATGATGCAGATACAATCGCTAGAAGACGAACTTTCATTTTCTCTCCATGAGATAATTTTATTTAGGTGGCTGCGTGGATGTTCCTGAGCCGAAAAGGGCCGTTTATCTTGCCCGGCAGAGTTGTCAGCCTGCAGACACAGGCTGACAACTACCCAGATAAATATCGACTCCCTGACCTTGTTCTTTAGTCAATCAGCCACATTCCTTTGACCCGCATCAATAATCGTTCGCGATTATCCAGCCACGGGTATTTTATTATTCGCCCGTATTATGTGATGCACCGAGAGGCAAACGCCACAAATCATAGCGTTCCTCTCCGGGTTTAACGGCTCCCGCGAAGTGGTCATTGAGGCGACTCGAGGTAAAGATCAAATCCCCGTCCGGACGGATTGCCGGTGTGTCTGGCCAGTAAACGTCTTCGCTGGCGGCGATAAGCGACATAGCGCGGTGCTTCGGATCAAACCGGACAATTCCGTTGCGGGTGACATCCGTGATATAGAGGTTGCCCTTTGCATCGGTCACAAGACCGTCGGTGTTACCGCCCACCACGCCAAGATCCTGGATACTGGCGGCAATCTGCGCATCGGTTGATCCTGCCTGCCTCAGCAATGCCGTGGGCACTGCCCAGGCATGGGTTCCCGTTGTGACCGTCCAGTAGAGCGTGCCCGCATCCGGGGAGAGCGCAATACCGTTGATGCCAATCAACAAGGGTTTACCCGGCCAGACCTCCGCACCGTGTGAAACCACCTTAACGCCCGGCTCAATCTGTAGCGCAGGGTGACGGTCGAGCACGCGTCGCGCCGTGCCGGTGGCGAAATCAACGACGATAAGGCCCACGCGGTTTTCCGGTGCGCTCCGCGAGCCGCTATCGGAGATATAGGCGACACGGCGTTTCTCATCGACAACCACATCGTTCAGGAAGCTGGCTTTGCGGTCCGCCACGCCATCCAGGGCGATACGTTTAAGGGTGCGGCCTGTGTTGAGATCCAGCACGACCAGTTTCTGCGAGCCCACGGGCGACTCCGCTTCGCCTGCGACAAACCCCATGTCCAGCGCCCATAGCCAGCCATTTTGACGATCAATATAAAAGCCAAGCACGTTGCGCAGGTTCTGCGCGGGATCGGTGTTTACCGCGTTCCCCTCGCGTGACGGAAACGCCGTCAGGCGGGCAGGGCCGGACTGAACAGTCGTATCCAGAATGCTCAGCGTGGCGGGGGCGGCGGCAGAAACCAGCCGGGGCGTACTGACAAAGGCCCGGCCCTTTGCATCAAAATGGATACCGGCAATGGGCGCGTTAACCGAGCCGGAAAACCGCGTCGGCGTTTGCCCATTCTGAGAGGTATCCCAGCTCACGCCAGCATAGCTGCGCCAGCGTTCAAGGGGCTGGAGCGTCGCCGCACTGGCGAGACTCGGGAAAGCGATCAGCGCCGCCAGCGCAATGGCGGACAGACTACGGGTGCGAATGAACATGAAAAGGCTCCGGTGAGTTCAGCATTAAAGGATGGAACGGAACGTGCCGCCCTCGACGCGTACAGCCGCCCCGTTGGATGCCGCGCCCAGTGGGCTGGCTAACAGAGCGACCATCGCCGCGATCTCGTCTGCCTCAATCATTCTGGCGATCAACGAGCTGGGGCGGTAGGTCTGGAAGAAATGCGCTTCGATCTCCCGATCGGTCATATCCGGCGCAGGCGCGGTCTGGCGAAGGTACTCAATAATGCCGTCCGAGCGCGTCGCCGACGGCAGCACGCTGTTAACCGTCACGCCGGTTCCCCGGGTCAGTTCGGCCATACCGCGCGAAACAGCAAGCTGCGCTGATTTGCTGACGCCGTAATGCACCATGTCTGGCGGCGTAAAGGCGCCCACTTCGCTGGATATAAAAATTACCCGTCCCCAGTTCCGTTCCAGCATGCGCGGGAAGTAGTGGCGTGAGAGGCGGACGCCGGACATCACATTGGTGTTGAACATGCGCAGCCAGTCTTCGTCGTTAATATCCGCGAAGGCTTTGGCTTCGTAGAACCCCAGGTTATTAATCAGAATATCGGTATCAGGGCAGGCGGCGAACAGGGCTTCTGCGCCCTCCAGGGTACCGAGGTCAACGACAACGGTGGTGACCTGTGCGTCAGGCGTCGCGTCGGTGATGGTGGCCGCGGCTTTTTGCAGCTTTGCCGGGTCGCGTCCGGTAAGGGTGACGGCAACCCCTTCTTGAGCGAGCGTGCGGGCGATGGCCAAACCAATACCTGCGGTTGCGCCTGTAACCAGCGCGGTCTTACCGGTGAGTTGAAGATCCATAGTGTTTACCCTCTGGTGATGAATGCAGCTCACTTTACTCATCACCCCAGAGGGGATAAATTAGCCAGATTGAAAAACATTTGTTCCTGAAAGAGCAAAATGAGCCGCAAATTCGATTATCTCGGAGACGTTGAAGTCTTCATTACTGTCGTTGAACACGGCTCTTTTACGGCCGCAGCGGTTGTCCTTTCCACCACACCCTCTGTCCTGAGTCGCGCGGTTTCCCGCCTGGAAGCGCGTCTTGGACGGCAGTTATTACAGCGAACTACCCGCCGCGTGGGGCTGACCGAGGCCGGACGCCGTTATCTGGAGCAGGCGCGGTCTGCGTTTGCACTGCTTGATGACGCCGAACGCGAGGGGCGGGGCCAGGAAGGCGATCTGACCGGTCGCGTGCGAATGAGCGTTCCAACCACCTACGGGCACTACCGTCTGCCGCCGCTGCTGGCGCGCTTTGCCCAACACTACCCACGCGTTCAGGTGGAGCTGAACATCACCAATCGCAACGTTGATCTGATTGCGGAGGGATTCGATCTGGCGATTCGCCTGGGGCAGTTGCCCGACAGTGGGTTAGTTGCGCGCAAGCTGGAGGACGCGGCGCTGCTGCTGGTCGCATCGCCTGATTACCTGCACCGCATGGGGAGCCCGCAGACGCTGGAGGAGTTGCATCGTCACACCTGTCTGCCCTTTATCATGCCGCGTACCGGACGCATTGCCCCCTGGGTGTTTCGTGATGAGGAACGTGATATTGACTGGCTGCCGGGTTCAACTATCGAAATCTCAGAAGATGTACTCGGCGTGGTTTCGCTGGCGGAGCAGGGGATGGGGATCTGCCAGAGCTATGAATTTATCGTCCGCGACAGGATACAGCGCGGGCAGTTAGTCGAGGTGCTGCCACACCTGCGTGGACGGTCGCGGCCGTTCTCCGTGCTCTTCGCGCCACACCGACGCCAGTCGGCGGCCACCCGGGCGATGATTGATCTTCTCACCAACCAAAAATGACAAGGATATGTCCACTATGAAAAAAGAGACTTATATCTTTTGGCTCCCACTCATCGCGGGCGGTATAGCCCTGCTATCTGGTTTTGTGGTCTGGTCAGTTAACGTTTATCGCGTGACATACCTTACGATCCGCGGGGAGCAGTATCTGGCCGGAGGGGCGTTGCTGCTGGCGCTGGTGCCGATGGTTATTTTTATCAGAAAGGGACGACTGAAAGGCAAGCGTGTTGCTGGCGCGATAAAACTATACCTCGGCTTCTTCATTTGCAGCCTGCCGGTTGCCATGTTCGTGATTTTTACAACGGCCTGGCTACTGGAGGGAGACTATTCCTCATGGAGCAAACCTTACCGGTATGAATCCAGTACCCGCCACAGCTGCTCGGGGGCAGAAGTCTACGAGCCGGAGTTAAAAAAAGAGATCCGCATCTGTAACCCGAAGGGTAATGTCTATTCCAACTCTACCCTGTACGTGGAAAAGCGGAGTAATCCGCTGGGGATTGTGGTGCTCTGGGCGATCACGCGCGCCTGAATCGGTAAAGCTCAAGGCGCGAAAATCACCGTCAGCCCGCCTCCAGCATCCCAAAGCTCACAATACGCGAACGGCCCAGCTCTTTCGCCCGGTATAAGGCCACGTCGGCAGCGCGCAGCAGGTTATCGCTCTGAGCGTGCTGCGGATAGCTGGCGACACCAATCGACACATCCACCGGGCCAATCTCTGAAAGCCCATAGCGCAGCGACAGTTCATGCACGCCGTTATAAATCTCTTTGGCGCACGCCTGCGCCGCCTCTTCATCGACGCCGGAAAGCAACACCAGAAACTCTTCGCCGCCATAGCGGAATGCCAGCCCGCTGTCGTGTACGGCGCGTTGTACGATGGAGGCCACGCTTTTGATGACCTGATCGCCCGCTTCATGACCAAAGCGGTCATTGATGCTTTTGAAGTGGTCGATGTCGATCATCAGGCAGCTTACCGGCTCTTCATTGCGCACCGCCTGCGCCATTTGGGTGCGCAGGGTATCTTCCAGGTGATGGCGGTTACGCAAGCCGGTGAGCGGATCGAAGAGGGCTTTTTCCAGCAGGGCATCGCGCAGACGTTGGTTGGCCAGCGCCAGGCCGAGCGCTTCAGCCATCAGCTCCAGATAGGCGCGGGAAGGGGCATTTTCCGCAGTGATGTTCTGGAAGGAGAGCAACCCAATGGCTTCGCCCTGGGCAATCATAGGAACACAGAGCGACGTATGCGTGTGCGACGCCGGCAGATGGTAGCAGGCGATATCCGGCTCGCCATTTACCGGAGGATGGCTCTGCCCACGTCTGACCGCCCAGCACTCATCGGGATGAAAAGGCGTATCCTCTCCTGGAGGCGAAAGCCACTGCGCGACGCAGCGCATCTGCCACGGATCGCGGTCGAGGATATAGAGCCGCCCGGCAATTCCCGGCGCGATATTGGGGGCGAACAGCTCCGCTACGTTAATCACGTCCGCAAAGTTTTCACACCCCTGCAGCCGCTGGGTCATGCGCGCCAGCAGCTCGCGGATGGCCCAGTCGGCGTCGCGCTCTTTTTCCAGACGCTGCCTCGCAAGGCCATTTTCACGAAAGATACGAATCGCCTGCGCCATATCGCCAATCTCATCGATCTGGTTGAAATTGGGTGTTTCTACGGCATAGTCCTGCGACGCCAGGCGATGCACCACATCGCTCAGGCGTACCACCGGGCGCAGCACGCGCCGTTTTAAGATAAAGCCAAGCACAAACAGGAACAGCAGGGCGGTCAGGCCAACCATCATTTCAGAGATTGTCCGCAGCGTTTTCGATTTTTTGGTTGCCTCCTGAACGGAAGCGATCACCCGCTTGTCGAGTATCTGGCGGAAGTGTTCGATCTGATTCTGGGCGCGTTCCAGCTCCTGCTCATAGGGCGCACCGTAGAGCAGGGCGATGGCCTGCGCATCTTCTCCCTGCGCCGTGTGGGTGAGGGCGACCTGCTGCTCGTCCTGTAACGCATCGACGATTTTTATCCCTTCATGCAGCAGAGACAGCTCATCATCTGACGCGCCGACATCCTGCAGTTTTTCCAGCCGGAGTTCGGTACTCTTCAGCTTGTTCTCTGACTGGTTGTATTCCCTGAGAATTTGCGGATCTTTTTTAATCACGTACAGGCGGGCTAAATCAGACTGTGCCCAGACTTCGATTTCGATTTCTTCAGTAAGTTGATCAAATTTCTGCCGCTGTTCAACGGCCTGACGCTCAAGGGTGTCGGCATTGGACGCCATCAGCATGATGATGCCGGAAGCGAGGGTCAGGCAGACCGTGGCACCGTAGGCCCAGTTTGTTATCGTCGCGATTCGCACCTGGTGATCCTTTTACGACCAAAGAAGGATGGCGTTCTTTCAAATTATAGAAAACGTTTGATTTAAGGCGAAAAAAAAGGCGGCACAGCGCCGCCTGTTGGGAAGGTTATCGTCAGCGGTTTATAAATCTGGAGGATTTTTCCCTTCTTCAATAAACGCGGCATCCAGCTCTTCGGCGTTACCCGCATGATCGCGACCGGAGAAGAGATTCCAGCAGGCGATAAACAGCGCGGCAATCAGCGGGCCAATCACGAAGCCGTTAATGCCGTACAGATCCATGCCGCCAAGCGTTGAGATCAGGATCAGGTAGTCCGGCATTTTGGTGTCTTTGCCTACCAGCAGCGGGCGCAGGATATTGTCCACCAGCCCGACGATAATCACGAAGAAGCCGACAATGAACAGCCCCTGCCAGATCTGGTGCGTCGCGAAGAGGAAAATGGCGGCCGGAACCCAGACAATCGCCGACCCCACCGCAGGCACCAGGGAGAGGAAGGCCATCAGCGCTCCCCAGAGGATGCTGCCGTCGATACCGGCAATGGCAAACGCAATCCCGCCAAGCGTACCCTGAACCACAGCGACAACCGCCGTGCCTTTTACCGTCGCCCGCGAGACGCCGACAAACTTGGCGAACAGGTGCTGCTTGGCGAAATCGGACAGAGGCAGGGAGTCGAGGATCTGGCGCACCAGGAACGGCCCGTCTTTCAACAGGAAGAACAGCAGATACAGCATGATGCCGAAGCTAATGGCAAAGCCGAACGTCCCTTTGCCGATCAGAAACGCGCTGCCCGCCAGATACTGCCCGCCCTGCAGAGCGACATCGGAGAGTTTTTTCTGGATCTGCGCGGCGTTGGTCAGGTTGTGATCCGCGAGGAAACCGCTGGCCCAGTCCGGCAGATGGTTAAAGATGCTCGCCACCACCTCCGGGAACTGGGTGTTGTTCTCCTGCAGTTTGGTGTACACCACGTTCAGCTCTATGGCGAGCGAGGAGAAGATCACCATCAACGGGATAAAGACAATCAGGCAGATAATGCCGATGGTCAGCAGCGAGGCCAGCCCGTTGCGATCCCCCAGCGCGGCGCGCAGCTTGTTTTTTACCGGGTTAAAGATAACGGTCAGAATGGCGGCCCACAGAATGGCGGAGAAGTAGGGCGACAGCACGTCGAAAAACGCCCACGTCACGAGGGCGAGAATAAAGATAAAGAAACCTTTGGTCAGTCCGTTAAAGCGCATCAGTCAGTCCTGGTTACTAAGAAACTGTGACGACTATAGAACTGATTGACGGATTTACCAACCATTGCGCCGGGGGGCGCAGGCGACGCGCCGCCGGGCAATGTCAGGATGGGAGGGGTCAAATCTCCTCAAACAGCGGGCTCACCAGCGCAACGTGCGTTTTCACCCCCACTGCCAGCGCGGCCTCGTCGATGCGAAAGTGTGGATTGTGGACGTTCCAGACCGCGCCTTTTTCCTCGTTGCCGCAGCCGATGAACAGAAACGTTCCCGGGACTTTCTCCTGATACGAGGAGAAATCCTCGCTGCCAAACAGGGCCCGATCGGCAAGCTGCAGCGTTCCTTCTCCAAAATGCGCCGCCATCGCCGCTTTGGCGATGGCATTGGTGTCGGCATGGTTGTTGCCAACGGCGTAACCCTGTTGCCAGCGGATCTCACAGCGCGCGCCGTGGGCACTGACGACGCCCTCGACAATACGCTGCACCAGCTGCGGTACCTGCTCGCGTACCTGCTGATTATGAGTACGCACCGTGCCGGCCAGGCGGGCGCTGTCCGGAATCACGTTATAGCTGTCACCGGCCTGGAAGGTCGCGATGGTCAGCACCGGGGCGTTAATCGGGTCGAGATTACGCGCCACCACGTTTTGCAGCGCGGTGACAACTTCAGCGCCGATTACCACCGGGTCGATGCAGAACTGCGGCATTGAGCCATGTCCGCCCCGGCCGAAGATCGTGATATCAAAATTATCGCTGGAGGCGACATAGACCCCTTCTTTCAGCGTAATGTTACCGGTAGGACTGGTCGGGAAAACGTGCAGACCGAAGATCTTCTCGACATCGTCAACCACGCCTTTCTCCACCAGTTCGCGCGCGCCGCCCGGCGGCACTTCTTCGGCAGGCTGGAAGATAAACTTGATGCTGCCGCACAGCTGGCTGCGCAGGTGGCAAAGCACTTTCGCCGCGCCCATCAGCATGGCGGTGTGGGCATCGTGACCGCAGGCGTGCATTACGCCGGGTTTGGTTGAGCTGAATGCTTCACCGCTCTCTTCCTGCAGCGGCAGGGCGTCGATATCAGCACGCAGTGCCCACATCGGGCCGGGTTTTTCACCCTGTAATACCGCCACCACGCTGTTCTCCAGCGGGCGGCTAATCGTCAGCTCCGGCAGATTAGCCAGTTCACGGGCGATAAAATCTGCGGTCGGCTTTTCCTGAAATGAGAGATCCGGGTTGGCATGAATATGCCTGCGCCAGCGGATCACCTCGTCGTGAACGTCGCGGATAAGGTTTTCAGTGCTACTTTTCATGACAGTCTCCTTCAGTCAGTCACCGGCAGTGAGGGCGCAGGTTTTTTTATCAATGGCACTATCGCCACGCCCGCGCACACCATTGCCAGTGACAAGAAAATAAATGCGCTTTCATAACTGTGGCTTTTTCCAACGAGATAGCCAATAACAACCGGTGAAACGAAGCCCCCCAGCGTCCCTCCGGTGTTTATCAGCCCGATGGCCGAGCCCATGATGTTCTCCGGCAGGCGTTTCATTGGCAGGGTAAACGCGGTCACAAAGGTGGCCATCAGGAAGATCTCCCCCACAAACAGCAGGATGCTGGCACTCACCGCTGTGGCGGTGTGGAAGATGCCGAGAATGGCAGCAGCGCTCACCAGTGCGCAGATCAAAATCACCTGTGGCTCGCGGTGGTGGAAGTATTTTCCGACCAGCCAGCCGGTGCACAACGACGAAAGCCAGATCCCCGCGCCGCCAGCCGCCACGATATAACCGGACACCTCAATCGGCATGCCCATGCTCTGGACAAAGAATTTAGGCAGCCAGGCCAAGAGGCCATAGCTTGGGATATTGATGCAAAACACCGAGAAAAACAGCAGCAGCACCGTAGGGTTACGCCACAGCGCCTCGTGTTGCCTGTGCGCGGCCTGGCGTGGCGCGGGTTTCTGATACGGCACGCGCAAGGCGATCAGCAGGGCGATGGCGCAGGCAACGATCCCTAATGCCACAAAGGAGGCGTGCCAGCCCAGGTGTTCCAGCGCCGAGACGGCCACAATCGGCCCGACGGTCATCGCCAGCCCGGCGGAGGAGAGCAGGACCGACTGGGCGAAGGTGCGTTTTTCCAGCGTAAAATTGCTGACCACCGCTTTCGCGCAGGAGCAGGGATAGCCGGAATGCCCCACGCCGGAGAGAAAGCGAAACACCAGCAGCAGGCCAACGCTCATACCCAGCGCGCCAAAGCAGAGGGCGAAGATCCCCAGCGCACACAGAGAAAGGATCAGCATGGTTTTGTAGCCGATTCGGTCGTTTAGCCAGCCAGCAGGCACCTGAAAGAGAGAGTAGGCGAGAAAGAAGATCCCGGTGATATAGCCCAGCTGCGCGGTGGTAAGCCCGAACTCTTTTTCGATCGGCAGCAGGGCAAAACCCATTACGGTTTTATCGATGTAGACCACGACATAGCCGATAAAAAGTAAAAAAATCATCTGTGACTGGCTTTTCATTGTGTTTTCCGCCTGACGTCAGAGTGTGATGAGAATTGTTGTGTGCACTCTGAATCTAGGGGTTTACCAGACAGGCGGGAAGATATAATTTTGCTATAGGTGATGCTTTTTTGTTATAGGGCGAGCGATGAAATATCTGCCAAAACTCGGCCATCTTCAGGCCTTTCGTCAGGTGGCGCGCAGCGGCAGTATCCGTTCGGCCGCACGGGAACTGGGCGTTTCGCAGCCCGGTTTAAGCCGTACATTGCGTGAGCTTGAGCAAACTTTAGGCACCCAACTTTTATTGCGCAGCAAAGAGGGGATTGCCCTTACCGAGGCGGGAATGGCGTTTTCCCAACGGGCGGAGTGGGTGCTTGAAGAGCTGCGGCGTGCGGCGGATGAAGTGGAGCAGATTAACCATTTTACTCACGGGCGTCTGACGGTGGGGTTCTCTTCGCTTATTGCGCTGACCGTCTTTCCCGATGTGGCCGAGGCATTCAAGAAAACGCTGCCCCAGGTCTTGCTGACGGTGAAGGAGGGGCAGCTCTCCTCGCTCCTGCCTGGCGTACGAAACGGTGAAATAGATATGGCTATCGGCTCGGTGGATCCGATGGCGCCGCCGGAAGGGGTGATGATCGAACCGCTGTTTACCTCGCCATTTTGCATCATCGCGCGCAAGGGGCACCCACTGGCAGAAGCCCGCGATCTGATGGCGCTGCGTCAGGCTAAATGGCTACTGCCGGAGTCATCCATGGGCTACTACCAGCAGCTACAAAATGAGCTCAGCCATTTTTATCGACAGGTGGATATCACCCCGCTGCGCACCGATTCCGTCATCACGGGGCTGAATATGGTGCTTAACGCGGACTATCTGACGGTGGTCGCGCGGGCAATGTGTCAGCCGCTACAGCTTGATGACAAGCTGGTGGCGTTGCCCATCACCCAACTGCCGTCGGCGCAGTATTGCGCGGTGTGGTCGCAGAAGTCGGCGATGACCACCAACGCGCGTCAGTTTTTGATTCGCCTGCGCGAAGCATGCAGAGGGTTTAGCTGGTAGCGGACAGATACGACTTTTGTCTGAGCCAGAATCACAGCCGTCCGCGCCATGCTGTAAGTATCTGCTTGCGGAGGTGCTTATGGCCTGGCGTCCGATTCTGTATGTGATCCTCACAACCCATCCCCGACTCAGTGCGCGACGCGCCCGGTTGCGTCTGGTCGTCTAGCTTTTTTATGTTAATCGCGGTATAACACACCTTCTTTGGATGTTTAGATGTCCATACGTATAGAAGGTAATATGCAAACACAACAAGAAAATGGGCAGCTAAAGCGCACCATGAAAACACGCCACCTGATTATGCTCTCGCTGGGTGGCGTGATTGGCACAGGGTTATTCTTTAATACCGGTTATATCATTTCGACAACCGGGGCAGCAGGCACGCTGCTGGCCTATCTCATTGGCGCACTGGTGGTCTGGCTGGTGATGCAGTGTCTGGGCGAGCTGTCGGTGGCGATGCCGGAAACCGGCGCGTTTCACGTCTATGCCGCTCGTTACCTCGGCCCGGCGACGGGCTATACCGTGGCGTGGCTGTACTGGCTCACCTGGACGGTGGCGCTTGGATCGAGCTTTACCGCCGCCGGGTTTTGTATGCAGTACTGGTTCCCACAGGTGCCCGTCTGGGTATGGTGCGTGGTCTTCTGCGTGGTGATTTTTGGCCTTAACGTTATCTCCACGCGTTTCTTTGCCGAGGGCGAATTCTGGTTCTCGCTGGTGAAAGTTATCACCATCATCGCCTTTATTATTCTTGGCGGCGCGGCGATCTTTGGCTTTATTCCGATGCAGGACGGTTCGCCTGCGCCGGGTCTGAGCAACATTACCGCTGAAGGCTGGTTCCCGCATGGTGGCCTGCCGATCCTGATGACCATGGTGGCGGTGAACTTTGCCTTCTCCGGCACCGAGCTTATCGGCATTGCGGCGGGCGAAACGGAAAACCCGCATAAGGTTATTCCGGTGGCGATCCGCGCGACCATTGCCCGGTTGATCATCTTCTTTATCGGCACCGTGTTTGTGCTGGCGGCGCTGATCCCGATGCAGCAGGCCGGGGTGGAAAAGAGCCCGTTTGTGCTGGTGTTTGAAAAAGTCGGGATCCCGTATGCGGCAGATATCTTTAACTTTGTGATTTTGACCGCGATCCTCTCGGCGGCAAACTCCGGCTTGTACGCCTCAGGGCGCATGCTGTGGTCGCTTTCTAACGAGAAAACGCTGCCGCGCTGCTTTGCCCGCGTCAATAAAAACGGCGTGCCGCTGACGGCGCTCTCCGTTTCCATGCTCGGTGGCGTGCTGGCGCTCTTCTCAAGCGTGGTTGCGCCGGACACGGTGTTTGTGGCGCTGTCGGCCATTTCCGGTTTTGCGGTGGTGGCGGTGTGGATCAGCATCTGCGCGTCGCACTTTGTCTTCCGTCGTCGTCATCTGCAGTCCGGACAGCCGCTGTCTGCTCTGCACTATCGCGCGCCGTGGTATCCGCTGGTGCCGGTGCTCGGGTTTATCCTCTGCGTGGTGGCATGTATCGGCCTGTGGTTTGATCCGAGCCAGCGCATTGCCCTTTATTGTGGCCTGCCGTTCGTCGCCCTGTGTTATGGTGCCTACTACCTGACCCGAAACCTGACATCGCAGGAGCCTGAACATGTCGCAGAATAATCCGCTTACCGCCCTCCTTGAAAAGCAGCCGTTTGTGGTGCTGGATGGCGCAATGGCAACTGAACTGGAAGCGCGCGGGTGCAACCTTGCAGACAACCTCTGGTCTGCCAAAGTATTGATGGAAAACCCGGAGCTTATCCGTGAAGTCCACCTCGACTACTACCGTGCGGGTGCGCAGGTGGCGATCACCGCCAGCTATCAGGCCACGCCTGCGGGCTTTGCGGCGCGCGGTCTGGATGAGGCGCAGTCCCGCGCGTTGATCGGCAAAAGCGTGGAGCTGGCGCGTAAGGCGCGTGAAGCGTATCTGGCGGAAAATCCGCATGCGGGCACGCTGCTGGTGGCGGGGTCCGTTGGGCCGTATGGCGCCTATCTGGCGGATGGCTCTGAGTATCGCGGAGATTATGTGCGTCGCGCCGAAGAGTTTACCGCGTTTCATCGTCCGCGCATTGAGGCGTTGCTGGATGCGGGGGCGGATCTGCTGGCTTGCGAAACGCTACCCTCCTTTGAGGAGATCAAGGCGCTGGCAGCACTTGTGGCTGAGTATCCCCGCGCCCGGGCATGGTTCTCGTTTACCCTGCGCGACAGCGAGCACCTGAGCGACGGGACACCGCTGCGGGAAGTTGTCGCGGCCCTGAAAGATAATTCGCAGGTCGTGGCGCTGGGCATCAACTGTATCGCGCTGGAAAACACCACCGCGGCGCTGAAACACCTGCACAGCCTGACGGCACTGCCGCTGGTGGTCTATCCGAACTCGGGCGAGCATTATGATGCGGTGACCAAAACCTGGCACCATCACGGTGAAGCGTGCGAGACGCTGGCGGGATATTTGCCCCAGTGGCTGGAGGCCGGTGCCAGATTAATCGGTGGATGCTGTCGCACCACGCCGAAAGATATTGCTGAGCTTAACGCGCAGCGCTGATGCCCTCACCCTGACCCTCTCCCACAGGGAGAGGGAAAAAAACAACCGCACAAAACCAACTATCCTTTCCCGCTTTTTTTCTAAAAACGAATCGTTATTAGCGATTCGTTTTAATTCCTTTATCAAAATTCCCGCGCCGGAAATACTGCCCTCATAACAACAAGGGGAGCAGACAGGATGGCAATTACATCGCGAATTACATTACTCGGCGCGCTGGCGCTGTGGGTATTTCAGGCGCAGGCGGTGGACGTCACCGTCGCGTATCAGACCTCCGCAGAGCCTGCGAAAGTCGCGCAGGCGGATAACACCTTTGCCAAAGAGAGCGGCGCAAACGTCGACTGGCGTAAGTTCGACAGCGGGGCGGCCGTGGTGCGTGCGCTTGCGTCCGGCGACGTGCAGATTGGTAATATCGGTTCCAGCCCGCTGGCGGTAGCGGCCAGCCAGCAGGTGCCGATTGAAGTTTTCCTCCTCGCTTCACAGCTGGGTAACTCCGAAGCGCTGGTGGTGAAGAAAAACATCACCAAACCGGAAGACCTGATCGGCAAGCGCATCGCCGTGCCGTTCATTTCGACCACTCACTACAGCCTGCTGGCGGCGCTGAAACACTGGGGCATCAAGCCAGGCCAGGTGCAAATCATTAATCTGCAGCCACCGGCGATTATTGCGGCCTGGCAGCGCGGCGATATTGATGGCGCATACGTCTGGGCACCGGCCGTCAATGAGCTGGAAAAAGACGGCACCGTGCTGACCGACTCCGAAAAAGTGGGCCAGTGGGGCGCGCCAACGCTCGACGTGTGGGTGGTGCGCAAAGATTTTGGTGAGAAACATCCTGAGGTCATGAAGGCCTTTGCCAAAAGCGCCATCGACGCTCAGCAGCCCTATATCAGCAACCCGGATGCATGGCTGAAGCAGCCTGCCAATCTCGAAAAACTGTCCCGTCTGAGCGGCGTGCCGCAAGCGGACGTTCCGGGGCTGGTGAAAGGTAATACCTATCTCACGCCTGCCCAGCAGGTACAACAGCTGACCGGGCCGGTAAACAAAGCGATTGTCGATACCGCCACGTTCCTGAAAGAGCAGGGCAAAGTGCCGGCGGTGGCGGCGGACTACAGCCAGTACGTGACCGATCGCTTTGTGAAATAAGGGGGCTGCGATGCTGAATATTACAAATCTGTCTGCTGATTACGGTGGCAAACCGGCCCTGGAGAACATCAACCTGACGCTGGAGAGCGGTGAGCTGCTGGTTGTGCTTGGCCCGTCCGGGTGCGGGAAAACCACGCTGCTGAATCTGATTGCCGGGTTTGTGCCATATCAGCATGGCTCCATTCAACTGGAAGGTAAAAAAGTAGAGGGCCCGGGCGCTGAGCGTGGGGTGGTCTTTCAGAACGAAGGTCTGCTTCCCTGGCGCAACGTGCAGGAAAACGTGGCGTTTGGGTTGCAACTGGCGGGTGTAAGCCGCGAGCAACGGCTGGCAACAGCACGGAGCATGCTCAAAAAGGTTGGACTTGAAGGGGCTGAAAAACGGTTTATCTGGCAGCTTTCCGGCGGCCAGCGTCAGCGGGTTGGAATTGCCCGCGCGCTGGCGGCCAATCCGCAGCTTTTGCTGTTGGATGAGCCGTTCGGGGCGCTGGATGCCTTTACCCGCGAGCAGATGCAAACCCTGCTTTTACGCCTGTGGCATGAAACGGGTAAACAGGTGCTGCTGATCACCCACGATATCGAAGAGGCGGTGTTTATGGCGACCGAGTTGGTGCTGCTGTCCCCTGGCCCGGGGCGCGTGCTGGAGCGGCTGCCGCTTGAGTTTGCCCGTCGCTATGTCGCGGGGGAGCCGGTGCGCAGCATCAAATCCGATCCGCGGTTTATCGAACAGCGTGAATACGTCTTAAGCCGTGTGTTTGAACAACGGGAGGCCTTCTCATGAGCATCGTCTTCAGCGAGAAAACGCGACGCGCGCGCCCGGTCTTACGCTGGCCTTTCTCGCGCCAGATAACACTCAGTGTCGGCACGCTGCTGGTGCTGCTGGCGGTGTGGTGGCTGGTTGCCGCGCAGGCATGGATCAGCCCGCTGTTTCTGCCGCCGCCGGGGCAGGTGCTGGCAAAACTCATCACCATTGCCGGGCCGCAGGGCTTTATGGACGCTACGCTCTGGCAGCACTTAGGTGCAAGCCTGGCGCGCATTCTGGTGGCGCTACTGGCGGCGGTGATAATCGGCATTCCGGTCGGGATCGCGATGGGCTTAAGCCCGACGGTGCGCGGCATCCTCGACCCGCTGATTGAGCTTTACCGTCCGGTGCCGCCGCTGGCCTATCTGCCGCTGATGGTGATCTGGTTCGGCATCGGTGAAACGTCAAAAATCCTGCTGATTTATCTGGCGATTTTCGCCCCGGTTGCCATGTCGGCTCTGGCGGGTGTCAAAAGCGCTCAGCAGGTGCGGATCCGCGCGGCGCAATCGCTGGGAGCCAGCCGGACACAGGAGCTGCTGTTTGTGATTTTACCGGGCGCACTGCCGGAGATTTTAACCGGATTACGCATCGGCCTTGGCGTGGGCTGGTCAACGCTGGTGGCGGCAGAGCTGATCGCCGCCACCCGAGGGTTAGGGTTTATGGTGCAGTCGGCGGGGGAGTTTCTGGCGACTGACGTGGTACTGGCCGGGATTGCGGTTATCGCCGTGATCGCCTTTGGATTAGAACTGGGGCTGCGCGCGCTGCAGCGTCGTCTGACGCCCTGGCATGGAGAAATACAATGAGTGAACGTCTGACCATTACCCCGCTGGGGCCATATATTGGTGCGCAGGTGTCGGGCCTGGATGTGACCCGTCCGCTGAGCGATAACCAGTTTGAGCAGCTTTATCATGCGGTGCTGCGCCATCAGGTGGTATTCCTGCGCGAACAGGCAATCACCCCGCAGCAGCAACGCGCCCTGGCACTGCGCTTTGGCGATCTGCATATCCATCCGGTTTATCCGCATGCGGAAGGGGTGGAGGAGATTATTGTGCTCGACACGCATAACGATAATCCGCCGGACAACGACAACTGGCACACGGATGTGACGTTTATCGAGACGCCACCTGCAGGGGCGATTCTTTCGGCGAAGCTGCTGCCGGAGACGGGCGGCGATACGCTGTGGGCCAGCGGCATTGCGGCCTTTGAGGCGCTGTCCGCACCCTTCCGTACCCTGCTGAGCGGCCTGCGGGCGGAGCATGACTTTAAAAAATCATTCCAGGAGTACAAGTACCGCAAAACAGAAGCGGAGCATCAGCGCTGGCAGGAGGCGGTTGCGAAACATCCGCCGCTGCTCCATCCGGTCGTGCGCACCCATCCGGTAACCGGCAAGCAGGCGCTGTTTGTTAATGAGGGATTCACGACGCGGATTGTGGACGTGACGGAAAAAGAGAGCGAGGCGCTGTTACGTTTCCTGTTTGCGCATATCACCAAACCGGAGTTTCAGGTGCGCTGGCGCTGGCAGGAGAACGATCTGGCGATCTGGGATAACCGTGTGACGCAGCACTATGCGAATGCGGATTATCTGCCACAGCGTCGGATTATGCAGCGGGCGACAATTTTGGGGGATAAGCCGTTCTACCGTCCTTGAACCATCGCCCCCGTAGGCCGGGTAAGGCGTAGCCGCTACCCGGCAATTGTGCACCGTTCTTGCCGGGTGGCGCTGCGCTTACCCGGCCTACAAAAAACCGCACAGTTAAAGGTGCGCCTCAATATACCGCTGATAGCGGTTTGCCTTGAGGTAGCACAAGTCCACCAGTACCAGCCCGTCGATGCAGTTGTTGAACGCCGGGTCGCTGCCAAAATCGATAAACTGCACGCCGCCGGGTTCACATAACTCGGAATACTGTTTGTAGAGCGGTGGAATACCGCAACCCAGATTACCGAGCAGGGATTTCAGCTTCGTCAGGTCATCCACGTAATCGACCCCGCCAAACTGCGCCAGCACGTCCGGCAGGGAGGCCGGATAAGGCTGACGTGACGCGGCTAAGGGATGTGTCGCCGGGAACCAGAGGCGGTAAAACGCAACCAGCAGATCCCGTGCGGCAGGCGGTAAGCCACCGGAAATCGAGACCGGGCCAAAGAGGTAGCGGTAGTGCGGATAACGTGCCAGATAAGCACCAATACCGGACCACAGATAGTCCAGACCGCGACGACCCCAGTAGCGCGGTTGAATAAAGCTGCGCCCCAGTTCAATACCGTGTTCCAGCACGTCCTGCATTTTATCGTCGTAGTGGAACAGACTGTAGCTATAAAGCCCTTCCAGACCGCGTTGCTCGACCTGTCTGGCAGTGGGCATAAAGCGATAGGCGCCGACGATCTCCAGATCGTCTTCATCCCACAGGATCAGGTGCAGATAGTCATCGTCGTAACTGTCGGTGTCCCGACGTTTACCGCTTCCTTCCTCCACGGCGCGAAACGCGATCTCGCGCAGGCGTCCCAGCTCGCGCAGCAGGGGAGCCTCTTCCTGTCCGTTGCGTTGCCACAGATAAATGGTTTTGCCATCGCTGGTTTTGCCCAGACATTCGGCCTGGGACAGCTCGCGCTTCAGCGTGGCCCGGTCTTCCGGACGGGCAATGGCGCATTGGGTTTTAAAGACGCCAGGCACTCCCTTGCCAAGACGTATCACGTGCTGACGGCACTGCTCGGCCATCTCACGCGATGAAAGGGTTGTGCTATACCAGTGATGCCAGGCTATCTGCTGGCCGATCTTTATCGGTAGCTGGCTGTGGCGGCGGCGGAACATCTGCTGCATCAGCAAGAGCATCGATACGGTGGGGGACACCAGCGTGCTGGCATAAAAGAGCAGGCTGTTGTGTGCCTGAATATGCACCGGCAGCAGCGGTACGCGCAGCTTACTGGCGAGTTTAATAAAGCCGGGGTGCCATTTTTTATCGCGGATCCCTTTGCGCGTAGGACGGGACACTTCTCCCGCCGGGAAGAAGATCAGCACCCCTGCGTTTTGCAGATGCTGTTCCATCTGCATCAGGGACGTTTTTGCCGTTCTGCCGCCCATGTTGTCCACCGGAATAAACAGCGAGCTAAGCGGTTCAAGGTGGGTCAGCATCCGGTTAGTGACGACTTTCACATCGCGCCGTACACGGGAAACGGCATACATCAGCGCCAGCCCGTCCAGCGTTCCGGTTGGGTGGTTGGCAATAATGACCAGCGGGCCATGTTCAGGGATTTGTTCGAGATCGCGGGCGGAAACGGTGCAGAGTATATCGAGGTGCTCCAGAACCTGCTCCACCATATCCAGGCCTTTCAGATGGCGGTGTGTCGCGGCAAATTGCTGGAATTCTTCTTCGTAGAACAGTCTTTTTAACAGACTTTTTTGCCAGGGTGCAGGCCTCGCCTGAGGCCAAAGGTCGTCGAGAACGCTATCGAGACTAAACATGGTTACTCCTCCTGCCGTCTTGCTCAGACAGTAGAAGGGAGAGATGTCGGTTGTATTGCAGTTTGGTGAAGATTAGCGCAGAGAGGAGGCTGGGTAAGGCGAAGCCGCCACACTGCGCTAAAGCGGATTAACGCAGAATTTTCTTCTCGGCCAGATCCAGCGCAAAGTAGCTGAAGATCAGATCCGCGCCAGCACGTTTGATCGCGCCCAGGCTTTCCAGGATCACTTTCTCTTCGTCGATCGCACCCGCCTGCGCGGCGAATTTGATCATCGCGTACTCGCCGCTCACCTGATATGCACCCAGCGGTAGCTCGGTGCGCTCGCGAATGTCGCGCAGGATATCCAGATACGCGCCAGCCGGTTTCACCATCAGGCAATCTGCGCCCTGGGCTTCATCCTGCAGCGATTCACGGATGGCTTCACGGCGGTTCAGCGGGTTCATCTGATAGGTTTTGCGATCGCCCTTCAGCGCTGTACCGGCCGCTTCACGGAACGGACCGTAGAACGAAGAGGCAAACTTGGTGGAGTAGGACATGATGGCGGTATCAGTGAATCCGGCCGCATCAAGCGCCTGGCGGATCGCCTGAACCTGCCCGTCCATGGCAGCGGAAGGTGCGATGAAATCCGCACCGGCTGCTGCAGCTACCACCGCCTGCTTGCCGAGATTCAGCAAAGTGGAGTCGTTATCGACACCGTGATCGCACAGCACACCGCAGTGGCCATGAGAGGTATATTCACAGAAACAGGTGTCTGACATGACGATCATTTCCGGCACGGTCTCTTTGCAGATCCGCGACATCCGGGCGACCAGACCGTCCTCTTTCCAAGCATCGCTGCCGGTAGCGTCAGTGTGGTGGGAGATGCCAAAGGTCATCACCGAGCGGATCCCCGCGTTGGCGATACGTTCGATCTCACGCGCCAGATATTTTTCCGGAATGCGCATCACGCCTGGCATGGCGTCGATGGCTTTGTAGTCATCGATCTCTTCTTCAACAAAAATCGGCAACACCAGATCGTTTAAGGTCAGTGTTGTCTCTTCAAACATAGCGCGCAGTGCAGGTGACTTGCGCAGACGACGGGGACGAGCAATTAAATCGGTCATGATATGCCTGACGTTTGTGGAACAAAGAAGGCTAGTGTACATGAAAGTGGGGGAGAGGGTTTTACGAAAGTAGGCTTTTTGTTAATGCGAAATGGGGTTTGCGATGTTTCACATGGTCAATATATATAACCAACGTCAGCCTGTTTTTCACACGCTCGAGATATTGGTGCGATTTCTAAATTGAAGTAAATATATCATTAATAATGATCTATTATTCTTTATTATATTTTCTATATTTATGTCAGATGATTTTAATTCGCTGTTTTTATAGTGTTTATTTATAATTTTTAATGTCGTTGCATTTTTTTCATGTTATTAGTCTGGATACGGACTTAATGGAATCATTCATTGAACCTTTTCGAAATGAAAATGCATAATTCCCTCCGCAATACAATGTTGCCAAATGATTTGATGGACAAACTTGCTTACGTCCCTGAGGAGGGATGACCCAATGCAAACATGGAAAAAGAAACTGGTTGTATCACAACTTGCATTAGCCTGCACCCTGGCTATCGCTTCTCAGGCCAATGCGAAAGATATTTCTGGTGCCACATATAATACCTTCGGATATGATAATTCAGCATCAACACCCTGGTATTATGGCTACGCTGACTGGGATTACTCGGATGCCACCCACGACGGTGATATTTATCCGGTGATTAATAAGTCAACGGTGAACGGTGTTATTTCGACGTACTACCTTGACGATGGTGTCAATGGAAGAGCGAATGCGCTGAGCATTTCTAACAGCACCATTAATGGCATGATCACCTCGGAAAGATGCGTGACTACTACATGTACTGGAGGCGTAGACTCCGATGATACGACCCATACACAGTACGATCGTTTTAGCCTGACAGTAGATCACTCCACCATTAACGATACCTATGAGCATTATGCGTATGATGTTCTGAATGGTGACAACACCGAAACCCACTATCTGGATACCTATGGACTGGGTAATGCGATTACGCTGGATGTGGAATCGGATATTGTTATCCAGAACAACTCCCACGTTGCGGGCATCACGCTGACTCAGGGTTACCATGAGCTGGACAATACCCCGTATGACGGCGTTGAAGGCGTTGCGGATAGCAGTAATGTCTTTACTAACACCCTGGTGGTCAAAGACTCTGTTTTGACCTCCGGCGCATACAGCGATCTGGGTACCAGCGGGTTCTATGGTCAAACCGCGAAGCCGAGCGACTACGGTGAAACCAACGCGACCGGCGCAGATGACGCGGCACTGATCGTCGCGGCCAGCGCGTCTGACAACGCCATGCAAACCACCGCCACCTTCGATCACTCTACCGTTACCGGCGATATCCTGTTCTCCAGCACCTTCGACAATAACTTCTACGAGAATGGCGACCCGGCAACCGATACCACCGAAGACGGTGTGTATAACCCAACCACCAACGGCTGGGATGGTACCGATAAGCTGGATGTCACACTGACCAACGGCAGCAAATGGGTGGGAGCCGCTCAGTCTAAAGTTGCTATGATCGACGTAGATGATATGTACGGTCTGGGCTATAGCAACGTTGACTGGAGAACCCTGACTCCAAACAGCATCTGGCCAGATTCACTTCTGGATAGCAATGGTCATCTCATCAGTGAGCAGGTCTACCAGAGCGGTCTGTTCAACGTCACCCTGAACAACGGTTCAGAGTGGGATACCCGCAAACTGTCTAACATCGACACGCTGGCAGTGAATAACCAGTCGCAGGTCAATGTTGAAAACTCTGGCCTGCTGGCGGATTCCATCACCCTGACCAACGCCTCTACCCTGAATATTGGCGACAGCGGTGCAGTGGCGACAGATAGCCTGTATCTGGACAGCTATAGCCGTGCCGCACTGACGGAAGAAACGGCTGAACTGTATGCCAACACCATCACCGTCGACAACGGTGCGGAACTGGCACTGGGCCTGGGTCAGGTGGACACGCACAACATGGTGCTGACCGATGGCGGTGTGCTGAACGTTGCCAGCCGTGACTACGTGCTGAACAGCGATCTGAACAACGCCCGCTTTATCACCAACGACAAGAGCAAAGCAGATTACGACTATGGCGTCGTGGCGCTTAACTCAGACGGTCATCTGGCGGTGAACGGTGATGTGGCAGGTAACTACACTGTGCGTATCGATGATGCGACCGGCGCCGGTTCTGTTGCTGATTATAAAAACAAAGAGATCATCCGCGTTTATGACAATAACGCAGACACTGCGGCCCGCTTTACGGCAGCAAACAAAGCCGATTTAGGTGCCTATACCTACCAGGCGCAGCAGAAGGGTGACACGGTTGTTCTGCAGCAGAAGGCGCTGACTGACTACGCCAATATGGCGCTGAGCATTCCGTCAGCGAATACCAATATCTGGGATCTGCAGCAGGATACCGTTGGAACCCGTCTGACTAACAGCCGTCACGGTCTGGCCGATAACGGCGGGGCGTGGGTGAGCTACTTCGGCGGCAACTTTGACGCTGACAATGGCGTTATCAGCTACGATCAGGACGTAAGCGGGATTATGGTTGGTCTGGATACGCAGATTGACGGTAACAACGCGAAGTGGATCGTGGGTGGCGCGGCAGGTTTCGCGAAGGGGGATATCAGCGATCGTACCGGTCAGGTTGATCAGGATAGCCAGACGGCGATGATCTATGCCTCTGCGAAGTTTGCCAACGATGTCTTCCTCGACAGCTCCCTGAGCTACACCCGCTTCAATAACGATCTCTCCGCGACCATGAGTAACGGTCAGTACGTGGACGGTAATACCACGACAGATGCGGTAGGTTTCGGTATGAAACTGGGTTATGACTGGAAACCAAACCTGTCCGGCTACGTCACGCCTTATGCGGCAGTGTCTGGGCTGTTCCAGTCGGGTGACGACTACCGCTTGAGCAATGACATGCGAATTGATGGCCAGTCTTACGACAGCCTGCGCTATGAACTCGGTGTCGACGCAGGGTATACCTTCAACTACGGCGGCGATCAGGCTCTGACGCCATACGTCAAACTGGCGTATGTGTATGACGATGCTGATAACAATGCGAACGTGAATGGCGACAGCATTGATAACGGCGTTGAAGGCTCTGCGGTGCGTGTGGGTCTGGGCACACAGTTCAGCTTCACCAAAAACTTCAGTGCATACACGGATGCCACTTACCTTGGCGGCGGTGACGTTGACCAGAACTGGGGCGCCAATTTGGGTGTGAAATATACCTGGTAAAGTATAAAAGCGGGGGAATATATCCCCCGCTTTGTCATCTAAAAAAAATAATATTGAACCGACAAATACGGATGTCCAGAGGTCTGCATGAAAGTTAATGCGAAACCACTTTCTGAATTAAGCCGGCTCGAACAGTGTTTGAAAGTAGCCAGTACCCCATTTAAATCTGCTCCCCAGCAGATTATTTCAAATGATGATAATGATGAACCCAGCACCTTTGTATTACAGACCGGCGTAATTGAAATCTATCGCCGTTCAGACGAGTTGCTGATTGGCATTGCTACTGCGCCCTTTATTCTGGGGCTGACTGCAGGCATGCTTGATTACAGCAAGGAATATCGGGTCGTTGCCAAAAATCCGTGCACAGGCTTTTATTTACCTGCTTCGACCTCTCTGCAGCTTATTCAGCAAAGTTCTCTCTGGAAAGAAGCTTTCTGCTGGCTGTCCTGGATTAAATCCATTCTGGAAAAGCGGGACAGGCAACTGGTAGGAAATAACTCCTATCACCAAATCCGCGCCATGCTGCTGAATATGGCCGAATGGGATGAAACCCTGCGCTCAAAAATTGGTGTGATGAATCATATTCAACAAAGCACGCGCATTTCGCGTTCGGTCGTGGCAGAGGTGCTCGCTGCGCTTCGACAGGGTAACTACATCAATATGAGCCGGGGCAAACTGGTTAGCATCAACCGTTTGCCCACGGAATATTAAGGCTGGACGGAGGCGGTAAGCACCTGGGCTTTATTGGCGCTGAGCTCAGCCACTAAGTTATTGATCCCATCGCTCATATTGACGAAACGGGTATTTGGCGAGCGGGTGACCACCACAAAAGCGCCCACGTTGGACTGGGGGATCATTGCCATATAGGTAATGAATCCTCCACCACCCCCCGTTTTCTGAATAATGCCCGGACGGCCATTTTTAGGTGCCATATATACCCAGCCCAGACCGAGGGCGTCGGCTTTGCCCGGCACGTCCATACCGATCACGCGGTGCAACTGGCTGCGCTGGTAAATCAGCGTCTGCATTCGGTCGGCCTGATGGCTGCGTGAGTAGAAGTCTGATGAGAGGAACTGCTGCATCCAGCGCATCATGTCGCCAGGGGTGGAATAAACCCCGCCGCTGCCGATGGCTGCCAGCGTGTTGTTACACGGGCTGGCACCTTTTTCGGCGACCATCAGACGGCGGCACTGATCCGGTGATGGGGTGAAGGTGGTGTCCTTCATGCCCAGCGGGCGCGTGATCTGCTCTTCAAACAGCTGCGTATACGGTTTGCCCGCTGCCGTCGACAGCGCATCGGCCAGCAGGTCAAACGCCAGGTTGGAGTAAGAGGCCTGAGAACCGGGCGCGGACTTCAACGTGGCTTTGCTCAGGTAGTTCCAGCGCTGTTCACGCGTTGGCCAGACAAAAACGTCGCGATGCGCCGCACCCCCTGGCTGCTCGCGAGGCAGGGCGCTGGTATGCGTTGCCAGGTTGACCAGCCTTATCGGCGTTCCCTGATACGTCGGGACACGTGCGCCCGGCGGAGCATACTTGCTGAGCGGATCGTCGAGTTTCACCACGCCCTGGTCCAGCAATTTCACCAGCATTTCGCTGGTCATCAGCTTGGTCAGGGACGCGATGCGGATGACGGAATCCAGCTGCGGATGAACGTTATTACCGGGACGCGTTTCACCGAAACTGCGAAACACGCGCTGATTACCGTCGATGACGACCATCGCCATTCCCGTCGCGCCGCTGCCGTAATAAATCAGATTCGCGTAGCGATCGGCAATATCCGATGCCAGAACGGGCGCCGTCAGCGGTTGGGCTGCCTGGGCGGTTGAGAAGCTCACCGCACACAGCGCGGCGAAAAAGAGCAGACAACGTTTCAACGAAAAGCATCCATAGTGTGAATGAGGAAAGTAATGGGTATTTATACTACTAAACCGTACGGTGCAATGCCCCGAATTCCATAACGATAACCAGAAAAACGTAACTGCGAGTAAATCAGAAGAATTTACTTACTGTCAGTCTCCCATTTTGTGACATCGGCCTTATGATAGAGGGCTGTGTTACTCAATCTTGCGGAGAAGGGTATGTCCGGAAAGCGTGTGGTTATGGTTGTCGATATGCAGCAGGGGGTGTTCGAAACGCCTCGTCATCAGCGTGAAAAATGTGTTTCATTGATCAATCAGCTTACGCAGGCAGCCGATCGGGTGATTTTTATTCAGCATACCGAGCCCGGCGGTCTGGAAGAGGGCAGTGAAGGGTTTACCTTGCTGCCTGAACTGCATCAGCCTGCAGATGCCCTCTACGTGACCAAGACGGCCTGCGATGCGTTCTATAACACCTCGCTTGAAACGCTGCTCCGCGAGCAGGGGATCCGGGAGTTTGTCATCTGCGGCTGTGCCACCGATTACTGTGTCGATGCCACGTTCAAGAATGGCGTCAGCCGGGGCTACCACATCACCGTGGCGGAGGATGCGCATACCACCGCGAATCGCCCGGCGGCCGAAGCCCGCATTCTGATTAACCACTACAACGACGTCTGGCGCAACTTCATTGCGCCCGCAAACCCGCCCGCGGTGAAACGCACCGAAACAATTCTTGAAAACTGGAAAGCGAACTAATAATAAACCCTCGGGTCTGACCTTTTTGCCTGCGCCAGGCACCTGGCCCAGGCAAGATTTTCGTGTGGTGATGTGTTGAGCACAGCAACAGCCATAACAACAAGAAGGATGTATCATGTTTAAGTCTTTTTTCCCAAAGCCGGGGCCATTTTTCCTGTCGGCATTTATTTGGGCACTGATCGCTGTCATTTTCTGGCAGGCCGGCGGCGGAGCGTGGTTGACGCGCATCACGGGCGCGACGGGCGAGGTTCCCATTAGCGCGGCGCGTTTCTGGTCGCTGAGCTATCTGCTGTTTTATGCCTACTACATGGTCTGCGTAGGGCTATTTGCCCTGTTCTGGTTTGTCTATTCGCCACATCGCTGGCAGTACTGGTCGATTCTGGGCACGTCGCTGATCATCTTTGTCACCTGGTTTCTGGTGGAAGTGGGGGTGGCGGTTAACGCCTGGTATGCCCCGTTCTACGATCTGATCCAGAGTGCGCTGAGTTCACCGCATAAGGTGACTATCAATCAGTTCTACCACGAAGTTGGCATCTTCCTCGGTATTGCCCTTATTGCGGTGGTGATTGGCGTCATGAACAATTTCTTTGTCAGCCACTACGTCTTCCGCTGGCGTACCGCGATGAACGAACATTATATGGCGCACTGGCAACACCTGCGTCATATCGAAGGCGCCGCACAGCGTGTGCAGGAAGACACCATGCGTTTCGCCTCGACCCTTGAAGACATGGGCGTGAGTTTTATCAATGCCATTATGACCCTGATTGCCTTCCTGCCGGTGCTGGTGACGCTCTCGGCGCACGTGCCGGACCTGCCGATTGTTGGTCATCTGCCGTATGGCCTGGTGATTGCCGCTATTGTCTGGTCATTAATGGGAACGGGGCTGCTGGCCGTGGTGGGGATCAAGCTGCCTGGGCTGGAGTTTAAAAATCAGCGCGTTGAAGCGGCGTATCGTAAAGAGCTGGTGTATGGTGAAGATGACGCCAACCGCGCCTCCCCGCCAACCGTACGTGAACTGTTTGGCGCCGTGCGTCGCAACTATTTCCGTCTTTACTTCCACTATATGTACTTCAACATTGCGCGCATTTTGTATCTGCAGGTGGATAACGTTTTCGGTTTGTTCCTGCTGTTCCCGTCCATTGTTGCGGGTACGATAACGCTGGGTCTGATGACACAGATCACCAACGTATTTGGTCAGGTTCGCGGGTCGTTCCAGTATCTGATTAGCTCCTGGACCACGCTGGTGGAACTGATGTCCATCTACAAACGTCTGCGCAGCTTTGAACGCGAGCTGGACGATCGGGATCTGCAGGAAGTCACCAATACATTTAGCTAAAACAGGGAATTGCTATGTCTTTTGCCGTACCGCGTACATTATCGCTCTCTTTACTCGCCGCACTCGTGCTGGCGGGGTGTGCCGAAAAAGGGGCCGCCCCGCTTAAAAAAGGTGAGAAACCTGTAGATGTGGCGAGCGTGGTGCGGCAAAAAATGCCCTCTACGGTGAAAGACCGCAATGCGTGGGCCGAGGCGTTAGCGAAGACCTTTGAAAGTCAGAAAATTGCCCCTACCGAGGAGAATATCTGCTCGGTGCTGGCAGTGGCGCAGCAGGAGTCGATGTACCAGTCAGATCCGGTGGTGCCGGGGCTGAACAAAATTGCCTGGAAAGAGATCGACCGTCGCGCGGAATCGATGCATATCCCGGTGTTCCTGGTGCATACCGCCCTTAAAATCACCTCGCCAAACGGCAAAAGCTACAGCGATCGGCTGGACACGGTGAAAACCGAGAAACAGCTCAGCGCCATTTTTGATGATTTCATCAACATGGTGCCGATGGGGCAGAAACTGTTCGGCTCGCTTAATCCGGTGCATACCGGCGGCCCTATGCAGGTCAGCATTGCGTTTGCCGAGCAGCATACGGACGGTTATCCGTGGAAAATCGACGGGACGGTGCGCCAGGAAGTCTTCTCCCTGCGTGGCGGACTGTGGTTTGGCACGTACCATCTGCTGAACTATCCGGCGAGCTACAGCGAGCCGTTGTACCGCTTTGCTGACTTTAACGCGGGCTGGTATGCCAGCCGAAACGCGGCGTTTCAGAGTGCGGTCAGCCGTGCCAGCGGGGTGAAACTGGCGCTGGACGGCGATCTCATCGCCTACGGCAGCAGCAAGGCGGGGACAACGGAACTGGCGGTACGCAAACTGTCAGCAACGCTTGGCATGAGCGATAGCGACATTCGCCGTCAGCTGGAGAAAGGGGATAGCCTGGCGTTCGAGAAGACGGATCTCTACAACAAGGTTTTCGCGCTGGCCGAGAAGAAGAGTGGAAAAGCGTTACCGCGGGCAATCCTGCCGGGTATTCAACTGGAAAGCCCGAAAATCACGCGTAACCTGACAACGGCATGGTTCGCCAAACGCGTCGACGATCGTCGGGCTCGTTGCATGGGACGTTAATGGCGACGACGCAGGCGTACGACTAACGCGACAACACCGAGAATCAGACAACCCGCGAGGAAGGGGACAAGGCCAAACAAGGTGCTCACACCCAAACCAATCTCAACCCGCGGGCGTCCGTTATCCTGCACCTGCATCAGATGTTCATAGACGCCAGGCGCGTGAACCAGCATGTTGAGAAGCTGAGAGCCTGCCCAGAAGCAGAACAGGACAAACAGGGCATACGCAATATTACCCGCAGTGGAGGTTTTTGGTGGTGTGCCGCCAAAAATCGGTTTCGACAATGTAAAGTCAGCCATAAAGACCTCCGGAAATATCACTCTGTTAATACGCTTCGCACACGGTGAGTTTGACAGGTCATAGCATTTGTCAATATCAGAATCGTGGTAATTTCCCCTGCGGAATTCTCCTGGATTGTCGATTTCTGCAGCACATCACAAATTCATTACTTAACTGAAATTGCGTCGTGTTTCAGATTTTCCGCATCTGCCACAGACCCGATCGTAAAACTGTGAGAGGATGTATTTTTTTCCTGCCGGAGTTGTTATGAAGCTCACGTCCAAACTACGCCGTGACTGGCACTACTACGCCTTTGCTATCGGGCTGATCTTTATTCTTAACGGTGTCGTGGGGCTGCTGGGGTTTGAAGCCAAAGGATGGCAAACCTATGCTGTCGGGCTGGTGACCTGGGTGATCAGTTTCTGGCTGGCTGGGTTAATTATTCGCCGTCGCCCGGAAGAGACGACAGCGGATGAGACGGAGACGGTGAAAAGAACCGATTAACCGTTTACGGAACTTTTGAGTGCGCTGTCAGCGGCATGACGCTCCAGCGCCAGTTCGATCAGACGAGTGATCAGCTCAGAGTAACCCAGACCGCTGGCCTGCCACAGTTTTGGATACATGCTGATGTTGGTGAAGCCCGGCAGAGTGTTGATTTCATTAATCACCACCTCATTATCTGGCGTCAGGAACACATCCACACGCGCCATGCCGCAGCAGCCAAGAGCCTGCCAGGCGTTGATGGCGATCGCCCGGATCTTATCGTTGATGGCCGGATCGATATTTGCCGGCACGACGACCTGAGCGCCTTTATCATCAATGTATTTGGTGTCGTAAGAGTAGAAATCGCTGTTTAACACCACTTCACCGCAGGTGCTTGCCTGTGGGAAATCATTGCCCAGCACCGCGCACTCAATTTCACGGCCTTTGATACCCTGCTCAACCACGACTTTGTGGTCAAACTCAAAAGCCAGACGAACGGCTTCGGTGAACTGCGCTTCGCTTGTCACTTTGCTGACGCCAACGGAGGAGCCCTGGTTCGCAGGCTTCACGAACAGCGGCAGACCCAACTGGGCGGAAATCTGGCTGAAGGTGTATTTATCGCGGTTGGCGCGGGTGAGCGTCACGAACGGGGCAACGTTCAGCCCGGCATCGCGCAGCAGGCGTTTGGTGACGTCTTTATCCATACAGGCGGCGGAGCCCAGTACATCGGAACCGACAAACGGCAGGTTAGCCATGCGCAGCATACCCTGCAGCGAACCATCTTCGCCCAGCGTGCCGTGGACGATTGGGAACACGACGTCAATCTGAGCAAGAGCCTGTGCATTACCGGCGTCGATAAGTTGCCCCTTCACTACGCCAGGGACGGTGGCGACGCTGATTTCAGAAGGATTAAGGGCGATATGTGCCGGATCGTTGGCGTTTAACAGATACTGGCTCGCATCGTTCACATGCCACTGGCCCTGTTTATCAATGCCCAGCAGCACTACGTCGAAACGGTTTTTATCAATCGCATCGACAATATTTTTTGCCGACTGCAATGAAACCTCGTGCTCCGCTGATTTTCCCCCAAAGACAATACCTACGCGCTGCTTTGCCATCTCACTCTCTTCCAGTCTGACGAAAAGCCAATAACATACCACGATGCCCTGCGGGTTTCGCGACCTTCTGCCATAATGTTTTGGGAGTAAAGAGGGGGGAGTGTGAAAGGCAAAACGTTGCTGATCGTTTTCATTCTGGTGGCAGTCGCAACGGTGGGTTACCGCTGGTTGCCGTCTCACTACAACCCTTTTACGCCGCTCTCGCTTGACGACCCGCCAGGCCCAATCACTCAGTACAAACTGCGGCGCCTTACCCCCGAGGCGTGTGCCAGCCTGTTATCGCAGGCCAATCAGAAGGCCCTTATTCGCACACAGCCTGTCGCCGACAGCGCCGGAGCATGCCCCCTTCACAACGTGGTGCGCGTGCGTGACTTCGGGCCGGTCAGCCTGAACAGCAGCTTTCTTGCCAGCTGCCCGCTGGCGCTGAGTTCTGCACTGTTTGTCAGCCAGCAGGCCCGGCCACTCACCAGAACCTGGACCGGAAGCGAGCTGGTGCGCATTGAGCACCTGGGCAGCTACGCCTGTCGCAATATTTACCACCGCCCTGATGCAAGACGCAGCGAACATGCCACGGCAGAGGCGCTGGATATCAGCGCGTTTCGGCTGGCGAACGGTGAACGGGTCACCATTCTGCACGGCTGGAGATCGACCAAAACGCAGCCGTGGCTACAGGCGCTGCTGACGGCGAGCTGCGGCTACTACGGGAACGGCCTGGGGCCGGAGTATAACGCGGCGCACGCCAACCATTTCCATCTGGGAATGCGCGGCTTTGGACTCTGCCGCTAAAGCATAATCTTCCGCCAGAAATTGGATGATTTGTGACATATTTCACAAATATGATGACTGGGAAGATAAAACACCAAAGTCAGCAAGGCCGCATCTCTGGCACGGCGTGGATGCCGGTAACTTGCTAATCTGTCGGCGCATTTGCCTAAAAATGAAGACTATTTCTTTTATGGAATCCTGGAAAGTTAACCTCATCTCGGTCTGGTTCGGGTGTTTCTTCACCGGGCTGGCCATCAGCCAGATTTTGCCCTTTCTGCCGCTGTACGTCTCGCAGCTGGGCGTGACCTCGCATGAAGCCCTCTCCATGTGGTCGGGGCTAACGTTCAGCGTGACGTTTCTGGTTTCCGCCATTGTGTCACCCATGTGGGGGAGCCTGGCGGATCGAAAAGGGCGCAAACTGATGCTGCTGCGCGCTTCGCTGGGAATGGCAATAGCCATCCTGCTGCAGGCCTTTGCCACTAACGTCTGGCAGTTGTTTATCCTGCGGGCGATCATGGGGCTGACATCCGGCTATATTCCGAACGCCATGGCGCTGGTCGCTTCACAGGTGCCGCGTGAACGTAGCGGCTGGGCGTTGAGTACGCTCTCCACCGCACAGATCAGTGGCGTTATCGGCGGCCCGTTGTTAGGCGGCTTTCTGGCCGACCACGTAGGGTTGCGCGCCGTCTTCTTCATTACCGCTATCCTGCTGGTGATCAGTTTTCTGGTGACGCTGTTTCTGATCAAGGAGGGGGGGCGCCCGGTTGTCAGTAAATCCGAACGCCTGAGCGGCAAAGCGGTCTTCGCCTCGCTGCCGTATCCCGGGCTGATGATAAGCCTGTTCGTAACCACCATGGTGATCCAGCTCTGTAACGGTTCGGTAGGCCCGATTCTGGCGCTGTTTATAAAATCAATGGAGCCAGACAGCAGCAATATTGCGTTTCTCAGCGGGATGATTGCTGCCGTGCCGGGCGTATCGGCGTTAATCTCTGCGCCGCGGCTGGGAAAACTGGGCGACAGGATCGGTACGGCGCGTATCCTGATGGCCACGCTGATTTTTGCCGTGGTGCTCTTTTTTGCGATGTCGTTCGTCACCTCACCGCTTCAGCTCGGCGTGCTGCGATTCCTGCTCGGCTTTGCCGATGGCGCCATGTTACCTGCGGTGCAGACCTTACTGGTGAAATATTCAAGTGACCAGGTGACAGGCCGTATTTTTGGCTATAACCAGTCATTTATGTATTTAGGTAATGTTGCCGGTCCGCTTATTGGCGCATCCGTTTCGGCGATGGCCGGTTTTCGTTGGGTATTTGCGGCCACGGCAATTGTGGTGTTGATCAATATTATCCAGCTGGCGATTGCGCTGAGACGCCGTCGCCAATTAGAGCAGGCGAGAGCGGCGCGTTAATCATTTGCCGTAATGTATTATATATTCTTATGGTTGCCGCATTTTTATATAACTAAATGCGGCTTTTTCTAAAGAGAAAAACGTTTCGCTGCTTGCCATTCATCTTTATTTTGGCAGCAGTATCACTTTTGCATAAGATAATACTTTTCTCCTCTTTGCATTATTCATTCTGAATGCTAAGTTCAGAAAAAACGCATAAGGAAATAGCACGATGAAAAATCTCATTGCTGAGTTGCTGGTCAAGCTTGCACAAAAGGAAGAAGAGTCAAAAGAACTGGTCGCCCAGGTGGAGGCGCTGGAAATTGTCGTTACGGCGTTGCTCCGACAAATGACACAACCGCAGCAACAGGCGTTAATCGATAATGTAGAAAGCGCGCTGGACAAGGCTCGCCCCGATTCGCTGGTCCCCGCTGAAGACGCGGAGATGCTTCAGCAATACGTAAAGAAGCTATTAAGGCATCCTCGCAGCTAGCCTGCTGAAAGAGAATGGCCTGTCATAGAATGGTCATGCAGGATGCCTGTCGTCGCTCTGTTTTTATTTTTGGCCTTCGCACTGGGAGAAAAGAATTTAAACAGAGTCTCTATTTCATCTCATGCCTCTCGCTATTAAATACCCTAACGCGTCAGGCGAAACCGGGTAATGAACAGCGTGCCGCGCCAGAGATGAAATAATCCATAAACCCGAAGAAAATCATTGTCGCAGGGTGGTTTTTTTCCCGCAACGAACCAGACTTAATGTGGAACTTCACATAAAGGATGGTGCAATGAAAACAACAATACTGGTTACCCTGTTTTCCGGCCTGTGCCTGATCGCCTCAGCGCATGCGGAAGAGAAAACCTTAACACCTCAACAGCAGCGTATGACAACCTGCAACCAACAGGCGACAGCAAAAGCGCTGAAAGGGGATGCCCGTAAGACATATATGAGCGATTGCCTCAAAAATGGTGCATCCAAACCAGATGAAAAAAGCCTGACGCCGCAACAGCAAAAAATGCGTGAATGTAACGCTCAGGCCACGCAACAAATGCTGAAAGGCGACGATCGCAGCAAGTTTATGAGTGGTTGTCTGAAGAAACAGGCATAGTCCTATCGGGTGAGTCCTTACGGTGACTCACCCGAAATTTCATACTTTCTCCGCATCCCCCCTCTCTATAATTTGGGAAAATGTTTCAGAATATTCCCAAAATATGATGAACGACGAAAACTTTTACAATAAAGAGCGTATCGGGGAAGAGTGGCTTCAAAACCTTTCTCAGGATGACGCGCACCGTACCGGCATACGCTTTGCCCGGCGCGTCCGGCTGGGGCGGATTGTGGGTCTGGCGGCGATGTTTTTTCCTGTTGCCGGTGTGCTGGTCACGCATTTTCTGCCCGGCGGCTGGTGGTTATTACTGGTGAGCTGGGTTTTTATCTGGCCGCATCTTGCCTGGCAGTTCACCTGCCGTTCATCTCAACCTTATCAATGTGAAATCTTCAATCTGAAGATCGACGCTATTTTTACCGGCATCTGGATCGGCCTGATGGGCGTGAACGCTCTGCCATCGGCTGCGCTGGTTATGATGATGGGCATGAATATGATGGGATCCGGCGGCTGTCGCCTGTTTCTCGCAGGCATTGCCATAACCACGTTATCCGCTGTCGTGACGCTGAAGCTAACCGGAAATGTTGTGGTGCTCTCTTCCGGAGCGCTGGAGTGGTGGCTGACGCTGCCGGTCTTTATGGTCTACCCAATACTCTTTGCCTGGGTGAGCCATCAGACGGCCATTAGCCTGGCGGAAAATAAGCGAAGACTTGAGCTGATGAGTACCCGCGATGGCATGACGGGCGTTTATAACCGGCGCCACTGGGAAACGTTGCTGCGGATGGAGTATGAAAAGTGCCGACGGGATCATTGTCAAACCACGATCCTGCTTATCGATATCGATCACTTCAAGAGCATCAATGATACCTGGGGACATGATGTGGGCGATGAAGCGATCATTGCTATCACTCGTCAACTGCAGATGACGCTGCGGGCCGGGGATTATATTGGCCGTTTCGGTGGCGATGAGTTCGCGATCATCATGTCCAGCACCCCGGCAGAAAGTGCAATTGCGGCGATGTCCCGCGTCCACGAGCGGCTAAAAAAACTGTCGTTACCCTGTGCCCCGAACGAACGGCTTCGCATCAGCGTGGGGGTTGCGCCATGGGGAACACAGTTTGCCCACTACCGCGAATGGTTAAAAGCGGCAGATATCGCGCTTTATAAAGCCAAAAATGCCGGACGCGGACGTACCGAGGTGGCCGCCTGACATCCGGCTTAGTTTGGTCAGGACTTACTCAGCTTCTCTGACTTTTCCATGCATTTCGCCATCGCTTCAATGACCGCCGCACGGAATCCGCGCTCTTCCAGCACCCGCACCGCTTCAATGGTGGTACCGCCAGGCGAGCAGACCATATCTTTCAGTTCCCCTGGATGCTTACCGGTTTCCAGCACCATTTTGGCTGAGCCCATCACCGCCTGTGCGGCAAATTTATAGGCCTGCGCACGTGGCATACCGCCAAGCACCGCAGCATCCGCCATCGCTTCCAGGAACATGAAGACATACGCAGGAGCAGAACCACTCACGCCCACAACCGGATGGATCATCGACTCGGCAATCACTTCCGCTTCGCCGAAGCAGCGGAAAATGTTCAGCACATCGGCCACATCTTCCGTGGTCACCAGCGCATTAGGGGTGATGGAGGTCATCCCGGCGTTGACCAGCGAAGGGGTATTGGGCATTGCGCGAACAATTTTACGGTCATGACCCAGTGCACGGGCCAGTTGATCGAGCGTCACGCCTGCGGCAATCGACACTACCAGCGTGTCTTTATTCAGGCTGGAGGTGATCTCGCTCAGGACTTTGATCATGATATTCGGTTTAACCGCCCCAAAGACGATATCGGCGACCTGGGCCACTTCCTGCGCGCTTTCGGCTGCGTTAATACCATACTCATCACGCAACGCCGCGACTTTATCCGGTGATGGTGTATAGACCCAAATCTGACCCGGCAGGACCTGCCCGCTGGCGATCAGGCCACCCAGGATGGCTTTGCCCATGTTACCGCAGCCAATAAACCCGATTTTCTTATCCATCACGTTTCTCCGTCGTTATGCGTTGTTTTCTCTGATTGATAGCTTAACAACGAAATGCAGGCGACAATAGTCGCCAGTATCAATAGGGAGACATTATGGCGATTTGGGTTGATGCGGACGCATGTCCGAATGTGATTAAAGAGATTTTGTTCCGCGCTGCCGAGCGTGTTCAGATGCCGCTTACGCTGGTGGCAAACCAGAATATCCGCGTACCGCCTTCCCGATTCATTCGTGCGTTGCGGGTTCCTGCCGGTTTTGATGTGGCGGATAACGAGATCGTACGGCTGTGCAGCGCGGAAGATCTGGTGATCACGGCGGATATTCCTTTGGCCGCAGAGGTACTGGAAAAGGGCGCCGCAGCGCTGAACCCGCGCGGGGAGCGTTACTCACCAGCAACCATCCGGGAAAAACTGACCATGCGTGATTTCATGGATACGCTTCGCGCCAGCGGTGTGCAGACCGGTGGGCCAGACAGTTTATCTCAACGTGACCGCCAGCAGTTTGCCGCAGAGTTGGATAAGTGGCTGCTGGAAGTGAAACGTCGCACTGCTAAATGATAATCATTGTCAATATGTGGTACAGTATGGCAGTGACAGGGTTGTCATTCCGTACCGCTTTGCAGTAAAGTAAACGCAACATCTTCTGCAATTATTTCTTTACACTCTTCAGCCATCCGGCATCAAGGGGAAACACCTGGTTATGACCCAACCCATCTTTTTAGTTGGCCCCCGCGGCTGTGGGAAAACCACCGTTGGCCTGGAGCTGGCGCGTGCCTGTCAACGTCATTTTGTTGATACCGACCACTGGCTGCAGACTCAGGCCGGACAAACCATCGCGGATATCGTCGAAAAAGAGGGCTGGGAGAGCTTTCGCAGCCGTGAAACGGCCGCGCTGGAAGCGGTAACGGCACCCGATGCGGTAATTGCCACAGGCGGCGGAATTATTCTGGCGGAATATAACCGCCGCTTTATGCGTGAAAAAGGGATTGTGATTTATCTCTGTGCACCCGTGGCTGCGCTGGTGGGGCGTCTGGAAGCGTTTCCGGAAGAGGGGCAACGTCCTGCGCTGACCTCCAGACCGCTCAGCGAAGAGGTGAGCGAAGTGCTGGCGGAGCGCGATGTGTTATACCGCGAAGCGGCACATCACGTGGTGGATGCTTCCGCGTCGCCCGAAGAGGTTGTGATTCAGATTATTACCGCCCTGCGTTTGGCTTGTGCCAGCTAACCGCCGTCTATACTTATAGCTCTGACATAAAAAAAGGATGAGCTATGCCAACCAGACCTCCCTATCCGCGTGAAGCACGTATTGTTACCGTTGAAAAAGGCAATGGCGACCAAACCGTGACCTGGTATCAACTGCGTGCCGATCACCCCAAACCCGACTCTCTCATCAGTGAACATGAGACTGAACAGGAAGCGCTGGATGCGAAACGGCGCTACGAAGATCCCGATAAGTCATAAATGTTTTCCTAAACGCTCCAATACCGTGCCTGAATCACACTTTTTACTCATCGCTAATGTTAAGCAGGAGTTAATATTTAGTTATTACAGGTAGCTCCGTTACCGGCAGGTGATCTTTACATTTCGGGATGGAGATCACCTGCTACGCTTGGTGCTGTTTTGTTGAAAAAACGAACTGTGCAGCGTAGTGAGCCTGTACCTGTGTAATAAGTTTTTGTAGTAATGGAAGGCGAAGACGATGAAGGCAACGTTGGCGATCATCACTATTGGTGTGGTCCCTGTAAGCGAAGTGTTACCGCTCTTAACCGAGCATGTATCTGAACAACAGATCACGCATCTCAGCCTGCTGGGGAAGATGAGCCGGGAAGAGGTCATGGAGGACTACGCTGTAGAGGCGGGGGAGGATCCCCTGGCGACGTTATTAAGCGACGGTAAACTGGCGCATGTTTCACGACAGAAAATTGAGCGCTCGCTGCAGGCAGTAATAGAAGTGCTCGATAATCAAGAGTATGACGTTATTTTGCTGATGAGTACTGCTCCCATTAAGGGGCTCATGGCGCGTAATGCGATTTTACTCGAGCCGATGCGAATCATTCCGCCGCTGGTGGCATCCATTGTGGACGGACACCAGGTGGGGGTGATTGTGCCCATTGAAGAACTCATGGACAACCAGGAAGCAAAATGGCACGTGCTTGAAAAAACGCCCCTGTATGCGCTGGCCAATCCCTTCTGGGACAGTGAGGCCAAACTCATTGCGGCCGGCAAGGAGCTACTGGAGCGCGGGGCTGATGTATTGATCCTCGACTGCCTGGGGTTCCACCAGCATCACCGCGATCTACTGCAAAAAGCGCTGGATGTGCCGGTACTGTTGTCGAACGTTCTGATGGCGCGTCTGGCCTCAGAACTCCTTACCTGATGATTTTGCGTGACAGGTCATGAGCATGGCCCCTATAGTGAATTTTTATCTAAAAATATAAGGGCCAGTTCATGCTTCAAAGTAACGAATACTTTTCCGGTAAAGTGAAATCCATTGGTTTTACCAGCAGCAGCACTGGCCGCGCCAGTGTCGGCGTGATGGCTGAAGGGGAGTACACCTTTGGTACAGCCGAAGCTGAAGAGATGACGGTGGTAAGTGGTGCGCTTAACGTCTTACTGCCGGGTGAAACGGAATGGAAAGTTTACTCTGCCGGCGAAGTTTTCAACGTCCCTGGCCACAGTGAGTTCCATCTGCAGGTTGCTGAACCGACCTCTTATCTGTGCCGCTATCTGAAATAATCTTCTTCCCTCTCCCCGTTGGGGAGAGGGTCAGGTTGAGACGAAATTATCTCTGCGCTTCGCCGCCGAGGCCTTCTACCAGATTTTGAATCAACGCGGCCAGCTCGCCGGTCATCAGGATAAAGTCCGCATCAAAGCGCTGGGCGTAATCTTCACGATCGATATCTTCGTTCTGATCGCGCAGTTCATCGCAGAACTTCAGGCGCTTAACAGAGCCATCGTCACACATCACAAACTGAATACGCTGCTGCCAGTCGAGCGCCAGTTTAGTGACCACTTTGCCTGCTTCAATGTGGACGGCGATCTCATCGCTCACCAGATCCTGCTTTTTCGCACGAATGACACCGCCATCCTCAAGCAGGGCTTTCAGTTCGGCTTCATCGAGGATCTGGAACCCTTGCGCCGCCGTGCCGCTGCGAACCCATTCGGTCAGGGTTAACTCGATAGGCGTTTCCAGCGCCAGTGGAACCACCGGCAAAGAGCCGATGCTCTTACGCAGCAGGGCCAGCGTATCTTCCGCTTTTTTGGCGCTGGCGCAGTCCACCATGATCAGCCCGTTGACGGTATCGATCCACATCATGGTCTGGCTGAAGCGGCTAAACGCGCGCGGCAGCAGGGAGTGCAACACTTCGTCTTTCAGGGAATCTTTTTCGGTCTTTTTCAGCTTGCGGCCCTGTTCGGCTTCAAGCTTAAAAATTTTCGCTTCCAGCGCCTGCTTCACCACCGGCGTGGGCAGGATTTTCTCTTCTTTACGGGCGCAAACGATGATTTGCCCCGTGCTGCTGGCGTGGGTCAGGGCATCGCTTTGTGAACCCATTGGCGGAACCCAACCGGTTTTTGCCATATCCTGGCTTCCGCAAGGGGAAAAGGTATAAGCGGCTAACTGTTTTTCCATCTCTTCTGCACGCAGCGAAACGTCGCGGCTGAGACGGTAAACCATCAAATTTTTGAACCACAGCATGATAATTTCCACGGCCTTGTCGTTAAATCAGCGGGCATGATAACGAATTGTCGCATCGCTTGCATTGCTAATCGGGAAGCGTGCTTCTACTCTGTTGATAATCAAAATAATGAGGAGAGTCTTGTGCGTATTGGGATTGATTTGGGCGGCACCAAAACTGAAGTTATCGCACTGAGCGAGCAGGGGGAGCAGCTTTTCCGTCACCGCCTGCCCACGCCGCGCGACGATTATCACCAGACTATCGAGACGATTGCCCGGCTGGTTGAGATGGCAGAGCAGGCGACAGGACAGACCGGCTCCGTCGGGATGGGCATTCCCGGGTCCATTTCGCCTTATACCGGGGTGGTGAAAAACGCCAACTCCACCTGGCTCAATGGCCAGCCTTTTGATAAAGATTTGAGCGCGCGTCTGCAGCGCGAGGTGCGTCTGGCAAATGATGCGAACTGTCTGGCGGTCTCAGAGGCGATTGACGGTGCGGCGGCGGGTGCCCAGACCGTTTTTGCTGTCATCATCGGTACCGGCTGCGGGGCCGGTGTGGCGTTCGGCGGGCGTGCGCATATTGGCGGTAACGGTACGGCAGGCGAGTGGGGACATAACCCATTGCCATGGATGGATGAAGACGAACTTAAATACCGTACTGAAGTACCGTGCTACTGTGGAAAGCAGGGCTGTATTGAGACGTTTATCTCCGGCACCGGTTTTGCCACCGATTACCACCGGCTGAGCGGTCAGCCGCTTAAGGGTAACGAGATCATGCGTCTGGTTGAGGAGCAGGATCCCGTGGCGGAACTGGCGTTGAGCCGCTACGAAATGCGCCTGGCGAAATCGCTGGCGCATGTGGTGAACATTCTCGATCCTGATGTGATTGTGCTGGGCGGTGGGATGAGCAACGTCGACCGGCTGTACGCGACGGTGCCTGCTCTCGTCAAACAGTGGGTCTTCGGCGGGGAATGCGAAACCCCAATCCGCAAAGCCGTCCACGGTGACTCCAGCGGCGTGCGTGGCGCAGCGTGGTTATGGCCGGAATAAAAGCAAAACGGCAACGCACGTTGCGGTTTTTTATGTTTGTACCCTCTCCCTGTGGGCTGAGGAATCCCCACTAATTTTTTATTAGTGGTTTCAGAGGATTAGAATGAATATTTTGCGAGCAGTTAGATTCACTCAGCTCGTAGACAGACAGAAAACGCTCATAAATGTGCATCTTCTGTCGAGTTATCGGTTGTTTTTAGCTCCATTCTTGAACAATAAACAACCATTTATCCATATCTAATTTTCTGGGGATTCCTCAGCCCTGTGGGAGAGGGCCAGGGTGAGGGCACCAGACCGCGCCGATCCGCCTTTCACTGCACCGCAAACTCCTTATCCAGCCTGCTATACCCCAGTCCATTAATCTTCTTCACTTTGATTTGCACCGGAATACGCTCCTTCATAGCCTCGACGTGGCTTATCACGCCGATGGTTTTCCCGGTGGCATTCAGCGCGTCGAGCGCATCCAGCGCGGTGTCCAGCGTCTCGCTGTCGAGCGTGCCGAAACCTTCATCCAGGAACAGCGAATCGATTCGCGTTTTGTGACTCACCAGGTCGGAAAGTGCCAGCGCCAGCGCCAGACTGACGAGGAAGCTTTCGCCGCCAGAAAGCGTGCGGGTATCGCGTACGGCATCGGCCTGCCAGGTATCAACCACCTCCAGCTCCAGTGCGTCGCTGACTTTACGCTGCAGCAGATAGCGCCCGTGCAGGCGGTTAAGCTGCTGGTTAGCGAGCCAGACCAGATTATCCAGCGTCAGACCCTGGGCGAATTTACGGAACTTGTCGCCAGTGCTGGAGCCTATCAGCGCATTCAGATAACCCCAGTCCTCGGCCAGACGTGAGGCCTCGTCAATTTGCTGCATCAGCGCCAGCTGGTGCTGGCGGTTATCGCTGTCCTGCTTAAGCTGCTGGCGGATCTCCCCCTGATGAGTGGTGTTCTCGCGAAGCTGCTGCGCCAGCTGCTGTAGCTGCGCATGCAGGGTTTGCGCGTCGGTGTCCAGCCCTTCCGGTCGCTGATGCTGGTGGGCCTGTAGCAGCTGTTCAGCCTGCCCGCTAAGCGCAATTGCCTGCTGAAGCTGGCTCTCCAGCGTCTGCTTGCGTTGTTCAAGATGGCGGATGGTCTCCTCATCCAGCAGCGCGGCGAGAAAGGCCTCGCGATCGGCGAAGCAGCTTGCCGCCAGCGCGGTGGCAAATTGCGCTGTGGCGTGCTGTAGCCGCTCGCTTTCCAGACTCTCCTGCTGCTGCAGGGTGGCAAGCTGGCTTTGCAGGGACAGGCATTCGTCATGGATCTCGCGCCAGTTCTCAGGAATGGCCGGTTCTGCCTCGGTGTCATCGCCTGCCGGAAGCGTGTCGAGCAGCGGTTTCAGGGTATTAATGCGCTCCTGAATCGCAGCATGCTGCGTCTGTTTTTCCTGCCACAGGTTGAATTCCGTTTCCCGGGCGTACAGCCAGGCGGTCTCTTCCCCCTCTTCAGGAACATGCAGCGACAGCGCGAGCAGGGCGTTTTCCAGTGCCTGACGCGTAGCCGACAGCTGCTGCTGGTACTGACGCTCCTGCGCTTGCTGTTCGTTAAGCTGGTTTTGCAGCGTCAGGCGCTGGCTGAGCTGATAGAGCTGACGTTCGTACTGTTCCTGTTCGTTCATCCATGGGGCGATATCTTCCTGAATATTCAATGAGATATTCAGGTCGGCGCAGACCTCCTGCCACTCTTTAGTGAGTGCTTGCTCTTCCTGAGAGAGCGTCTGTGCTTCGTCTGTTTCTCGCTGGATCTGCTGCGTCAGGGCATTGACCTGTCCCAGCACCAGCAGACCTTCCTCTTTAAGCGCGGCGACCTCTTTTTCCAGCGCGTCCCGGCGCCGCTGGTTATCGGTGAGCTCAAGCGCCTGATACGTCTCAATGGCGGGATGTTCACTGGAGCCGCACAGTGGGCAGGGTTTTCCGGCCTCAAGCTGCGAGCGGTAGCTTTCCAGCTTTTTGATCGTCGCTTCGCTTTCACACAATGCTTTCAAATCGACATAATGCTGGTTTTTTTCTTTGTACTGCTGGCGGCGCAGCGTCAGCGTTTCATTGAGTTTTACCTGCTCGGACTGCGCTTTTTGCCGGGTATCTGCGTTCTCTTGCAGCCGTTTTTGCAGCGGCTGATAGCGGGCATGAAGCGAGGTCAGGCGCTGGCGTAAAGGGCGTGACCGGGACTGTTGCTCCATTGCCGCTGCCACGTCATCCGCCGTCAGCGTCAGGGGGTTTTCCGGCATCCCGGCGAGCTTCTGACGTAATTCAGCAATACGGGCTGCAAGCGTGGCAATCTGATGTTTATCGCGGTTCAACTGCGCAAAATGGGCGCGCCAGCCAGCAATCTCCTGGCCCCACACGCGGTAACGTTCATGCTCCGCCAGCCATGTTGCCTGTGTCGTAAGGTCACTCTGCAGTTGCGCATGGGTACGCAGCGCCGTATGACGGATGCGTGAGCGCTGCGCGGCTTTGGCCTGTAAGCGAGTATTTACTTCGACAATGCGCTGCTTTGTCTGCGCGAGGCGCGTGGTTTGTTCTTGCTGGCTATCCCACAGGGGGCGAAGCTGGGCGGCGGGCTGCGCAAGCTGGAGTTTGGCCAGCTCAGGCGCGGCGTCGGTCAGAGCCTGCTGCGCCTGCTGTTGCAGGAGCATAACCCGCTGCTGCTCGCGAATAAGCTCGTCGTTGCGCCTCAGCCACTGAAAATCGCGCTGTTGGTTCTGCTGCTGAGTCAGCAGGGTTTTCTCTTCGTCAGTAAGTGCCTGCAAACTCTCCTGTAACTGCTGCTGTTGCGCTTCACTCAGTAGCACCACGCCTGCGGCCTGCGCCTCGCACATCTCAAGCGCGTTACGGGCGGCCTTGTGTTTCTCGAACACCATCGCTGAGATCTGACCGTAGATCTCGGTGCCGGTCAGCTCTTCCAGCAGTTCGGCGCGATCGCCCGGTTTAGCGTTGAGGAAGGCAGCAAACTGCCCCTGGGAGAGCAACATTGAACGGGTAAAACGGCTATAATCCAGCCCGGTGAGCGCGGCGGTTTGCTCCAGTTTGTCCGTCACTTTATCGGCCAGAATTTTACCGTCTTCACAACGCGCCAGTTCAACGCGCGGTGCCTGCAGGTTTCCGTCTGGCTGATTGCGCGCGCGGTTCTGGCTCCAGAACGCACGATACGCTATGCCTTTTACCTCAAACTCCACCTCGGCCAGGCACTCGGCGGTATCGCGGGTCATCAGGTCGTTTTGTGCCTGGGAGACTTTTTGCAGACGCGGCGTTTCGTGGTAAAGGGCCAGACAGATGGCGTCGAGCAGGGTCGTTTTCCCGGCACCGGTCGCGCCGGTAATGGCGAACAGCCCGTTGCTGGCAAACGGCTCGGCGGTAAAGTCAATTTTCCACTCGCCCTTAAGGGAGTTGAGGTTTTTCAGACGCAGGCTCAGAATTTTCATGCGTTTTCTTCCTCATCGCTGAGCGCGTGCAGGGTATGAAGGAACAGCTCGTTCAGCCTTGCGCGCGTGGTGTCGTCAATCTCTTCCTGCGACAGTCGGCGTTCAAATACCTCTTCCACCCTCAGTTCGCTGAGCGTTTCACGCTGTGCACCCAGCAGAATTTTCTCGCGCTGTTCGCGGCTGCGGCGAACCAGTAAGACCTCGACGGGCAGATCTTCCGTCAACGCCTGAATTTTACGCTGCATATCATGCAGGTAGTCGTCGGTCGTGATTTCAATATCCAGCCAGATGGGCGGATTTTGCTCGACACCGCGCCACTGCTCCAGCTGAGTGGTAATCGCCGCCAGATCACCCTTCAGCACCGCCAGCGGTTGGGTGACGGGGACCTCCAGCGACTCCACGGCACTGAGTTTGCCCTCATTAAAGCTCACCAGGTGCACACATTTGGCTTTGCCGGTCTCATCAAAACTGAGCGCAATGGGCGAGCCGCAGTAGCGAATGTGCTCGCAGCCGCCGATGACCTGCGCCCGGTGAATATGCCCGAGCGCGATATAATCCGCTGGCGGGAAATTTTGCGCCGGGAAGGCGTCCAGCGTACCAATATAGATGTCACGCACCGCGTCACTTTTACTGGCGCCGACGGTAGTAAGATGCCCGGTGGCAATCACCGGAATGGCCTGTTCGCCGCGCAGGGCGCAGGCATCCGTATATTGCTGGTGATAATAGTCCGTGATGCTCTGCAACAGATGCTGCTGCTTTTCCCCGCCGGACATCCCCGCCTGACTCTGAACGATATCGCGTGGGCGCAGGAAGGGCACCGGACACAGCACCGCTCCCGGTGTACCGTCACGTTTTTTCAGGATCTGCGGCGCATGACCGGCGCTGGCTACCACGGTCGTGTTAAGGAAGGCCAGGATATCGCGGGATTCATTCAGCGTTGCGACGGAGTCGTGGTTACCGGCGACAATCACCAGATGACAGCCGGTTTGTTGCAGATTTACCACGAAGCGGTTGTAGAGCTCACGCGCATAGCTTGGCGGCGAACCGGTATCAAAAATGTCACCCGCAACAATAATCGCGTCCACCTCGTGCGATCGGGCCGTGTCCAGCAGCCAGTTCAGGAACGCTTCATGCTCCGCTGCCCGGCTTTTGCTGTAAAAGTTTTGACCCAGATGCCAGTCCGAGGTGTGTAATATGCGCATAGCGAATCCGTGGCAAAAAAAGGGAATGGGGATTATAAACTTTCAGAAGCTGGAAAATAACCGCTGTAATAAAACAACAGTTTGCCATTTTACGTGGTACTGTTTTTCATAAATCTGTCATAAAACTGACGCATAATGACGCCGCATTACAAACTTGTAACTTAAATAAGATAAGACAGGGCAAAGTATGGCGAGACGTATTCTGGTCGTAGAAGATGAAGCTCCAATTCGTGAAATGGTGTGCTTCGTGCTCGAACAAAATGGCTTCCAGCCGGTTGAAGCGGAAGATTATGACAGCGCGGTGAACCAGCTGAATGAACCCTGGCCCGATCTGATCCTGCTTGACTGGATGTTGCCTGGCGGCTCCGGACTGCAGTTTATCAAACACCTCAAGCGTGAAGCGATGACCCGCGATATCCCCGTTGTCATGCTTACCGCGCGCGGTGAAGAGGAAGATCGTGTGCGCGGCCTTGAGACCGGCGCGGATGATTACATTACTAAACCCTTCTCACCGAAAGAGCTGGTTGCCCGTATTAAAGCTGTGATGCGCCGTATTTCACCGATGGCGGTGGAAGAGGTCATTGAAATGCAGGGCCTGAGCCTTGATCCTACCTCGCACCGTGTTATGACGGGCGAAAATCCCCTCGACATGGGGCCTACCGAATTCAAACTCCTGCATTTCTTTATGACTCACCCGGAGCGTGTTTACAGCCGCGAACAGTTGCTGAATAACGTCTGGGGAACTAACGTGTATGTCGAAGACCGGACGGTTGACGTACATATCCGCCGCCTGCGTAAAGCGCTGGAACTGAGCGGCCACGATCGCATGGTACAGACGGTCCGCGGCACGGGTTATCGTTTTTCTACCCGTTTCTGAACAATGACAGGAGTGTGACGCGTGCTGGAACGTCTGTCATGGAAAAGGCTCGTCTTTGAACTGATCTTATGTTGTATTCCGGCCTTCATTTTGGGGGCCTTTCTTGGATACCTGCCGTGGTTTCTGCTGGCGTCTGTGACCGGGCTGCTGATCTGGCATTTCTGGAACTTACTGCGCCTCTCCTGGTGGTTGTGGGTTGACAGAAGTATGACGCCTCCCCCGGGAAGCGGGAGCTGGGAGCCGCTGCTTTACGGCCTGCACCAGATGCAGATGCGTAATAAAAAGCGCCGTCGCGAGCTGGGAAGCCTGATTAAACGCTTTCGCAGCGGTGCGGAATCGCTGCCGGATGCGGTGATTCTGACCACGGAAGAGGGGACAATCTTCTGGTGTAACGGTCTCGCCCAACAGCTGCTGGGCCTGCGCTGGCCGGACGATAATGGCCAGAACATCCTCAACCTTTTGCGTTATCCGGAGTTTACGCAGTATCTGAAAAAACGTGATTTCACGCGTCCGCATAATCTGAAGCTCAACAATGGCCGCCATCTTGAAATACGTGTGATGCCCTACAGCGATCGGCAATGGCTGATGGTAGCGCGTGACGTCACCCAGATGCACCAGCTGGAAGGGGCACGACGCAACTTCTTCGCCAACGTGAGCCACGAGCTGCGCACGCCGCTGACGGTGCTGCAGGGCTATCTGGAGATGATGCAGGAGCAGACGCTTGAAGGTGCGCCGCGTGAGAAGGCGCTGCATACCATGCGCGAGCAGACGCACCGTATGGAAGGGCTGGTGAAACAGCTGCTGACGCTGTCGAAGATTGAGGCGGCTCCGACGCTTGCCTTAAATGACACTATCGACGTACCGATGATGCTGCGGGTAGTGGAGCGCGAAGCGCAAACCTTAAGCCATAAAAAACATCATCTGACCTTTGACGTCGATAACAGTCTGAAGGTGCTCGGGAGCGAGGATGAACTGCGGAGTGCTATCTCTAATCTGGTCTATAACGCGGTTAATCATACCCCGGAAGGAACGGATATTATGGTGCGCTGGCAGCAGACACCAACGGGGGCCGAGTTTAGCGTCGAGGATAACGGGCCGGGCATTGCGCCTGAGCATCTTCCACGTCTGACCGAGCGGTTTTACCGGGTAGATAAAGCCCGTTCCCGGCAAACGGGGGGAAGCGGGCTGGGGCTGGCCATTGTGAAGCACGCGGTGAATCACCATGAAAGCCGCCTCGATATTCAAAGCACGCTGGGCAAAGGAACCCGTTTCAGTTTCGTTATACCGGAACGATTAATTGCCAAAAAGATCGCCTGACGGCGGGTGTGTCATTTTACCTTTCCACGGGCCAGTTATTGCTGGCCCGTTTGCTTTGCAGTAAAGCGAAACGCGAATGAATTTTATACGGCTGGTGCTTTTTTGTTCGCATGATTAGCCATGGCTTTTTCATGATATTAGCGAATTATTCTGGTTGGTATTTTCATGCTGGCATATTGTTCTGGTTTTACGATCCCTCCTTGCCTTTAAACGTTATAAGCGTTTAAATTGCCCCCCAGATACTGTCAGACCGACTGTATTTGCGTGGTAAATCGAAAAACTATTCTTCTCCACGCCAGGACGGGAGCATATCCCGCTGAAATTGAGCAAAATTTCCGCTGTATCGTCCCATTGGGGATGGCGAAAATCTCAATATATTCAACACCACATCCACAGGCAGTAAGGTTTTATGACCCATCACTTAAAATCGCGTGACATCATCGCGCTGGGCTTTATGACATTTGCGCTGTTCGTTGGCGCAGGCAACATCATTTTTCCTCCAATGGTTGGCTTACAGGCGGGTGAACACGTCTGGACAGCAGCATTTGGTTTCCTGATTACTGCCGTGGGCCTGCCGGTGTTGACCGTGGTTGCGCTGGCGAAAGTTGGCGGCGGCGTTGATAGCCTCAGCACCCCAATTGGTAAAGTGGCTGGCGTTCTGCTGGCAACGGTGTGTTATCTGGCCGTTGGCCCGCTGTTTGCGACCCCGCGTACTGCGACAGTCTCCTTCGAAGTGGGGATTGCGCCACTGACCGGTGACGGTGCGATGCCGCTGTTTATCTACAGCATGGTTTACTTCGCTATTGTGATTCTGGTCTCCCTCTATCCGGGCAAACTGCTGGATACCGTGGGTAACTTCCTGGCTCCACTCAAAATTATCGCGCTGATCGTGCTGGCGGTTGCGGCCATTATCTGGCCTGCGGGTCCTATCAGCAGCGCGATGGATGCCTACCAAAACGCGGCCTTCTCTAACGGATTTGTGAACGGCTATCTGACCATGGATACGCTGGGCGCGATGGTGTTTGGTATCGTTATCGTGAACGCCGCTCGTTCCCGTGGTGTGACCGAAGCGCGTCTGCTGACCCGCTATACCATATGGGCTGGTCTGATGGCCGGTGTGGGCCTGACGCTGCTCTATCTGGCGCTGTTCCGCCTGGGTTCCGATAGCGCCACGCTGGTCGATCAGAACGCGAATGGTGCGGCAATTCTGCACGCTTACGTCCAGCACACCTTTGGCGGTGCGGGCAGCATGCTGCTGGCGGCCCTGATCTTCCTGGCCTGTCTGGTGACGGCGGTTGGTCTGACCTGTGCCTGTGCGGAGTTCTTTGCGCAGTATCTGCCACTCTCTTACCGCACGCTGGTATTCATCCTCGGCATCTTCTCCATGGCGGTGTCTAACCTCGGTCTGAGCCACCTGATTCAGGTCTCCATTCCGGTGCTGACGGCCATCTATCCGCCGTGTATCGTGCTGGTGGTGTTGAGCTTTACGCGCCCGTGGTGGAACAACTCCTCGCGAATTATTGCGCCAGCCATGTTTATCAGCCTGATTTTTGGTATCCTTGACGGGATTAAAGCATCAGCGTTTGCTCACATCCTGCCAGCCTGGACACAGCGTCTGCCGCTGTCTGAGCAAGGTCTGGCCTGGCTGATGCCTACCGTTGTTGCACTGGTTCTGGCCATTATCTGGGACCGTGCTGCAGGGCGTCAGGTTACATCGAACGCCCATTAATCAACGGCAACAAACTGTTTAACCACGGGGCTTAAGGCCCCGTGGTTTTTTGTTTTTTTCGTGTTGAATGGCAAGATTTAAATGGAAAGCACTAACAAACTCAAACGTGGGCTGAGCACGCGCCACATTCGCTTTATGGCGCTCGGCTCCGCTATCGGTACCGGTCTTTTTTATGGCTCGGCAGATGCCATCAAAATGGCCGGTCCAAGCGTTCTGCTGGCCTACATCATCGGCGGCGTGGCGGCGTATATCATCATGCGTGCGCTGGGAGAGATGTCGGTTCATAACCCTTCAGCCAGTTCATTCTCGCGCTATGCGCAGGAGAATTTAGGCCCGCTGGCCGGGTTTATCACCGGCTGGACCTACTGCTTCGAAATTCTGATTGTGGCCATTGCCGACGTCACCGCCTTTGGCATCTACATGGGCGTCTGGTTCCCGGCGGTTCCGCACTGGATTTGGGTGTTGAGCGTGGTGCTGATTATCTGTGCCGTCAACCTGATGAGCGTGAAGGTCTTCGGTGAGCTGGAGTTCTGGTTCTCCTTCTTCAAGGTTGCCACCATCATCATCATGATTGTGGCCGGTTTCGGCATCATCATCTGGGGGATCGGTAACGGCGGCCAGCCAACCGGTATTCATAACCTCTGGAGCAACGGTGGTTTCTTCAGCAACGGCTGGCTCGGCATGGTGATGTCGCTCCAGATGGTGATGTTTGCCTACGGCGGGATTGAGATTATCGGGATCACCGCCGGGGAAGCCAAAGACCCGGAGAAGTCCATTCCGCGCGCCATCAACTCGGTGCCGATGCGTATTCTGGTGTTCTATGTGGGTACGCTGTTCGTCATTATGTCTATCTATCCGTGGAACCAGGTGGGGACCAACGGTAGCCCGTTTGTGCTGACCTTCCAGCATATGGGCATCGCCTTTGCGGCCAGCATCCTGAACTTTGTGGTCCTGACCGCGTCGCTGTCAGCGATCAACAGTGACGTCTTTGGCGTGGGCCGCATGCTGCACGGCATGGCAGAGCAGGGCAGTGCGCCGAAAGTCTTTGCCAAAACCTCCCGTCGCGGCACGCCATGGGTGACGGTTATGGTGATGACCGTTGCGCTGCTGCTGTCGGTCTACCTGAATTACATCATGCCGGAAAACGTCTTCCTGGTGATCGCTTCTCTGGCGACCTTCGCGACCGTGTGGGTGTGGATCATGATCCTGCTGTCACAGATTGCGTTCCGCCGCCGTCTGTCCCCTGAGGAGGCAAAAGCGCTGAAGTTTAAAGTGCCAGGCGGGGTAGCGACGACCGTCGTTGGGCTGATCTTCCTGGTGTTTATCATCGGCCTGATTGGCTACCATCCTGATACCCGTATTTCCCTCTACGTGGGCTGTGCGTGGATCGTACTGCTGCTGGTGGGTTGGGTGTTTAAATGCCGCCGCGACCGTCAGCTGGCGCAGGCGCAATAATATTTTATGCCCTCTCCCTGTGGGAGAGGGAATTTTGTCTCCTCCTCCTTTCTCCTCCCTCAATAATCGCGAACGTGATGAGCTATCCTTAATCACCCTGTGGCAAGGTGACGTCAATTTCATCAAAGGGGATTCGTGATGTTAAACGCCTGGCACCTTCCGGTTGCCCCATTTGTTAAGCAAAACAAAGACAACCTTGTGATTACGCTCTGGCTGGCGGGGGAAAATCAGCCTGAACGCGTGACGCTACGCGCTGAAGTCGATAATGAAGAAACCACGCTGAAAATGCACAAGCAGCGCAGCCAGCCGCAGCCTGGCGTAACGGCATGGCGGGCAAACATCGACTTGCGCAGCGGCCAGCCGCGCCGACGCTATAGCTTTAAGCTGCTCTGGAATAACCGCCAGCTGTGGTTTACCCCGCAGGGATTTAGCCGTTTTCCTCCGGCGCGGCTGGAGCAGTTTGCCGTCGATTACCCGGACGCTGGCCCGCAGTGGGTTAACGATCAGGTCTTCTATCAGATCTTCCCGGATCGCTTTGCGCGCAGCGAAACGCGCACCGCCGGGCAGGATAAAGTTTATTACCACCACGCTGCAGGACACGACATTATCCTGAAAGAATGGGATGAGCCGTTAACCGCGCAGGCGGGCGGCTCGACGTTCTACGGCGGCGATCTTGACGGCATCAGCGAAAAGCTACCGTATCTGAAGAAGCTGGGCGTGACGGCGCTGTACCTTAACCCGGTGTTTAAAGCACCGAGCGTGCATAAATACGATACCGCCGATTATCGCCACGTTGACCCGCAGTTTGGCGGTGATGACGCGCTGCTTCGTCTGCGTAAAAATACGCAAAAAGAAAGCATGCGTCTGATTCTGGACGGCGTGTTTAACCACAGCGGCGACTCACACGCGTGGTTTGACCGTCATAACCAGTCGATGGGCGGGGCGTGCCATAACCCGGATTCACCCCAGCGCGACTGGTACAGCTTCAACGAGGAGGGTCGCGCGCTGGACTGGCTGGGCTATCCGAGCCTGCCAAAACTGGATTTCCAGTCGCAAACGCTAGTGAACGAGATTTACGGCGGTGAAAACAGCATTGTGCGCCACTGGTTGAGTGAGCCATGGAATATGGATGGCTGGCGTCTTGACGTGGTGCATATGCTCGGTGAAGCGGGCGGGGCGCGTAATAACCTTCAGCACGTCGCCGGGATCACCCGTGCAGCAAAAGCCGCGCAGCCCGAGGCGTTCGTTTTTGGCGAACATTTTGGCGACGCGCGCCAGTGGCTGCAGGCGGACGCGGAAGATGCGGCAATGAACTATCGCGGTTTTACCTTCCCGCTGTGGGGATTCCTTGCTAACACCGATATTTCCTACGATCCGCAGCATATTGATGCGGAAACCTGCATGGCGTGGATGGATAACTACCGCGCCAGTCTTTCGCATCAGCAGCAGTTACGGATGTTTAACCAGCTGGACAGCCATGACACCGCGCGATTTAAATCCCTGCTCGGTAAGGATGTCGCGCGCCTGCCGCTGGCGGTGACCTGGCTCTTTACCTGGCCGGGCGTGCCGTGCATCTATTACGGCGATGAGGTGGGGCTGGACGGGAACAACGATCCATTCTGCCGCAAAACCTTCCCATGGGATCCGGCGAAGCAGGACAACGTGCTGTTCAGCCTGTATCAGCGGCTGGCGAAACTGCGTAAGCAGAGCCAGGCGCTGCGCTACGGTGGTTGTCAGGTGGTTTATGCCCACGACAACGTGGTGGTGTTTGTCCGCGTCTATAACCAGCAGCGCGTGCTGGTAGCCATCAACCGGGGCGAGGCGTGCGAAGTGGTGCTGGATGACTCTCCGCTGCTTAACGTGAGCGCGTGGCAGCTAAAAGAGGGGAAAGGGAGCGTGCAGGAGGGGATCCTCTCCCTGCCGGCGATTTCTGCTTCCGTCTGGTTTGGCTGACGGCGTGATAACAAAAAGGCCCGCATAAGCGGGCCTTTTTCGTAAACCGTGCCGATTACAGGCTGGATACGTTCTCGGACAGGTATTTCGCAACGCCGTCTGGGGACGCAGACATACCTTCTTTACCTTTTTCCCACTGAGCCGGGCACACTTCACCGTGCTCTTCGTGGAACTGCAGCGCGTCAACCATACGCAGCATTTCGTCGATGTTACGACCCAGCGGCAGATCGTTCACAACCTGGTGACGCACGATGCCGTTCGCGTCGATCAGGAAGGAGCCACGCAGCGCAACGCCAGCGTCCGGATGTTCGATACCGTAAGCCTGCTGGATTTCGCGTTTGATGTCCGCAACCATTGCGTATTTCACCGCACCGATGCCGCCTTTGTCGACAGGGGTGTTACGCCATGCGTTGTGTACAAACTCAGAGTCGAAGGAGACGCCAACCACTTCTACGCCACGCTTCTGGAATTCTTCATAACGTTTGTCGAACGCGATCAGCTCAGACGGGCAAACGAAAGTGAAGTCCATTGGCCAGAAGAACAGAACGGTCGCTTTACCGTTGGTGTGCTGTTTGAAGTTGAAGTTTTCAACGATTTCACCGTTGCCCAGAACTGCTGCAGCTGTAAAATCCGGAGCCGGACGAGTTACCAGAACCATATGATTCTCCTGTAGATACTAAGGTTATTTGGAACGCAACGCGAGCCAGTATAGAGAGTGTTCATGGATAAGACAAAGAGGTGGTGACAATCGTTCCGCCAGCTTTTACCTATCAATGCGAATTCTGTCAGAGCTGTTTGTTTTTCGCCTGCGCCATCATTCGCGGGTAAAACTGCCAGAAACGCGTTTCCAGCGCATCGTAATGTTCGTCCAGGTCATGCCAGGAGTCGCGTAGTGCATCCAGCCGCGGTCGGCGGCTCGCCATCCCATTTAACACATTCTGGATGAAGTCCATCTCGCGATAGCGCTCCAGCCAGCGTTCCGACCACAGGTAATTATTCAGATTCACAAAGCGCGGCGGCGAGTCAGGCAGGATGATCGACACCTGCTGGTGGGCATAACGCACAAAATCCGGCAATGGCATTTCCGGCGACAGCTGCGCCCAGTGGCGCGACAGGAAATGGTCCCACATGACATCAAGCGAGATTGGCGCAACGCGGCGCGTTTCGGGGCGAAACCACGCTTTGGCCTCGGTCACTTCTGGCAGGTTATCCGTCATGACATCGATACGACGATGCATAAAAATCCCGTCGACAACCTCAGCGGGCCAGGTCTCGGCGGGGTTGCCGCGGACGAAATCGGCCAGCAAATTGCCGGAAAGGGAGCTGTCAGCGAGGTGAGCGAGGTGCAGGTGAGCGAGAAAATTCATGCGTTTTATTTGTCCGGGGGCGGCTAGTTGTTGCAGCAAAAGGGTGTGAGCACTAGACTATGCCGCCTGTTTTTAAGTCACGAGTATACGTCATGCGCGTCGCCGATTTCTCCTTTGAACTACCTGAATCCCTGATTGCTCACTATCCAATGCCTGAGCGCAGTAGCTGTCGCTTGCTGTCACTGGACGGGCCAACGGGCGAGCTGACGCACGGTACTTTCACCGATCTGCTCGACAAGCTCAACCCTGGCGATCTGCTGGTCTTTAACAATACCCGCGTGATCCCGGCGCGTCTGTTTGGCCGCAAGGCCAGCGGCGGCAAGATTGAAGTGCTGGTCGAACGTATGCTCGATGATAAACGTATTCTGGCACATATTCGCGCCTCTAAAGCACCTAAACCGGGTGCCGAACTGCTGCTGGGCGATGACGAGAGCATCAAAGCAACCATGACCGCGCGCCACGACGCGCTGTTTGAAGTGGAGTTCAACGATGAGCGCACGGTGCTGGATATTCTCAATGCCATCGGCCACATGCCTTTGCCGCCGTACATTGAGCGCCCGGATGAAGAGGCCGATCGTGAGCTCTACCAGACCGTCTACAGCCAGAAGCCTGGCGCGGTAGCGGCGCCGACGGCGGGTCTGCACTTTGACGAACCGCTGCTGGAAAAATTACGCGCAAAAGGCGTGGAGATGGCGTTTGTGACGCTGCACGTCGGCGCGGGCACCTTCCAGCCGGTGCGGGTAGACAGCATTGAAGATCACATCATGCACTCTGAGTATGCTGAAGTGCCGCAGGAGGTTGTTGATGCGGTTCTGGCGGCAAAAGCGCGCGGCAGCCGCGTTGTTGCGGTAGGCACCACCTCCGTACGTTCACTGGAGAGCGCTGCCCAGGCGGCTCAAAAAAATCTGATCGAGCCATTCTTTGGCGATACGCAGATCTTTATCTATCCGGGCTATCAGTACAAAGTCATCGATGCACTGGTGACCAATTTCCATCTGCCTGAATCAACGCTGATTATGCTGGTCTCCGCCTTTGCGGGGTATCAGCACACCATGGCGGCATACAAGTCTGCGGTAGAACAAAAATATCGCTTTTTTAGCTACGGGGACGCGATGTTTATCACGTACAATCCGCTGGCTTTGAATGAGCGTGTCGGGGAATAAGTCCGCGGCACCGGAATAATGTGTTGGACTGTTTTTCTGGCACAGAGGAATAAAAATGAAATTTGAACTCGATACCACCGATGGCCGCGCGCGTCGCGGTCGCCTGGTGTTTGATCGCGGCGTGGTGGAAACCCCCGCGTTTATGCCTGTGGGGACTTACGGCACCGTAAAAGGGATGACGCCGGAAGAAGTAGAAGCCACTGGCGCCCAGATTATCCTCGGTAATACCTTCCACCTGTGGCTGCGTCCTGGTCAGGAGATCATGAAGCTTCACGGCGATCTGCATGACTTCATGCAGTGGAAAGGCCCGATCCTGACCGATTCTGGCGGTTTCCAGGTCTTCAGCTTGGGTGATATTCGCAAGATCACCGAGGAGGGCGTCCACTTCCGTAACCCGATCAACGGCGATCCGATTTTCCTCGATCCTGAAAAGTCTATGGAGATTCAGTACGATCTCGGCTCTGACATCGTGATGATCTTCGACGAATGTACGCCATACCCGGCGGACTGGGATTACGCTAAACGTTCCATGGAGATGTCGCTGCGCTGGGCGAAGCGTAGCCGCGACCGTTTTGACTCCCTGCAGAACAAAAATGCGCTGTTCGGCATTATCCAGGGCAGTGTTTACGAAGATTTACGCGATATCTCTGTTAAAGGTCTGGTAGAGATAGGTTTTGATGGCTACGCTGTCGGCGGTTTAGCTGTGGGTGAGCCGAAGGAAGACATGCACCGTATTCTGGAACATGTCTGCCCGCAAATCCCGGCGGATAAACCCCGTTACCTGATGGGTGTGGGTAAGCCAGAAGATCTGGTTGAAGGTGTGCGCCGCGGCATCGATATGTTCGACTGCGTCATGCCAACCCGTAACGCACGTAACGGTCATCTGTTTGTTACCGATGGCGTGGTGAAAATCCGTAACGCGAAGCATAAGAGTGACACCAGTCCGCTCGATGCCGAGTGCGATTGCTACACCTGTCGCAATTATTCTCGCGCGTATTTGCATCATCTCGATCGTTGCAATGAGATTTTGGGCGCGCGTCTCAATACCATTCATAACCTTCGCTATTATCAGCGCTTAATGGCTGGTTTACGCAAGGCTATCGAAGAGGGTAAATTAGAGAGCTTCGTGACCGATTTTTACCAACGTCAGGGTCGAACCGTTCCACCTTTGAACGTTGATTAATATTAATAATGAGGGAATTTGAATGAGCTTTTTTATTTCTGATGCGGTAGCGGCAACAGGTGCTCCAGCGCAGGGCAGCCCGATGTCTCTGATTCTGATGCTGGTTGTGTTCGGTCTGATCTTCTACTTCATGATCCTGCGCCCACAGCAGAAGCGTACCAAAGAGCACAAAAAGCTGATGGACTCCATCGCGAAAGGTGATGAAGTCCTGACTAACGGTGGCCTGGTCGGTCGCGTAACCAAAGTGGCTGAAAGTGGCTACATTGCTATCGCCCTGAACGACACCACTGAAGTGGTTATCAAACGTGACTTCGTAGCTGCCGTTCTGCCGAAAGGCACCATGAAGGCGCTGTAATCCCAACTTTTCCCAAAGGGAACTGCCGTGTTAAACCGTTATCCTTTGTGGAAGTACATCATGCTGGTCGTCGTGATTCTCGTCGGCCTGCTGTACGCGCTTCCCAACCTGTATGGTGAGGATCCGGCTGTTCAAATCACTGGCGCGCGCGGTGTCGCCGCCAGTGAGCAAACGCTGATCCAGGTCCAGAAAACGTTACAAGAAGAAAAAATTACCGCTAAGTCTGTGGCTCTGGAAGAGGGCGCAATTCTTGCTCGCTTCGACACCACCGACACGCAGCTCCGCGCTCGTGAAGCGCTGATGGGCGTGCTGGGTGATAAATACGTCGTGGCGCTTAACCTTGCTCCTGCTACCCCACGTTGGCTGGCTGCGCTGAGCGCAGAGCCAATGAAACTCGGTCTTGACCTCCGTGGCGGCGTACACTTCCTGATGGAAGTGGATATGGATACCGCGCTGGGCAAACTGCAGGAACAGAATATCGATAGCCTGCGCAGCGATCTGCGTGAAAAAGGCATCGCGTATACCACCGTTCGTAAAGAAGATAACTACGGTATGAGCATCACGTTCCGCGACAGTGCGGCGCGCGATCAGGCTGTAGATTACCTGACCCAACGTCACCGTGACCTGGTGATCACCGCTCAGGGCAGCAACCAGCTGCGCGCGGTAATGACCGACGCCCGTCTGAAAGAAGCGCGTGAATATGCCGTTCAGCAGAACATCAACATTCTGCGCAACCGTGTAAACCAACTGGGCGTGGCTGAACCGCTGGTGCAGCGTCAGGGTGCTGACCGTATCGTTGTAGAACTGCCGGGTATTCAGGACACCGCGCGCGCGAAAGAGATTCTGGGCGCCACTGCAACGCTGGAATTCCGTCTGGTGAACACCAACGTTGACCAGTCTGCTGCCGCTTCTGGCCGTATTCCGGGTGACTCGGAAGTGAAAGAGACCCGCGAAGGTCAGCCCGTTGTGCTGTACAAACGCGTGATCCTGACCGGTGACCATATCACCGACTCCACCTCCAGCCAGGACGAGTACAACCAGCCGCAGGTTAACATCTCGCTGGACAGCGCGGGTGGTAACATCATGTCTAACTTCACCAAGGACAACATCGGTAAACCGATGGCGACCCTGTTCGTGGAGTACAAAGACAGCGGTAAGAAAGACGCTAACGGCCGTGCGGTGCTGGTGAAAGAGGAAGAGGTGATTAACATCGCCAATATCCAGTCTCGTCTGGGTAACAGCTTCCGTATCACTGGTATCAACAACCCGAACGAAGCGCGTCAGCTCTCTCTGCTGCTGCGTGCCGGTGCGCTGATTGCGCCAATTCAGATTGTTGAAGAACGCACCATTGGTCCAACTCTGGGTATGCAAAACATCCAGCAGGGGCTGGAAGCGTGTCTGGCCGGTCTGGCGGTCTCTATCCTCTTCATGATCTTCTTCTATAAGAAGTTTGGTCTGATTGCCACCTCCGCGCTGATCGCGAACCTGGTGCTGATCATCGGCATTATGTCCCTGCTGCCAGGGGCGACGCTGACCATGCCGGGGATTGCGGGTATCGTTCTGACCCTTGCGGTGGCGGTCGACGCCAACGTACTGATTAACGAACGTATCAAAGAAGAGTTGAGCAACGGTCGCTCTGTTCAGCAGGCGATTGATGAAGGCTATAAAGGCGCGTTCAGCTCCATCTTCGATGCGAACGTAACAACACTGATCAAGGTTCTTATCCTGTATGCAGTGGGGACTGGCGCAATCAAAGGCTTTGCGATTACCACCGGTATCGGTGTTGCAACGTCAATGTTTACTGCTATTGTCGGCACCCGTGCCATCGTGAACCTGCTGTACGGCGGCAAGCGCGTTAAAAAGCTGTCTATCTGAGGAGTGCGTTGTGGCACAGGAATATACTGTTGAACAATTGAACCACGGCCGTAAAGTCTGGGACTTTATGCGCTGGGACTACTGGGCCTTCGGCATTTCAGGTTTACTGCTGATTCTGTCCATCGTCGTTATGGGCGTAAAAGGCTTTAACTGGGGTCTGGATTTCACCGGTGGTACGGTGATTGAAATCACCCTGGAAAAACCGGTCGATATGGACCAGATGCGTCAGTCACTGCAGAAAGCGGGCTTTGAAGAGCCGCTGCTGCAGAACTTCGGCAGCAGCCGCGACATCATGGTGCGTATGCCGCCGGTACACGATGCCAACGGCAGCCAGGAACTGGGCAGCAAGGTTGTTAGCGTGATTAACGAAACAACCAGCCAGAACGCCACGGTTAAGCGTATTGAGTTCGTCGGCCCGAGCGTGGGTGCGGACCTGGCGCAAACCGGTGCGATGGCGCTGCTGGTGGCGCTGATCTCCATCCTGGTGTACGTCGGTTTCCGCTTTGAGTGGCGACTGGCGGCGGGTGTGGTTATCGCACTGGCGCACGACGTGGTGATCACCATGGGCGTACTGTCTCTGTTCCATATTGAGATTGACCTGACAATTGTGGCATCCCTGATGTCCGTTATCGGTTACTCCCTGAACGACAGTATCGTGGTATCTGACCGTATTCGTGAAAACTTCCGTAAGATCCGTCGCGGTACGCCGTACGAAATCTTTAACGTGTCGTTGACCCAGACGCTGCACCGTACCTTGATCACATCCGGTACCACCTTGATGGTGATCCTGATGCTGTATCTCTTCGGTGGTCCGGTGCTGGAAGGCTTCTCGCTGACCATGCTGATCGGTGTCTCTATCGGTACTGCGTCGTCAATCTACGTGGCGTCCGCTCTGGCACTGAAACTTGGCATGAAGCGCGAGCACCTGCTCCAGCAGAAAGTCGAGAAAGAAGGGGCGGATCAGCCGTCTATTCTGCCGTAAGACGTTTATCGCGTTATCGAAATCCCGGTCTGTTGACCGGGATTTTTTTTATCTGCTCCTGACAAACACTCCTGACAGTATGCTGTCAGGAGCCCTGTCGTAGACTCCTGTTGAACCCAAACAAGAGGCAGGAGGATGTATGAAAAGTGTGATTAACTGGTTTGAGATTCCGGTCGCGGATATGGATCGCGCCATCAAATTTTATGAGCCGGTGATGCAGGTTTCACTGAGGCGCGAGAAAATGGACAGCGCCGAGCTGGCGGTATTCCCGCATGAGGATCCGGCCACCGGCGGCGCGCTGGCAAAATTTGAGGGGATTATTCCCTCGGTGCAGGGGGCCATTATCTACCTGCATACTGACAATCTGACAGCAACGCTCGATCGCATTGCCTCTGCGGGCGGCGAGTGCGTGTTTGGCCCGCTGGAGTTACCGCGCGGTATTGGTACTATTGCTTTATTTACCGACAGCGAAGGTAATCGCGTCGGCCTTCATCAACCTGCCTGAGAGCGTATGCAAAAATGACCCGACGCGCTGACCGTTTGTTTCAGATAGTACAGATCCTGCGGGGCCGACGTCTGACAACGGCAGCGCATCTTGCGGACAGGCTGGGCGTTTCTGAGCGCACGGTGTACCGCGATATCCGCGACCTGTCGCTTTCCGGCGTGCCGGTGGAGGGCGAAGCGGGGAGCGGTTACCGGCTAATGTCGGGGTTTGACCTGCCGCCGCTGATGCTGACAAACAAGGAGTCTGAGGCGCTGATCGTGGCTATTCGTCTGCTTACCACCTGGGGCGGGGAGTCGCTGTCGCGCGAACTGGAGTCGGCACAGGAGAAAGTGCTCGCGATCCTGCCCGAAGAGAGCCGCCGAAAGGCAGAGCAGACGCGGATCTACGCCCCGGATTTTGGCATGAAAAGCCACTCCCGCAGTGATTTTGATGTCATACATCAGGCGATCTCGGCCCAGCGCGTGCTCGTGCTGCATTATCGTGACGAAGCGGGGCAATTTTCAACGCGTGAGGTTCAGCCGCTGGGGCTGTTTTTCTGGGGAGAACGCTGGCTACTGGCGTCATGGTGTGAACTGCGCGATGACTATCGCTGTTTCCGTCTCGACAGATGCCTCAAAATTGTCCTTACGGAAAGGCGCTTTAGTGAGAGTGCAGACCGATCGCTGGCGGATTTTTTGCGCAAGGTGAAGCAGTAACAAGCCACGGGGAGAGGCAGCCCGCACAGGTTTTGTAGCCGGGTAAGCGTCAGCGCCACCCGGCAACAATCACACGATTAGAAGTTGTAACCCACTACCAGGTAACCACCCCAACCGGTAGAACGGACGCTGAAGTCGCCGTTGCCGAAGTTCAGGCTGGCGTCGTCGTTCCACTGTCCACCGTTGTGCCAGTAACGCGCAACAACAGAGTAGTGCCAGTGATCGTAGTTCAGCGCCAGGATGTGGCTGGAGGCGATGGAGTCGTTGGTGCGCGCTTTCTTACCGTTCAGATCGCGGAAGTCGTTGTCGCCCAGATCGGAACCCCAGTCAAAGTTGGTGAAGCCGATATAGCTCAGGTTGCCGCCCCACAGCTGGGTGATTGGCACAAAGTATTTCACTTTGAAACGGTAACCATCCCACTCGTTTTCGTTCGCGGCACCGTAGTTCTGCCATTGATACTTAGCGTACACGTTCAGAGACAGGCTCATTGGCAGGCCCGTGTCGATGTCGGTACCCAGACCCATATACCAGGTGCTCTGGCGACCGGACTTGTTACGGCCCATGTCGTAGATATAGTTGTTCGCGAAATACCACTCTTTGAACGGACCAAACGCCAGGCTGGTACCAGTCAGTTTATCAATAGAGAAGCGCGGCTCGATCTCCATGAACAGTGGGGAACCGTGGTTCCAGATACCTTTTGCGTCGGTGTTACCACCGAAGAAGACCGGTGCATCCATATAGCCGTAGAAATCAAACCAGTCTTTCTTGGCGAACGCTTCGTACTCCAGGTAGGTATCGTTACGGATCTGAGGTCCGAAACGGGTGTGGTAGCTGCCGACCACGTTAACGCTCTGGTGCCACCAGTCGGAGAGGTATTGTGGTTTATCGTTTTCCGCTGCGTTAACAGTGAAAGAGGAGGACAATGCCAGCACGGCGCCGGCTGCGAGTAATGTTTTTTTCATAATCATGCCACTGATTGAAATTCCCTTCCGGGAGTGAAAAATGCGCGAATTGCGTTTCTAAATATTTCGTGTTTCTGCGGAGCCTATTATAGGAATCCTTGCTCACAAAAATATGTGTTGTTTCACATATCTCTCACACGCGTAATCGATTGCGTTCACGTTTGCGTACTTTAAACGGCCGGGATTGTAGCGGCAATCATTTATGTTGCCAATCCATACGAAATGTAAATGTTAGCGGAGTGACATTTCACTCCGCTCAAAAGGAGGGGGGTTACTGCGCGGCGGGTTGGATGTCGTGAATGCGGATAAAGCCTAACTGATCGGGCGTAAGGCCGCTTAACTGAAGCGGAATATCCACATCACTCGGCGCTAAAACACTGGCCGGGGCGGTGAAGAGCTGATTCTTCACGTTCACCTCCTGGTAATTCTCGGTGGTGCCCTGGATCTGGCCCCACTCGACGGTGCCGCTAAAGGCTGGCAGCGGATCGTTGGACTCACCCTGAATGCGTAATGTTGCGCGAGTACCATCCGCATTTGCCGCCACATTCACCAGCGACATTTTTAACGTGCCAACCTGGCTGTTGAGACGGGCAGGGGTGTTGGCCCCCGGCAGCAAATACACTCCGCTGGTGGATTTTGCATTCAGCGCGTTTTGCTGGGTGATCTTCACGGTCTCTTTGTTCAGTTTGTCCATTGCCGTATTGAGCGTATTCACGCTCTGTTTCATCTGGCGGACTTCGGTTTGCTGTGCACAGGCACTAAGGGTGAAGAGGCTCCCCACCAGCAGAATTTTCAGGTAACGTCTTGTCATTGCGTTTAATTCCTTGAAATAACGGATCACCGTAATGGTAGCCAGCATCATCCCGACAGACATAGATCCTTTGTCTCAAAAAGCTCTTCCTTTGTTGTCAGGCCAGTTCAGGGTAAAATGAAAGTCAGTTAACCAGATAACAGGGATACCGTATGCATTGCCCATTCTGCTCCGCTGTGGATACCAAAGTCATCGATTCTCGTCTTGTGGGCGAAGGGTCTTCCGTACGCCGCCGTCGGCAGTGTCTGGTATGTAACGAGCGTTTCACGACCTTTGAGGTGGCAGAGCTGGTCATGCCGCGCGTGGTAAAAAGTAACGATGTGCGCGAGCCGTTTAACGAAGAGAAGCTGCGCAGCGGAATGCTCAAAGCGCTGGAAAAACGCCCCGTCAGCGCGGATGACGTCGAAATGGCGTTAAACCACATTAAATCTTACCTTCGTGGTCTGGGTGAACGTGAAGTGCCCAGCAAGATGATCGGCAATCTGGTGATGGAGCAGTTGAAAAAGCTCGATAAGGTTGCCTATATCCGCTTCGCCTCTGTCTACCGCAGTTTCGAAGATATCAAAGAGTTTGGCGAAGAGATCGCCCGCTTACAGGATTGAGTCCATGCAGGATGAGATGTACATGGCGCGCGCCATGAAGCTGGCGCAGCGCGGTCGATTTACCACCCATCCTAACCCCAACGTCGGGTGCGTCATTGTTAAAGATGGCGAGATCGTGGGCGAAGGTTTCCACTACCGCGCGGGCGAGCCCCATGCTGAGGTGAATGCCCTGCGTATGGCGGGTGAAAAAGCGCGTGGGGCTACGGCCTACGTGACGCTTGAGCCGTGCAGCCATCACGGGCGCACGCCGCCATGCTGTGAAGCGCTGATTGCGGCGGGAGTGTCGCGCGTTGTCGCTGCGATGCAGGATCCTAATCCCCAGGTGGCCGGACGTGGTCTGTACCGTCTGCAGCAGGAAGGGATCGATGTTAGCCACGGCCTGATGATGCAGGACGCGGAAGCGATTAACAAAGGCTTCCTGAAGCGTATGCGTACCGGGTTCCCGTATATTCAGCTCAAGCTGGGCGCCTCACTGGATGGCCGCACGGCGATGGCGAATGGCGAAAGTCAGTGGATCACCTCGCCGCAGGCAAGGCGCGATGTGCAACATCTGCGTGCGCAAAGCCATGCTATCCTCACCAGCAGTGAAACGGTTCTCGCGGACGATCCGGCCATGACCGTGCGCTGGAACGAACTGAATGCCGATACCCAGGTGCTGTATCCGCAGGAAAACCTGCGTCAGCCGCTGCGTATTGTCATTGATAGCCAGAACCGCGTCACGCCTGAACACCGCATTGTGCAGCAGCCCGGTGAAACCTGGATTGCCCGCACAAAGGAAGATTCACGCGACTGGCCGGAAAGCGTGCGCAGCATTATGGTGCCGGAGCACAACGGTCATCTGGATCTCGTGGTGCTGATGATGCTGCTGGGTAAGCAGCAGGTGAACAGCATCTGGGTGGAAGCCGGCCCGACGCTGGCAGGCGCACTGCTCCAGGCAGGTCTGGTCGATGAACTGATTGTCTACGTTGCGCCTAAACTGCTGGGTAGCGACGCGCGTGGCCTGTTTGTGCTGCCCGGCCTTGAAAAACTGGCCGATGCACCACAACTCAAATTTAGCGAGATTCGTCCGGTGGGTCCGGATGTTTGCCTCCATTTAACGACAGCGTAATTGCTCCTGAAATAGGGAAGCAGTGCGCAAAGTATTATGATAAAATCCGCCCCCCTGCGGGGCCAAATGAACCCGTAAAGGAAGAGTATGAACATTATTGAAGCTGCTGTAGCTACCCCGGACGCTCGCGTCGCCATCACCATTGCGCGTTTCAACAACTTCATCAACGATAGCCTGCTGGAAGGTGCGGTTGACGCCCTGAAACGTATCGGCCAGGTTAAAGATGACAACATTACCGTTGTGTGGGTTCCAGGTGCTTACGAACTGCCACTGGCAGCGGGCGCGCTGGCGAAAACCGGTAAATACGACGCGGTGATTGCGCTGGGTACCGTTATTCGTGGCGGCACTGCGCACTTCGAATACGTTGCGGGCGGTGCAAGCAATGGTCTGGCGCACGTTGCACAGGACGCTGAAATTCCTGTCGCGTTCGGCGTGCTGACCACCGAAAGTATTGAACAAGCCATCGAACGTGCTGGCACTAAAGCCGGTAACAAAGGTGCAGAAGCTGCACTGACCGCGCTTGAAATGATCAATGTATTGAAAGCCATCAAGGCCTGATTTTTTTGTAAGGGGAATTCCGTGAAACCTGCTGCTCGTCGCCGCGCCCGTGAATGTGCCGTTCAGGCACTTTACTCCTGGCAGTTGTCCCAGAACGACATCGCTGATGTTGAATACCAGTTCCTGTCAGAACAGGACGTGAAAGATGTTGACGTTCTGTACTTCCGTGAACTGCTGTCGGGAGTGGCGACTAATAGCGCGTATCTCGATGGTCTGATGAAACCCTACCTCTCCCGTCTGCTCGAAGAGCTGGGTCAGGTAGAAAAAGCAGTGCTGCGCATTGCGCTGTTTGAGCTGTCTAAACGTGATGATGTGCCGTACAAAGTGGCCATCAACGAAGCGATCGAACTGGCGAAAACCTTCGGCGCGGAAGACAGCCACAAGTTTGTAAACGGCGTTCTTGATAAAGCAGCACCTGCGATCCGTCCCCACAAAAAGTGATCCGCAAACCGGAGCTCTGCATTGCCTGACGGGCAGTGCGGCTCCGGTTTTTTCTTTTATTTGCTGAGGCATAACGTATGGCATGCGGCGAATTCTCCCTGATTGCCCGTTATTTCGACCGTGTCAGAACATCTCGTCTTGATGTTGAAACCGGCATTGGCGATGACTGTGCACTTCTCAATATTCCCGAAAAACAGACGCTGGCAATCAGCACCGACACCTTAGTGTGCGGGCGCCATTTCTTACCTGATATCGATCCTGCCGATCTGGCGTATAAAGCGCTGGCGGTCAACGTGAGCGATCTGGCTGCGATGGGGGCCGATCCGGCGTGGTTAACGCTGGCCCTGACGCTGCCAGAGGTCGATGAACCCTGGCTTGAAGCCTTCAGTGACGCTCTGTTTGAGCAGCTTAACTACTACGACATGCAATTGATTGGCGGCGATACCACGGCGGGGCCGCTATCGATGACGCTCGCGATCCACGGTTATGTGCCGGCTGGACGCGCGCTGAAACGCTCCGGGGCGAAACCTGGCGACTGGATCTACGTCACCGGTACGCCGGGCGACAGCGCAGCGGGACTGGCAATCCTTCAGGATCGCTTAACCGTGAACGATACTGACGACGCGGCGTATCTGGTCAAACGCCATCTGCGGCCAACGCCGCGTATTCTTCACGGCCAGGCGCTACGCGAACGGGCAAGCTCGGCTATCGATCTCTCGGATGGGTTAATCTCAGACCTCGGTCATATTCTGAAGGCCAGCGGTGTCGGCGCGCGCGTTGACCTGGATCTGTTCCCGCTATCAGAGCAGCTGCTTCGACACGTCGAGCCTGAGCAGGCGCTGCGCTGGGCGCTCTCCGGTGGAGAAGATTATGAGCTGTGCTTTACCGTGCCTGAGCTCAACCGTGGGACGCTGGACGTGGCGTTAGCGCATCTCGGCGCGAAGTTTACCTGTATCGGCCAGATCATGCCGGAGAGTGAAGGGCTGAAGTTTGTGAAAGATGGTGCGCCCGTTACGCTGGACTGGAAAGGGTACGATCACTTCGGGTGATGTTGTGCGATCTGTACTGCCGGGTGGCGGCTTCGCCTTACCCGGCTTACGTATTTGAGGGTTAGGGAGAGGGATTACTTAAACCCTACCACCGGATGCTGCTGATACGGTGTCTCCAGCTCGGCAATCTGCTCCGGCGTCAGCGTGATATCCACCGCATTCAGCAGTTCATCAAGCTGCTCTTCCCGCGAAGTGCCAATAATCGGTGCCGCGACGCCGCGTTTACCCAGCAGCCATGCCAGCGCGACCTGGGCGCGGGTTGCTCCGGTATCGTCGGCGATCCCGGCTAACCGTTCGGCAATTAACGCATCGCTGGCTTCTGTACTGGAATAAAGATTTTTTCCTACTTCATCCGATACCAGGCGGGCCGTGGTTTCCCCCCACGGACGGGTCAGGCGACCACGTGCCAGCGGGCTCCACGGGATCACCGCCACGCCTTCCTGATAGCAGAGCGGTAGCATCTCGCGTTCTTCTTCGCGATAGATCAGGTTGTAGTGATCCTGCATGGTGACGAAGCGCGCCCAGCCATGTTGCGCCTGCAGAGCCAGCGCCTGAGCAAACTGCGACGCGTGCATAGACGATGCGCCGATGTAGCGCGCTTTACCGGCTTTCACCACATCGTTGAGCGCTTCAAGCGTCTCTTCAATGGGCGTGTTGTAATCCCAGCGGTGAATTTGCAGCAGGTCGACATAGTCCATGTTCAGGCGTCGAAGGCTGTCATCAATGGAACGCAGGATCTGGGCGCGAGAGAGCCCCTCAGCCAGATCGCCCACCGGGTAATAGACCTTGGTGGCGACGACGATTTCATCACGACGCGCAAAATCGCGCAGGGCACGGCCAACGATCTCTTCACTGCTGCCGTCGGAGTAGCTGTTGGCGGTGTCAAAGAAGTTAATGCCACCTTCAATGGCGCGTTTGATGATAGGGCGGCTGCTCTCTTCCGGCAGCGTCCAGGCGTGATTACCCCGGTCAGGCTCGCCAAAGGTCATACAGCCCAGGCAAAGTCGGGAAACGTTAAGATCCGTTTTTCCTAATGTCGTGTATTGCATGGTTCCACTCCTGCTTTTTTAAACAATACGTTTAAGCATAGCAGGAGCGGAAAAGGGGAAGGATCAGGCAAGCCAGCTACGAATTTTGGCTTCAATACCCGCGGCGTCCAGGCCAATTGCCGCGCGGGCTTCGTCCTGAGTACCTTGCGGAATGAAGTGATCCGGCAGACCAAGGTTCAGTACCGGAACGGCTTTACGGTTCGCCATCAGCACCTCGTTTACGCCGCTACCTGCGCCGCCCATGATGGCGTTTTCTTCCAGCGTCACCAGCACCTCATGGGTTTCTGCCATTTCCAGGATCAGGGATTCATCGAGCGGTTTCACGAAGCGCATATCCACCAGAGTGGCATTCAGCGCTTCAGCGACCTTAGCGGCCTCTGGCATCAGGGTACCAAAGTTCAGAATTGCCACTTTCTCACCGCGACGTTTCACCAGACCTTTACCTATCGCCAGTTTTTCCAGCGGCTGCAGCTCAACGCCTACCGCGTTACCGCGTGGATAGCGAACCGCGCTTGGACCATCCTGATAGTGATAGCCGGTATACAGCATCTGACGACATTCGTTTTCGTCACTTGGCGTCATGATCACCATGTCCGGGATGCAGCGCAGGAACGAAAGATCGAATGCACCCTGGTGCGTCTGGCCGTCAGCACCCACGATGCCTGCGCGGTCGATAGCAAACAGCACCGGCAGCTTCTGGATGGCAACGTCATGGATCACTTGATCGTAGGCACGTTGCAGGAAGGTGGAGTAGATCGCCACCACCGGTTTGTATCCACCAATCGCCAGACCCGCCGCGAAGGTGACTGCGTGCTGCTCGGCAATCGCCACGTCAAAATACTGGTCAGGGTATTTTTTGGAGAACTCGACCATGCCGGAACCTTCACGCATGGCCGGGGTGATCGCCATCAGCTTGTTGTCTTTCGCCGCGGTTTCACATAACCAGTCACCGAAGATTTTGGAATAGCTCGGCATACCGCCGCTGCTTTTTGGCAAACAACCGCTGGTCGGATCGAATTTAGGTACCGCGTGGAAAGTGATCGGATCTTTTTCCGCCGGTTCGTAACCACGGCCTTTCTTCGTCATGATATGCAGGAACTGCGGGCCTTTCAGGTCGCGCATGTTCTTGAGCGTGGTGACCAGCCCCAGCACGTCGTGCCCATCAACCGGGCCAATATAGTTAAAGCCCAGCTCTTCAAAGAGTGTGCCCGGCACGACCATGCCTTTGATGTGTTCTTCGGTGCGCTTGAGCAGCTCTTTGATTGGCGGTACGCCAGAGAAGACTTTCTTGCCGCCTTCGCGCAGCGTGGAGTAAAGCTTGCCGGAGAGCAGCTGTGCCAGATGGTTGTTCAGCGCGCCGACGTTCTCGGAAATCGACATTTCGTTATCGTTCAGGATAACCAGCATGTCCGGCTTGATATCGCCCGCGTGGTTCATGGCCTCAAAGGCCATCCCGGCGGTGATGGCGCCGTCGCCGATCACGCAGACGGTGCGGCGCTGCTTGTTCTCTTTTTCGGCGGCCACGGCAATACCGATACCCGCAGAGATGGAGGTGGAGGAGTGGCCGACGCTTAAAACATCGTACTCACTCTCACCGCGCCACGGGAACGGATGCAGGCCGCCTTTCTGGCGGATCGTGCCAATTTGATCGCGACGACCCGTCAGAATTTTATGTGGATAGGCCTGATGGCCCACGTCCCAGATGAGCTGATCGAACGGGGTGTTGTAGACGTAGTGCAGCGCAACGGTCAGCTCGACCGTGCCAAGCCCGGAGGCGAAATGTCCGCTGGAGCGGCTTACGCTGTCGAGCAGATAGCGACGTAGCTCGTCGCACAGCTTCGGCAGGTTCTCTTTCGGCAACAGACGCAACTCCTGGGTGGAGTCAACTAACGCCAGTGTCGGGTATTTGGCAATATCAAAACTCATCAAAGGCTCATCGAGATAGTGTGTTTATTTATCACGCTGGATTATATAGTCCGCTAGCGCTTCCAGTGCCGAGGTATCGAGAGACTGCGCGGCCAGTTCATTCAGCGACTGGCGGGCTTCCTCTATCAGATCCCGGGCTTTACGCTGGGCTTGCTCAAGACCCAGCAGGGCGGGGTAGGTACTTTTGCCAAGCTGCTGATCCGCACCCTGACGTTTACCCAATGTTGCAGTATCGCCCACCACATCCAGAATGTCATCCTGAACCTGGAACGCCAGACCGATACTTTCTGAGTATCTGTCCAGAATCGGCAGGGCTTTGCGCCCCTGTTCACCCGCGCTCAGTGCGCCCAGGCGTACGGCGGCACGGATGAGTGCGCCCGTTTTATGCCGGTGAATACGCTCCAGCTGTTCCAGATTAACCTGACGTCCTTCTGCCTCCAGATCCAGCGCTTGCCCGCCGCACATGCCGGCAACGCCGCTGGCCATCGCCAGCTCGGAAACCATTGCCAGACGGTCGCGATCGCTGACTTCTGCCATCGGCGCATCGCTCAGAATAGAGAATGCCAGCGTTTGCAGAGCATCCCCCGCCAGGATGGCATTCGCTTCGCCAAACTTAATATGGCAGGTTGGCTGACCGCGACGCAGATCGTCATCATCCATCGCCGGTAAATCATCGTGGATCAGCGAGTAGGCATGGATGCACTCAACGGCGGCAGCCGGGGCGTCCAGCGTAGTATCGCTGATACCAAACATATTGCCTGTGGCGTAGACGAGGAACGGGCGCAGGCGCTTTCCACCCAAGAGTGCGCCATAGTGCATGGCCTCAACCAGTGGAGTGTTCTGAAAAGGTTGTGGCGCAATAAAACGGCGCAGGGCGTCGTTGGCGCGTATGACTCGCGCCTGAAGCTCGTTAGCAAAATCCATTTACTCGGCGTCCGGTGTGAAAGGCGTTGTCTTAGCGTCTTCGCTATCGGAAAGCAGGATCTGCACACGCTGCTCGGCCTGCTGCAGTTTAACCTGCCCCTGGCGCGCCAGCTGCACGCCACGCTCGAATTCATTGAGCGCCTCTTCCAACGGTAAATCACCGCTCTCAAGGCGGGTGACGATCTGCTCCAGTTCACTCAGCGCAGTTTCAAAACTGGCCGGTGCGTCGTTCTTCTTCGGCATAGTGAATTGACTCTTATATTCTCAGCCCCGACATGGTAACGGACTCGGGGCAATTATCAAATAACGCGCAATGTGCACAGGAACGGCGCGATGGTGGTATACTTGCGCGCCTGGATGCAGCCACGGGTGTGGGCTGTAATATTATTTTCCATTACAAGCCTTAATACGCTTGCCTAAGAAACATTGCCGCCATGAAGTTTATCATTAAATTGTTCCCTGAAATCACCATCAAAAGCCAATCTGTGCGTTTGCGCTTTATTAAAATTCTCACCGGGAACATTCGTAACGTTTTAAAACACTACGACGAAACCCTCGCCGTGGTGCGCCACTGGGATCACGTTGAAGTTCGCGCGAAAGATGAAAACAAACGTCAGGACATTCGCGACGCGCTGACCCGTATTCCGGGTATTCACCATATTCTGGAAGTGGAAGATGTTCCGTTCACTTCCCTGCATGACATCTTCGAAAAAGCGCTGGTGCAGTATCGCGACCAGATCGAAGGCAAAACCTTCTGCGTGCGCGTGAAGCGTCGCGGCAAGCACGAATTCAGCTCTATCGAGGTGGAACGTTACGTTGGCGGCGGTCTGAACCAGCATGTTGAAACGGCGCGCGTGCGTCTGACCAACCCGGATGTCACCGTGAACCTGGAGATCGAAAACGATCGCCTGCTGCTGGTGAAAGGGCGTTACGAAGGTATCGGCGGCTTCCCAATCGGTACCCAGGAAGATGTCCTGTCCCTGATCTCCGGTGGTTTCGACTCTGGCGTCTCCAGCTACATGCTGATGCGTCGCGGCTGCCGTGTGCATTACTGCTTCTTTAATCTGGGCGGCGCGGCGCATGAAATCGGCGTGCGTCAGGTGGCACACTATCTGTGGAATCGCTTTGGCAGCTCGCACCGCGTGCGCTTTGTGGCGATCAACTTCGAGCCAGTGGTTGGCGAAATCCTGGAGAAAGTGGATGACGGCCAGATGGGCGTGGTCCTCAAGCGTATGATGGTGCGTGCGGCCTCTAAAGTAGCGGAACGCTATGGTGTGCAGGCGCTGGTCACCGGTGAAGCGCTGGGTCAGGTTTCCAGCCAGACGCTGACCAACCTGCGTCTCATCGACAATGTCTCTGACACCCTGATCCTGCGTCCGCTGATCTCTCACGACAAAGAGCACATCATCGATCTGGCGCGCGAAATCGGCACTGAAGATTTTGCCCGTACCATGCCAGAGTACTGCGGCGTGATTTCGAAGAGCCCGACGGTCAAAGCGGTAAAAGCGAAGATCGAAGCGGAAGAAGAGCACTTCGATTTCAGCATTCTTGATAAAGTGGTGGAAGAAGCCTCCAACATCGACATCCGTGAGATTGCCCAGCAGACCGAGCAGGAAGTGGTTGAAGTTGAAACCGTGAGCGGTTTCGGTGCCAACGACGCGATTCTGGATATCCGCTCCGTTGATGAGCAGGACGACAAGCCGCTACAGGTGGAAGGGGTGGAAGTGGTTTCTCTGCCGTTCTATAAGCTGAGCACCAAATTTGGCGACCTCGACCAGAGCAAAACATACCTGCTGTGGTGTGAGCGTGGGGTGATGAGTCGCCTGCAGGCGCTGTACCTGCGTGAGCAGGGCTTTGCGAATGTGAAGGTGTATCGTCCGTAGTTTTTTGCGGGGGTGTGTGGCTTGATGCCCTCACCCCGACCCTCTCCCAAGGGGAGAGGGCGCAAACATTAAAAACGGCAACCTGAGGTTGCCGTTTTGCTTTTACCTACCGCCACCCGGCTTTTCTTTGCACTACTCTTCATAGTAGTTATAAATCCCCGCCGCCATCACCAGCGTTGAGGCGACTTCGTAGGCTTTCTCTCGCCCGACCAGCAGGTCAACAATCTTTAAGCCAAAGTCTATCGCGGTACCTGGCCCCTGGCTGGTGAGCAGGTTGACGCGCGGATCCCAGACGACGCGTTTATCCACCCACTGCTCTTCCGGGATGGTCTCTTTCAGCCCCGGGAAACCGGTCATGTTACCGATGGGAAAGATATTATGCGGAACCAGCACGGTACCGGCGGCGGCACAAATGGCAGCAACGATACGTCCCGACAGATGAAACTGTCTGACGGTTTCGACTAACAGAGTGCTGTCGCGAAAATACTCCGCCCCTTTCAGGCCGCCGGGCAGCACGATGATGTCATAGTCCCCGTCGGCCACCTGTACCAGTGGCGCATCCGCGAGGAGTTTCACTCCTCGGGAACAGGTAATAGCCAGGTTGCCATCGCTGGCGACGCTGGCGGTGGTGACCTGAATGCCGCCACGCACCATGATATCGATGGTGGTGACCGCTTCTGTCTCTTCGCTACCAGGGGCGAGGCAAACCAGTGCCGACGCGCTCATATTCACTCTCCTTACGTTTTACCAGGTCATACAGGCGGGCGTTTTCCGGCACAATGATACCGTGTGCGCGGGCGCGTTTTAGCAGATAGCCAGTGATGTAGTCGATTTCCGTGTGGCGTAGCGCCCGAACATCCTGCAACATGGATGAGATATTTTCTGCCGTACTATCAATAACCTGCTCAACATAATAGCGTAAATCATCCGCCGATGTGTGTAAGCCTTCACGCTCGATCACCGAGGCGACTTCAGCACAGAGGGTGGCAACCTCCTGCGGATGGTGCTTCAGTTCCCCGTTCGGGCAGTCCCACAGCGCCGTCAGCGGATTGATCACACAGTTAACGGCCAGCTTACGCCACAGCTGAGGGCGGATGTTGTTGTGCCAGGCCACGTCCGGAAGCACCGTTTGCAGGGTGTCTGCCAGATAACTGTAGTCGCCGTCCTGATCCCGGGCAGGTCCAATATGCGTGACGCCGCTGGCCACGTGCACAATGATATTGCCGTCGCGGCGCGCGGCATGCGTGGTGGTGGCCATCAGCAGCGGCTGCACAATGCTTTTCAGTTCATCAATCGTCCCCATGCCGTTATGCAGTAATAAAACGGGCGACGTGGGGGGAAGCTGGGCGGCCAGCGCTTTTACTGCATCTGAAACTTGCCACGCTTTGAGCGTCACCAGCAGCAGGTCGCTATGCGCCAGGAAATCAGGATCGTTCGCGGTGAGGGATTCGTTAAAGATACTTCCGTCTTCACCAATCAGGTTTACACTGCAATAGGGCTGAGGTACGCGCAGCCAGCCCTGAACTTCGTGTCCGTGCTTGCATAGTGCGGTCAGCCAGAGTTGACCAAGGGCTCCGCATCCGAGCACTGTAATTTTCATTGTTCCTCCTCACCTGCAACTGCGCCAGGTGTTACGGCCTAAGTATAGCGCCGTCAGCTAAGCTTCTGTTGAGTTATGCCTCGTAGCGGGTATTATGCAACGCAACAAAAATGAAGGGAGAAGAAAAGATGCCATCTTTCGATATTGTTTCCGAAGTTGATATCCAGGAAGTTCGCAACGGCGTAGAAAACGCAACCCGCGAAGTTGAGTCACGTTTCGATTTTCGTGGCGTTGAAGCCTCGTTTGAGCTGAACGATGCCAATAAGACCATTAAGGTGCTGAGCGAATCTGATTTCCAGGTCAACCAGCTGCTCGATATTCTGCGTGCCAAGCTGTTAAAACGCGGCATTGAAGGGACCTCGCTGGATGTACCGGAAGAGTTCGTGCACAGCGGTAAAACCTGGTTTGTTGAAGCCAAACTGAAGCAGGGCATTGAGAGCGCGGTTCAGAAGAAAATCGTTAAGCTCATCAAAGACAGCAAGCTGAAGGTTCAGGCGCAGATCCAGGGCGAAGAAATTCGTGTTACCGGAAAATCCCGTGATGATCTGCAGTCCGTCATGGCGCTGGTGCGCGGCGGCGATCTGGGACAACCGTTCCAGTTTAAAAACTTCCGCGATTAAAACGAAAAAGCCCGGTTTAACCGGGCTTTTTTTCAGGCTTTCAGCGCCTGTTCAACTTCAAAGCGGTTTGTCACCTTACTGTCTATTTTGACATACGCGCTGCGCTCTTCTGCCGCGAGAAGCACTTCACTCACGCCCTCTGTCGATGCAAGACGCTGTTTCAGCGCATCGTTAATCTCAACGTCGTCAGGAATTTCTACCCGCAGGCTACTGACGTAGCGCGGCTCTTTCATGGTACCGGCAACCAGCAGCCAGACCGTCGCCAGCAGTGCGCCTGCGAGGAAGACGGTTTGGGAATCAAACAGGCCGTCGACCCAGCCGCCGAGGGCACCGCCAATGGCCACGCCGATGAACTGGCTGGTGGAGTAAATCCCCATCGCCGTGCCTTTATAACCGGCAGGGGATTCTTTGCTGATCAGTGACGGCAGCAGGGCTTCCATCAGGTTAAACGCCAGGAAGAAGAGCTGCACACCGGCAACCAGTTCCCAGAAGTGGGGGCCAGCGCCCCAGAGCACGATCTCGGCAATCAGCAATACCGCCACACAGCCAATGAAAACGCGCTTCATTTTGCGCTTCACTTCGGCATAGATAATAAACGGTACTACCGAGACGAACGAAATCACCATCGTCACCAGATAGATTTTCCAGTGTTCTGCCGCCGGGAAACCTGCGGCAGCCAGTTGACCGGGCAGGGCGACAAAGGTCGACATCAGCAGAATGTGTAGACACATAATGCCGAAGTTAAGCTTCAACAGGCGCGGCTCAACCAGTACCTTGCTAAAGCAGCCTTTGACCATCCCAGATTCACGGTTGAGGACGTGGTTTTTGCTGTCCGGTACCACCCACAGCGTTAAGGCAATACCGATGGTCGCCAGCACGGCAATCATCCAGAACAGGGCGTGCAGGCCAAGCGTGTGGGTAATAATGGGGCCGAGCACCATCGCAATCGCAAACGTGACGCCAAAGCTCACGCCAATAAATGCCATCGCTTTGGTACGGTTCTGTTCACGGGTTAAATCCGACAGCAGCGCCATCACGGCGGCGGCAATCGCGCCGGAGCCCTGCAGGGCGCGGCCAAGAATAATTCCCCAGATGGAGTGGGAGAGGGCGGCAATGATGCTACCGAGCACAAAAACCAGCAAACCACCGACAATGAGCGGCTTGCGGCCGACGCGGTCAGAGAGCAGACCAAACGGGATCTGGAATACCGCCTGAGCCAGACCATAAATACCAATCGCCAGGCCAATCAGCGCTTCGCTGGCGCCCTGCAATGCCATGCCGTACGTGGTCAGAACAGGCAGGACCATAAACATGCCAAGCATCCGTAGCGAGAAAACAGTCCCTAAACCCCAGGTCGCACGCAGCTCGCCCGGTGTCATTTTATAATCGTTCATTGCCACCTCAATTCAAAAGCAGGCCATAGTGTAGTGCGGGGAAGGGGCGGGGTAAATAAAGGGTTATTTAACAAATATTACATGCGTTATTGATAGATTCAGTGAATAAAAAAGGGTGCCGAAGCACCCCTTTATTCACCTGTTGTGGCTTACCAGACGTAAGTCAGCAGGTTATGCGAATCCGGCACCATAAAGTCCACGGACATCATCACGGACAGCGAGGTGATGGCAACAATCGAGAACACAAACAGTTTGCGCGCCCAGACTTTGTCATCTTCCACTTTGTAACCGCGCAGGGCCATACCGAGCCACCAGACGCTTACCGCTGCGGCCACCGCCAGATATTTATACCCGGCGTAACCCCCCAGCGAGAGCATCAGCGTTGCCACGGCAAAGGCGATGATGTACAGCGTGATGTGGTTCTTGGCAACGGAAATACCTTTCACGACCGGCAGAACCGGAATGTTCGCTGCCTGATAATCCTTAAAGCGGAAAATCGCGATGGCATAGGAGTGCGGCATCTGCCACAGGCTAAAGATAGCCAGCAGGATCAGCGCACCGCTGTCGAACTCGTTCGTGACGGCACAGTAGCCAATCACCGGCGGCGCAGCGCCGGAGAGAGAACCAATCAGCGTGCCGTAGACGGAGTGACGCTTCATATACAGGCTGTAGACGCCTACATACACCACGAACCCCATCACCCCCAGCCAGCAGGCCAGCGGGTTAGCACCAAACCACAGCAGCATAAAGCCAGCAATACCCAGCAAGGTGGCGTACACCAGCGAGACGGAAGGGGCGATCAGGCCTTTCACCAGCACCCGATTTTTGGTCCTTTCCATCTTCTTGTCGATATCCATGTCGATGTAGTTGTTAAATACACAACCGGACGCAACAACCAGTGACACACCGACCAGCGTGTAGATAAAGAGGGTGTAATCAATGCTGCCTTTGGAGGCCAGCAGGAACCCTCCGATCACGGAGATCAGGTTGCCAAAGATGATGCCTGGTTTCGTTACTTGCAGGTATTGCTTAAACATACTCGCCGCTCTTAGTGAACCATCATGTTGTAGTTAAGGTTCCACATAATCCAGATGGAACCGACTACCAGGATAGCGATGATAATCACGGTAAAGATGAAAGCCGTCATGTTCCAGCCTTCATCGGACTTGGTGTTCATGTGCAGGAAGCAAACCAGATGCACCAGAATCTGAATCACTGCGGTCACCAGGATTGCACCCAGAATAACCGGCTTAGACGCAGAACCGCTCATCACCATCCAGAACGGGATCACCGTCAGGATGATCGACAGGATAAAACCTGTCATGTAGGTTTTTACGCTACCGTGGGAAGCGCCATGATCGTTTGAATGACTCATTACATCGCCCCCATCAGATAGACAACAGAGAACACACAGATCCACACCACGTCCAGGAAGTGCCAGAACAGGCTCAGGCACATGATACGGGTACGGTTAGTGCTGGTCAGGCCGCGACGGGAGATCTGGAACATCAGAACCGCCATCCAGATCAGACCGGAGGTCACGTGCAGACCGTGGGTACCGACCAGTGCGAAGAACGCAGACAGGAAGCCACTGCGATCCGGCCCGAAGCCTTCCATAATCAGGTGATGGAATTCATAGATTTCCATCCCGATGAATCCAGCACCAAACAACCAGGTCAACGCCAGCCAGGAGACAACCTGGCTCTTGTTGTTTTTGTACATGGCGATAGCCGCCATGCCGTAGGTGATGGAGCTGAATAACAGCAGTGCGGTTTCAACCAGAACGAACGGCAGTTCAAAAATGTCCTTGCCGGTCGGGCCGCCCGCTGTGCCGTTCACCAGAACGGCATAGGTTGCGAACAGACAGCAGAACAGAATGCAGTCGCTCATCAGGTAGATCCAGAAACCGAAGACTTTCGTCGGTCCTGTATCGTGGTGCGCATGTTCATGCGCGTGGGCAGTCGAGTGCGCCAGAGTATCAGTTGCCATTTTTCAGCCCCGCTTTAGAAATCTCGTCGAAATGCTGATTTTCCAGCTTTTCAACTTCACGGACTGGTACGTAGTAGTCCACGTCCTCGTCAAAGCTCTTCACAATCCAGCTGATTACGATGCCAGCGAAGCCAACAATCGCCATCCACCAGATGTGCCAGATCATTGCGAAACCAAATACCGTTGCGAAAGCGGCAATCACGATGCCCGCTGCGCTGTTTTTCGGCATATGGATCTCTTCGTAATGGTCAGGTTGCTTGTACGCTTCACCTTTTTCTTTCATTTCCCAGAATGCATCACGTTCGTGAATGTGCGGCACTACGGCAAAGTTATAGAACGGAGGTGGAGAAGAGGTCGCCCACTCCAGCGTACGGCCACCCCATGGGTCACCGGTCAGGTCGCGGTTCAGGTTACGGTCACGGATGGACACGTAGTACTGAATCAGCTGGCACAGGATACCGCAGGCAATCAGCGCGGCACCGCCCGCTGCAACCATCAGCATTGGGTGGAACTGCGGATCGATCTGCTGGCTCAGACGACGGGTCATACCCATGAAGCCCAGCACGTACAGCGGCATAAATGCCACGAAGAAGCCAATGATCCAGAACCAGAACGCGCGTTTACCCCATTTCTCGTTCAGCGTGAAGCCGAACGCTTTTGGCCACCAGTAGGTTACGCCAGCGAAGCAGCCGAAGACCACGCCACCGATGATAACGTTATGGAAGTGCGCAATCAGGAACAGACTGTTGTGCAGTACGAAGTCAGCACCCGGTACCGCCAGCAGTACGCCGGTCATCCCACCTACGGAGAAGGTGACGATGAAGCCGATGGTCCACAGCATCGCTGAGTGGAACACGATACGGCCCTGGTACATGGTGAACAGCCAGTTGAAGATCTTCACCCCGGTAGGGATGGCGATAATCATGGTGGTAATACCGAAGAAGGCGTTTACGTTCGCGCCCGCACCCATAGTAAAGAAGTGGTGCAGCCAAACGATGAACGACAGAACGGTAATACAGACGGTTGCCCACACCAGAGAGGTGTAACCAAACAGACGTTTACGCGAGAAGGTTGCTGCGATTTCGGAGAACACACCGAAGACAGGCAGAACCAGAATGTACACTTCCGGGTGACCCCAGGCCCAAATCAGGTTGATGTACATCATCATGTTGCCACCCATGTCATTCGTGAAGAAATGGGTGCCCAGGTAGCGGTCCAGGGTCAGCAGCGCGATGGTGACGGTCAGAATTGGGAAGGATGCGATAATCAGTACGTTGGCGCACAGAGATGCCCAGGTAAATACCGGCATCTTGAACATGGTCATACCAGGCGCACGCATCTTCAGGATGGTCACGAAGAAGTTGATACCGGTCAGGGTGGTACCGACACCGGAGAGCTGAAGCGCCCAAATCCAGTAGTCAACGCCAACGCCCGGACTGTACTCAATTCCTGACAGCGGTGGGTAAGCCAGCCAGCCGGTCTGAGCAAATTCGCCCACGCCCAGTGACAGGTTAACCAGGATAACGCCGACAACCGTAAACCAGAAGCTCAGGTTGTTCAGGAACGGGAACGCAACGTCGCGCGCGCCAATTTGCAGCGGAACGACAACGTTCATCAGACCGATAACCAGCGGCATCGCCACGAAGAAGATCATGATAACGCCGTGAGCGGTAAAGATCTGGTCGTAGTGGTGCGGTGGCAGGAAGCCGGCTTCACCCGCAGACGCGAGTGCCTGCTGGCTACGCATCATGATCGCATCCGCAAAGCCACGAATTAACATGACGATACCGACGATGCAGTACATGATACCGAGTTTTTTGTGGTCAACCGAAGTCAGCCACTCGTTCCACAGGTAGCTCCACTTACCGAAGTAAGTGATCAAGGCCAGTAAGGCCGCGCCACCGATGATAATGGCAGCCACCGTAACCATGATAATCGGTTCATGGTAGGGCACTGCATCCAGTGTCAATTTTCCGAACATTTTCTTCCTCGGCCCCTTAGTGAGCGGTTTCCGCGTGGCTCATGTCCATGCCTTCCATACCTTCGTGCGCGCTATGCTCGCCTTCAGGCTGGGTCATGTCCATGCTCTTGCCGTGATCCATAAATTTGCCAATAACGTCTTTGAACAAATCAGGTTTCACGTTAGAGAAGTACTCCACCTTGTTGTATTCGCTAGGTGCAGCCACTTTTTCGAACGCCGCCATGTCAGACATGGTGTTTGGAGACTGCTTCGCTTTTGCAACCCACTGGTCGAAAGCGGCACGGTCCGGCGTCGCAGTAGCTTTGAACTTCATACCTGAGAAGCCCGGGCCGCTATAGCTGGCGGAGATACCATCATAGGTGCCTGCTTCATTCGCAATCAGGTGCAGGTTGGTCTGCATACCGGCCATCGCGTAAATCTGGCTACCCAGACGTGGGATGAAGAAGGAGTTCATTACGGAGTTGGAGGTCACTTTGAACTGAACCGGAGTGTTCGCCGGGAAGGCGATTTCATTCACGGTAGCAATGCCCTGCTCTGGATAGATGAAGAACCATTTCCAGTCCATGGAGACCACTTCGATGGTAATTGGTTTTTCATCGTGAACCAGCGGTTTGCTTGGCTCAAGTGCGTGAGTGGTTTTCCAGGTCAGCACAGCGAGGAACAGGATGATCAGAATAGGAACCGTCCAGACCACAGCTTCCACTTTATTGGAGTGTGACCAGTTAGGGCTATACTTCGCATCTTTATTGCTCGCACGATACTTCCAGGCGAAACCAACAGCCATCAAAATGGCTGGAATAACCACAATCAACATCAGGCCAAATGCCGTCAGTATCAGTGAACGTTGTTCCAGTCCAATCTGTCCTTTGGGGTCAAGTAGTGCAGAATCGCAGCCACTGAGTAATACAGTGCCTGCGAATAATGACAACCATCCCAAACTTTTATTGTATTTCCTGAGTCTCATTTAACGACCTCAATTCCACGGGAGTCTGGTGGCGTTTAAAGTGTGGGGGCATTTTACGGGAAGGTTACATTACTGTAAACATCATTAGGCCTGTGTCAGGAAGGTGTTACCGGGTTCTGCCGCACATGTCACAAGTGTTGCAAATTATGTCGGTTTTTATGACCGAAGCCGCATGGCATGGGCTTTATAACGAAAGGACCCCCAAGCATACCCTAAAAGGGGCAATTGGTATAACCATTGTTAAAAATAAACAAAAAATTAACAATTAATTATCAATAAAAAGACAATTAAAAAACGAAAATTCAATCTTTCCCAAGCTGAATCGTTTAATGAAAAATAGCCTGAAAGAAATGGCTCCAATAATTTCCGAATCCTATCCCGCACAAAACAACAAATATTTTTTTTAGCGTTTGTCGGTTATTTCACCGTTATAATTTCGGCCGGTGATTACAACGGGAAATAACCTTTCGCTTTTATCTTCAGGTTGTCTGCGTTTTACGCAGAGCCATAAAATCGAGCAACCCACCGAGCAGGATCCCGACGACCGCCAGCAGGGCGCCGACATCAAGGAGAAGGGCTTCAAGAGGAAGCGCCAGGGGGGTAGTGGCATTGATGATGAGCACCACGAGCCATAACCCCAGCGCCAGACATCCCACCATTAACAGGCGTAGCGCAAACTGGTAGGCGCGCTGATATTCCGTTCGCGGCATAAAGTGTTCTGTTCGCTGGGTATATTCCAGCGTCTGGCGGCAGACCAGCAACAATAAAATGCCTGGCACGGCTGCAACCACGGAGAAGAGATAAAACGTTGGCCAACCATGCGCTTCAACAAACCAACCGGCAATCGGCCCCACATATACGCGGCCCACGGCAGAAAGCGCCGAGAGCAGGGCGAACTGCGTTGCAGAAAACGACTTGTTGCAGAGCGTCATCAGCAGGGCGACAAACGCCGCGGTACCCATTCCGCCACACAGGTTCTCAAAGAACACTGCTGCCGCCATGCTAATCATATGTTTATCGGTAATCGACAGCAGCCAGTAACCCGCGTTAGACGCCCCCTGCAGAATGCCGAAGATCAGCAACGCCCGGAACAAGGTCAGGCGCTGCATCAACACCCCGCCGTAAAGTGCGCCGACGATAGTGGCAAAGAGCCCGAGGGTTTTGTTAACCACTCCCACTTCACCGGCATCAAACCCGACGCCGCGGATCAGGAACGTGGTGGTCAGGCTCATCGCGAAGGCATCACCCAGCTTATAAAGGACGATGAGCAGCAGGATCAGCCAGGCATTGTTGCGGCCAAAGAAATCACGCAGCGGTTCGGCAACGGCCTGCTCCAGAGAACGGGGGACCGGGATCACGTCGCTCGGTTCAGGGGCGAGGAGGGTGGCAATAATGCACGGGATCAGCAGGGCGGCCATCAGCCAGTACATGCCCTGCCAGCCCAGATAGCGGTCAGCCAGCCACAGCGCCAGCCCACCAGATACCAGCATGCCGAGGCGATAGCCCAGCACGCTGATGGCCGCACCGGCTCCACGCTCTTCTGCGGGTAACACGTCCGTTTTCCAGGCATCAAACACGATATCCTGTGACGCGGAACAGAAGGCGATCACCACCGCAAGCGCCGCCATCCAGCGAAGCTGTGTCGACGGCTCAAGGAATCCCATGGCGGCAATGGCCAGCAACAGCAGGACCTGCGTCATCACCAGCCAGCCACGACGACGGCCCAGGAACGGCGGGGTGTAGCGATCCATCACCGGTGACCACAGGAACTTAAAGACATACGCCTGGCCGACGAGGGAGAAGAAGCCAATGGTTTTGAGATCGATATTCTCAACCGTCATCCAGGCCTGCAACGTGCCGGAAGTGAGCGCGAGGGGTAAACCGGAGGCAAAGCCAAGGATCAGCAGAATGGCTGATTTGGGTTGCTGGAAAATGCGTAAGTAATGACTGGACATGTTCTTAAAAACTGACCCGGTAAAACACCGGGTCAGTCAGCAGGATTAACGCGCGTTTTGCTTGATAAAGTCGTGAATGCTGGTGTCCTGCGCCATATCGGCGATGGTATCGGTCAGCACGCTGTTTACGGCGTTCGCAATGTTTTGGTTAGAGGCCTGGAAAGCACCTTCTACGGAGTAGCTGGCACGATAGTTTTTGGTCATCTTGTTGCCGTTCTTCGCGGTAGCGATGATGGCGATGTCCGCTTTGGTGGAGATGTTGTAGCGCACGTTACCCTGGGAAACGTCAGCGTACAGGTTGTTAACGATGATCTGCAGATCAACCGCGCCGCTTGGGCCAATCATGTAACCTCGAGAGGTCATCTGTTTCTCCAGCACTTCCTGCAGCAGGAAACGCAGGTCACGGGAAGCGGTCAACGTCACCAGCTGGTTGTCGCGGGTCACTTTCGCCAGGGCCTGATCCTGACGCTGATCGGCACCGTTAATGCTCACGGTCACGCCCATCAGGCTTGGATCTTGCTGAGGCAGCGTGATTTTTGGTGAGACATCAATGGTTGTTGGCGGGGTAGCGCAGCCTGCCAGCATAAAGAGGGCTACCAACGGAAAGAAGAGTTTTTTTAACATTTTCGGGTTCTCAACGAATCGTAAGCATATAGAGAGAAAAATTGCCGCCATCATAACATCGCTAACGGCCAGGGGAAGTGGTCAACGCATGTAAATTCATCGCCTTGTCTGAAAACTGACCAGTTCGCCCTTTTTCTCAACCTGTGTGTGACAAAACGTATGAGCCTCACAGTGAACTTCATTCGTTTGAATGAGAAAATAAGACGAAAGCTAAATATTTGTTGTCTTGTTGTAATGGAACCGGTAAAAGCGGCTAACATTTAAAGGGATGGGTGACATCCTGGCGTTGTCGGAGGAGTAATTTCATGATGATACGTGAGCAGATAGAAGATAAATTAAGGGCAGCGTTCAACCCTGTGTTCCTCGAAGTCGTCGACGAAAGCTATCGTCATAACGTGCCGGCAGGTTCTGAAAGCCACTTCAAAGTGGTTCTGGTTAGCGATCGCTTCACGGGAGAACGTTTCCTGAACCGACACCGCTTGATCTACAGCACCTTGACGGAAGAACTCTCCACAACCGTACATGCGCTGGCATTGCATACCTACACCATTAAGGAGTGGGAAGGCTTGCAGGATACGGTTTTTGCATCCCCGCCTTGTCGCGGTGCAGGCACCATCGCCTGATAAATCGGATTTGCAACCGCTGGAGTTTTTCCAGTATGTTGCTTACAGATTTCCTCAAAACGGCCTTCGGGCCGTTTTGTTTTGTCTGAGTTTTGAGCGGATGGTGCGATTTTAAGGCTAAAAATAGCCTTAAAGTGTGAAAAAAGCCGCAGCAACATGCCCCAACCGTTCTCGACTCACCTAAGTGATGCCGCTATAATGCCGCGTCTTATTGAATGTCTTCGGGATGATTCTGGCGACAGGGAATGTGAATCTGCACTAAGAGAGCATCCCGGTAAAACAGACAGATTCAGAGTTGACCGAGCACTGTGATTTTTTTGAGGTAACAAGATGCAAGTTTCAGTTGAAACCACTCAAGGCCTTGGCCGCCGTGTAACGATTACTATCGCTGCTGACAGCATCGAAACTGCTGTGAAAAGCGAGCTGGTCAACGTAGCAAAAAAAGTACGTATTGACGGCTTCCGTAAGGGCAAAGTACCAATGAATGTTGTTGCTCAGCGTTATGGCGCTTCCGTGCGTCAGGATGTGCTGGGTGAACTGATGAGCCGCAACTTTATCGATGCGATCATCAAAGAAAAGATCAATCCGGCCGGTGCGCCGAACTACGTTCCAGGCGAATACAAACTGGGCGAAGACTTCACCTACTCTGTAGAGTTCGAAGTGTATCCGGAAGTAGAACTGAAAGGTCTGGAATCTATCGAAGTTGAAAAACCGATTGTTTCCGTGACCGACGAAGATGTTGACGGCATGCTGGATACCCTGCGTAAGCAGCAGGCTAACTGGAAAGAGAAAGAAGGCGCTGTTGACGCTGAAGACCGCGTCACCATCGACTTCACCGGTTCTGTAGACGGCGAAGAGTTCGAGGGCGGCAAAGCGACTGACTTCGTACTGGCAATGGGTCAGGGTCGTATGATCCCGGGCTTCGAAGACGGTATCAAAGGCCACAAAGCGGGCGAAGAGTTCACCATCGATGTGACCTTCCCTGAAGAGTACCACGCTGAAAACCTGAAAGGTAAAGCAGCGAAGTTCGTCATCAACCTGAAGAAAGTGGAAGAGCGCGAACTGCCAGAACTGACTGAAGAATTCATCAAGCGTTTCGGCGTGGAAGATGGTTCTGTTGCCGGTCTGCGTACTGAAGTACGTAAAAACATGGAACGCGAGCTGAACGGCGCTGTGCGTAACCGTGTGAAATCTCAGGCTATCGAAGGCCTGGTGAAGGCGAACGAAATTGACGTTCCAGCTGCGCTGATCGACAGCGAAATCGACGTACTGCGTCGTCAGGCTGCACAGCGTTTCGGTGGCAACCAGCAGCAAGCGATGGAACTGCCACGCGAGCTGTTCGAAGAGCAGGCAAAACGCCGCGTTGTTGTTGGTCTGCTGCTGGGCGAAGTGATTCGTACCCACGAGCTGAAAGCTGACGAAGAGCGTGTGAAAGGTCTGATCGAAGAGATGGCTTCTGCATACGAAGATCCATCAGAAGTTATCGAGTTCTACGGTAAGAACAAAGAGCTGATGGACAACATGCGCAATGTTGCCCTGGAAGAGCAGGCTGTTGAAGCGGTACTGGCGAAAGCGAAAGTGACCGAAAAAGCGACCTCTTTCAACGAACTGATGAACCAGCAGGCGTAATTTCGCCCCGAAGGTTTAAAGTTTGAACAAAAACCCGTTGCCTTCCGGCAACGGGTTTTTTTTATCGCACCAATAGCCCAGGAAGGGTGCTAAAACGCCCTTTCGGTGTTAGCGTAACAACAAAAGGTTGTTATGCTTGAAATAGGGCAATGTAAACCCCATAAGTGTGTAATCAGATGAATGAGACTGGCTGATAATCCGTCCGTAAGGTTACAATCAGTACAGCAGGTGTTTTCAATTTTGATCCAGGAGACGGAAATGTCATACAGTGGCGAACGAGATAACTTTGCACCCCATATGGCTCTGGTGCCAATGGTTATTGAACAGACCTCACGTGGTGAGCGTTCTTTTGATATCTATTCCCGTCTGCTCAAGGAACGCGTTATCTTTCTGACCGGCCAGGTGGAAGACCACATGGCGAACCTGATCGTGGCGCAGATGCTGTTTCTGGAAGCGGAAAACCCGGAAAAAGACATTTACCTGTACATTAACTCCCCAGGCGGCGTGATTACGGCAGGTATGTCCATTTATGACACCATGCAATTCATCAAGCCTGATGTGAGCACTATCTGTATGGGTCAGGCAGCATCTATGGGTGCCTTCCTGTTAACCGCAGGGGCAAAAGGCAAACGTTTCTGCCTGCCGAATTCCCGTGTGATGATTCACCAGCCGCTGGGTGGTTACCAGGGGCAGGCGACGGATATCGAAATCCACGCCCGCGAAATTCTGAAAGTAAAAGCGCGCATGAATGAACTTATGGCGCAGCATACGGGTCAATCTCTTGAGCAGATCGAGCGCGATACCGAGCGCGATCGCTTCCTCTCTGCTTCAGAGGCAGTTGAGTACGGCTTAGTCGACTCCATTTTGACCCATCGTAATTGATGCCCGCGACGCGAGTGTGCCGCTATACTAAGGTAAAGCGGCACTCTGCTTGAGAGCAGCTTGCGTCTGAAAATGGCATTTGCGTCGTCATGTGCGGCACAAAGAACTTAAAAAGAGGTTTGGACTCATGACAGATAAACGCAAAGATGGTTCGGGCAAACTGCTGTACTGCTCTTTTTGCGGCAAAAGCCAGCATGAAGTGCGTAAACTGATTGCCGGGCCGTCCGTGTATATCTGCGACGAATGTGTTGATTTATGTAATGACATCATTCGCGAAGAGATTAAAGAAGTAGCGCCTCACCGCGAGCGTAGCGCGCTGCCGACACCGCATGAAATTCGTCATCATCTGGACGACTATGTCATCGGTCAGGAGCAGGCTAAGAAAGTGCTGGCGGTAGCGGTATATAACCACTACAAACGCCTGCGTAACGGTGATACCAGCAATGGCGTAGAGCTGGGTAAAAGTAACATTCTGCTGATCGGCCCAACCGGTTCCGGTAAAACGCTGCTGGCTGAAACGCTCGCACGCCTGCTGGATGTGCCGTTCACCATGGCGGATGCCACCACCCTGACCGAAGCCGGTTACGTGGGTGAAGATGTGGAAAACATCATCCAGAAACTGCTGCAGAAGTGCGATTACGACGTACAGAAAGCCCAGCGCGGGATCGTCTATATCGATGAGATCGACAAGATCTCCCGTAAATCAGACAACCCGTCTATCACCCGTGACGTATCAGGGGAAGGTGTACAGCAGGCATTACTGAAGCTGATCGAAGGGACCGTTGCCGCAGTGCCCCCGCAGGGTGGCCGTAAACATCCGCAGCAGGAGTTCCTGCAGGTTGATACCTCCAAGATCCTGTTCATCTGTGGCGGTGCTTTCGCCGGTCTGGATAAAGTTATCTCCCACCGTGTTGAAACCGGCTCCGGCATTGGTTTTGGCGCAACGGTGAAGGCCAAATCCGAGAAAGCGAACGAAGGCGAACTGCTGTCTCAGGTTGAACCAGAAGATCTGATCAAGTTTGGTCTGATCCCAGAATTCATCGGGCGTCTGCCGGTTGTGGCTACGCTGAATGAACTGAGTGAAGAAGCCCTGATCCAGATCCTGAAAGAGCCGAAAAACGCGCTGACCAAGCAGTATCAGGCGCTGTTTAACCTGGAAGGTGTTGAGCTGGAATTCCGTGATGAAGCGCTGGATGCGATTGCGAAGAAAGCGATGATCCGTAAAACCGGTGCCCGTGGTCTGCGTTCCATCGTTGAAGCGGCGCTGCTTGATACCATGTACGACCTGCCTTCCATGGAAGATGTCGAAAAAGTGGTTATCGACGAGTCCGTTATCGGTGGTCAAAGCAAGCCGCTGCTGATTTACGGGAAACCGGAAGCGCAGCAGGCATCTGGCGAATAATTCACCAAATCATACAAGCAGTTAATCAAAAAGGGGGGATTTTATCTCCCCTTTACTTTTTCCGTATTCATGGCGTTGAATGTGTGGGAAACATCCCCATATACTGGATTACATGTTAATGGTTGTGTGAAGCACAGTTACATGACCAGTTTACCTGGCGGACACTAAACTAAGAGAGAGCTCTATGAATCCTGAGCGTTCTGAACGCATTGAAATCCCCGTATTGCCGTTGCGCGATGTGGTGGTTTATCCGCACATGGTCATACCCTTATTTGTAGGGCGGGAAAAATCTATCCGTTGCCTCGAAGCCGCCATGGATCATGATAAAAAAATCATGTTGGTTGCGCAGAAGGAAGCTTCGACGGATGAGCCGGGTGTAAACGATCTTTTCACCGTCGGGACCGTGGCCTCTATTTTGCAGATGCTGAAGCTGCCTGACGGCACCGTTAAGGTGCTGGTAGAAGGCCTGCAGCGTGCGCGTATTACCACCCTGTCTGACAATGGCGAACATTTCTCTGCCAAGGCAGAGTACCTTGATTCGCCTCAGCTTGATGAGCGTGAGCAGGAAGTGCTGGTGCGCACCGCGATTAGCCAGTTTGAAGGCTATATCAAGCTGAACAAGAAAATCCCACCAGAAGTGCTGACGTCGCTGAACAGCATCGACGATCCCGCACGTCTGGCGGACACCATCGCAGCGCATATGCCGCTGAAGCTGGCGGACAAACAGTCCGTGCTGGAGATGTCCGACGTTAATGAACGTCTGGAATATCTGATGGCGATGATGGAGTCTGAAATCGATCTGCTGCAGGTTGAGAAGCGTATTCGCAACCGCGTGAAAAAGCAGATGGAAAAATCGCAGCGTGAGTACTATCTGAATGAGCAAATGAAAGCCATTCAGAAAGAACTCGGCGAGATGGACGACGCGCCGGACGAAAACGAAGCGCTGAAGCGTAAGATCGACGCGGCAAAAATGCCGAAAGAGGCCAAAGAGAAAGCGGAAGCTGAACTGCAGAAGCTGAAAATGATGTCTCCGATGTCGGCTGAAGCGACGGTGGTGCGTGGCTACATCGAGTGGATGGTTCAGGTGCCGTGGAACGCCCGCAGCAAGGTCAAAAAAGACCTGCGTCAGGCGCAGGAGATCCTGGATACCGACCACTACGGCCTGGAGCGTGTTAAAGACCGCATCCTTGAGTACCTCGCGGTACAAAGCCGTGTAAACAAACTGAAAGGCCCAATCCTCTGTCTGGTTGGACCGCCAGGGGTAGGTAAAACCTCTCTGGGTCAGTCCATTGCGAAAGCGACCGGACGTAAATATATCCGTATGGCGCTGGGTGGCGTACGCGACGAAGCGGAAATCCGCGGCCACCGTCGTACCTACATCGGTTCTATGCCGGGTAAATTGATCCAGAAGATGGCGAAAGTTGGGGTTAAAAACCCACTGTTCCTGCTCGATGAGATCGACAAAATGTCGTCGGATATGCGTGGCGATCCGGCCTCGGCTCTGCTGGAAGTGCTTGATCCAGAACAGAACGTGGCGTTCAGCGATCACTACCTGGAAGTGGACTACGATCTGAGCGATGTGATGTTCGTGGCAACCTCCAACTCCATGAACATTCCGGCTCCGCTGCTGGATCGTATGGAAGTGATCCGTCTGTCTGGTTATACCGAAGACGAGAAGCTAAATATTGCGAAGCAGCATCTGCTGCCAAAACAGATTGAGCGTAATGCACTGAAAGCCAACGAACTGACCGTAGAAGACAGCGCGATTATCGGCATCATTCGCTACTACACTCGCGAAGCGGGCGTGCGTAGCCTTGAGCGTGAAATCTCGAAACTGTGCCGTAAGGCGGTGAAACAGCTGCTGCTGGATAAGAGCCTGAAGCACATCACCATTAACGGCGACAATCTGCATGCCTATCTGGGCGTTCAGCGTTTCGACTATGGTCGTGCGGACAACGAAAACCGCGTGGGTCAGGTCACCGGTCTGGCATGGACGGAAGTGGGCGGCGATCTGCTGACCATCGAAACCGCCTGTGTGCCAGGTAAAGGTAAGCTGACCTACACCGGTTCTTTGGGTGAAGTCATGCAGGAGTCCATCCAGGCGGCCTTGACCGTGGTTCGCGCACGTGCGGAGAAACTGGGGATCAACCCGGATTTCTACGAAAAACGCGACATTCACGTTCACGTCCCGGAAGGGGCAACGCCGAAAGATGGCCCAAGCGCCGGTATCGCGATGTGTACCGCGCTGGTCTCCTGTCTCACAGGGAACCCGGTGCGTGCTGATGTCGCAATGACCGGTGAAATTACCCTGCGTGGTCAGGTTCTGCCAATTGGTGGGTTAAAAGAAAAACTGCTGGCGGCACATCGTGGTGGGATCAAAACCGTATTGATTCCTTACGAAAATAAACGCGATCTGGAAGAGATTCCGGACAACGTGATTGCCGATCTGCAGATCCATCCTGTTAAGCGAATTGAGGAGGTTCTTACTCTCGCATTGCAGAATGAACCCTCCGGAATGCAGGTTGTGACCGCAAAATAGTGACCTCGCGCAAAGAGCGTCAATAAAAACAAGGCTGGTAAGTCATTTCGCACTTGCCAGCCTTTTTTTGTATAGCTAATTTAGATTGCTGATTAGGTCAGCCATCAACAACGGGTGTTGTAAGGTCATGGCAGGCCTGATATAACTGCTGCGCGGTCGCGTTGTGAAGGATTCAGGCGCGATATAAATTATAAAGAGAGGAAGAGAACAGTGAATAAATCTCAACTGATTGACAAAATTGCTGCTGGTGCTGATATTTCTAAAGCTGCAGCTGGACGTGCGTTAGATGCATTAATTGCTTCTGTTACTGAATCTCTGCAGGCTGGGGACGACGTTGCACTGGTAGGCTTCGGTACTTTTGCTGTTAAAGAGCGTGCTGCCCGTACTGGCCGCAACCCTCAGACCGGTAAAGAGATCACCATTGCTGCCGCTAAAGTGCCGGGTTTCCGTGCAGGTAAAGCGCTGAAAGACGCAGTAAACTGATTGCTTTCCCGTTTCAGGGAAGCTGAAAAGTACAAGGGCGCATCATTTGATGTGCCTTTTTTATTTGTCCAGACCTGATTTGTGCGAGTTTATGCGAGTTGTGGGCTGACAATCGCCCCGTTTTCTTGTCACAATACGCCTTTACGCGCGACGGTCAGGATTTTCCGTTAGCGTCAGGTAACCAGTCACCTACAGCGGAGTGTTGTTACACCATGATGGACAGCTTACGCACGGCTGCTAACAGTCTCGTGCTCAAGATTATTTTCGGTATCATTATCGTGTCGTTCATATTGACCGGCGTGAGCAGTTACCTTATCGGCGGTGGCGCAAACTATGCCGCAAAAGTGAACGGCCAGGAAATCAGCCGCGGTCAGTTCGAGAACGCGTTTGCCGGTGAACGTAACCGTATGCAGCAACAGCTGGGCGACCAATTCTCTGAGCTGGCTGCGAACGAAGGATACATGAAAACCCTGCGCCAGCAGACGCTGAACCGCCTGATTGACGAAGCGCTCCTCGATCAATATGCCAAAAAACTGGGTCTGGGTATCAGCGACGAGCAGGTTAAAAAAGCCATCTTCTCGACTCAGGCTTTCCAGTCTAACGGCAAGTTCGACAACGCTCGCTATAACAGCATTGTGAATCAGATGGGCATGACGGCCGATCAATACGCGCAGGCGCTGCGTAACCAGCTGACGACGCAACAGCTCATCAACGCGGTGGTTGGTACTGATTTCATGCTTAAAGGTGAAACTGACGAACTGGCAGCCCTGGTGGCACAGCAGCGTGTTGTGCGTCAGGCGACCATCGATGTGAATGCGCTCGCGGCGAAGCAGCAGGTGAGCGACGCAGAGGTTAACGCCTGGTACGAGCAGAATAAAAACAGCTTTGTTGCACCTGAGCAGTTCCGCGTGAGCTATATCAAACTGGATGCTGCTGCGTTGCAGGAAACCGCGACTGATGCAGAAATCCAGTCTTACTACGATCAGCATCAGGATCAGTTCACTCAGCCGCAGCGTAACCGCTACAGCGTGATTCAGACCAAAACCGAAGCCGATGCCAAAGCGGTGCTGGATGAGCTGAACAAAGGCGCAGATTTCGCCACCGTTGCGAAAGCAAAATCCACCGACATCATCTCTGCCAAAAATGGCGGCGATATGGGCTGGCTGGAAGCGGCGACTACGCCGGATGAGCTGAAAAATGCCGGTCTGAAAGACAAGGGTCAGCTGTCGGGTGTGATTAAATCGTCCGTTGGTTTCCTGGTTGCGCGTCTGGATGATATCGAAGCCGCTAAAACCAAACCTCTGGCTGAGGTGCGTGATGATATCGCCGCCAAAGTGAAGCAGGAAAAAGCGCTTGATGCGTACTATGCTCTGCAGCAGAAAGTGAGCGATGCGGCGAGCAACGACAACGAATCTCTGGCCGGTGCAGAGCAGGCTGCTGGCGTGAAAGCGGTTGAGACCGGCTGGTTTGGCCGAGACAACCTGCCGGAAGAGCTGAACTTCAAACCGGTTTCGGATGCCATCTTCAACGGTGGTCTGGTGGGCGAGAACGGTACGCCGGGCAGCAACTCCGATATCATTACCGTTGACGGTGACCGTGCGTTTGTTCTGCGCGTGAGCGAGCACAAGCCTGAAGCGGTAAAACCGCTGGCGGAAGTGAAAGATCAGGTTGTGGCGCAGGTTAAACATAGCAAAGCGGAACAGCAGGCAAAACTGGATGCTGAGAAGATCCTGGCTGACCTGAAAGCCGGTAAAGAAGACGCCCTGAAAGCGGCGGGTCTGAGCTTCGGTGACGCGAAAACGCTGAGCCGTACCGGTCAGGACCCAATCAGCCAGGCTGTGTTTGGTCTGAGCCTGCCAGCGAAAGACAAACCGAGCTTCGGGACAACAACCGACATGCAGGGGAACGTTGTTCTGCTGGCGCTGGATGAAGTGAAAGCCGGCACCATGCCAGAAGCGCAAAAGAAAGCAATGGTTCAGGGTATCACCCAGAACAATGCCCAGATTGCTTTCGAAGCGATGATGAGCAACCTGCGTAAAGAAGCCAAAATCAAGCTGGGCGATGCCATCACTCAGCAGCAATAATTACGTATCTGCTCGCAGATTTTCGTAACGCTCTGCAAACCCTGAAGGCCGCTTTCGCGGCCTTTTCCATTTCTGTAAATGCATATTTGAGCCTCCTTTGGCTGACGGCTATGGTGACATGGCTGTCAACAAACAAGGAGATAACAGCATGAAATGTGGAATCAAAGCACTGCTAATCACACTGGCTATTGCCACTACCGGAATGAGCGCAGGCGCACTGGCGGCGTCCCCCGCAGCCAAAACGCAGTCTGTACAGAGCAAAACTGACCCCGCTGCACAGGCATCTGCCCAAACTAAAGCCGCTGAACCTGGCAAAAGCACAGAGGACGACGGTACACGCGTCAGCATCAATACGGCCTCGGCTGAAGATCTCGCCCGCGTGATGAACGGCGTAGGGCTCAAAAAAGCGCAGGCTATCGTCAGCTACCGTGAAGAGTACGGCCCGTTTAAAACGGTTGACGACCTCAGGCAGGTTCCGGGGATGGGCAGTTCACTGGTTGAGCGCAACCTCTCACACCTGACGTTGTAATTTCAGTTTTACTTGCACAGCAGCAAAAGTTTGCCAGGATAAAGAGGTCATACCAGTCTTGACCTCTTATCCTATAACAACAGTAAAGGCTATTGCGCTATGCAGACAAAAATCAAAGTACGCGGTTTTCATCTTGATGTTTACCAGCACGTGAATAATGCCCGCTATCTCGAATTTCTGGAAGAGGCGCGCTGGGACGGGCTGGAAAACAGCGAAAGCTTCCAATGGCTGACCGCGCACAACATTGCGTTCGTGGTCGTCAACATCAATATCAACTACCGTCGCCCGGCCGTGCTGGGGGATGTGCTTACAGTGACCAGCCAGGTGCAACAGCTAAACGGGAAGAGCGGCGTGCTCAGTCAGGTCGTGACGCTGGATCCGGAAGGGCAGGTGGTAGCCGATGCGCAGATCACCTTCGTTTGTATCGATCTGAAAACGCAGAAAGCACTGCCGCTGGAAGGGGAGTTGCGGGAAAAGCTGGAGTTGATGATCGTGTGATTTTTTGTCTTTTATAAAAGACAAAGTGTTTTTCCAGGGATAGAATAATGGACAGGGACTATGTTGTTGAGCGTTATCGGACCCGTGACGGCAAAGTGCCGCTTGAGGAGTGGATAACCAGGATGCGTAGAAAGGATCCGGAGACCGTTTTACGGATCCTTATGCGTATTAACCGTGCAATAAAGCATAATTTTGGTGATTACAAATACCTTAGAGAAGGTGTTTGGGAGATGCGAATTGATAGTGGTCCCGGTTACAGGATCTATTTTGCCGTAGAGCATCAGAGGGTCTTGTTGTTACTCATCGGTGGTGACAAGAAGAGTCAAAAACAAGATGTTAAACAGGCGGTAGATTTCTTGAAAGATCATCTATCTAAAGGAAAAACAGATGAGCACTTCTAAACGACACTATTCAAGTTCTGTTAACCATCACGATGCGGTTGTAAAAATGCTTCGTGAAAACCCTTCCTACGCTCAACTTTACCTGCAAATAGCACTGGAAGAAATTTATGAGGATCAGGGGATCCCTGCCTATCTCATTGCACTCCGCCAGGTCATCGAATCCCGCGGCGGCATAGGTGAAATTGCTGCCAAAGCAGGTCTTTCCCGTCAGCAGCTATACCGAACCTTGTCTGATAATGGCAACCCAACACTGACGACGCTAATGAAAGTCACGCGTGCTGCCGGTGTAAAACTGTTCGACAGCACGGTCAAATAACCCTATTTCAGCCCGGTTTTTTTCTGCATTGCGGCCATCACACTGGCTTTATCTGCCAGGTAGTGATTCAAGCCATTGGCACGCAGGTTACAGGCGGCGCATTGGCCGCATCCGTCGCCCTTAATGCCGTTGTAGCAGGTCAGGGTTTCGCTGCGAACCAAATCCAACTTGCCCCAGTAGTCCGCCAGTGCCCAGGTTTCCGTTTTATCAAGCCACATGAGCGGCGTTTCAAAGCGCGTCTCCTTGGCCATCCCCAGATTTACCGCGTGATTGAGCGCTTTCACAAACTCGTCGCGGCAGTCCGGGTAACCGGAGAAGTCGGTTTCGCAAACGCCGGTGATCACCGCTTCGGCTTGCACCTGGTAGGCGTAGATGGCCGTCAGGGTCAGAAAAAGAATATTACGGCCCGGCACAAAGGTATTGGGAATACCGCTGGCGTCAGGTGTGTAATCAGGAACAGGAATACTGTCGCGAGTGAGGCTGCTGACGGCCAGTTCGTTTAACAGCGTGACGTCCAGCACCTTATGCGCGCGTGCGCCCAGTTTCAGTGCCAGTTCGCGGGCAACGTCGATTTCAGCGCGATGGCGCTGGCCATAATCGAAAGTGACACAATGCACTTCATCGTACTGGTGAAGCGCCTGAACCAGGCAGGTAGTGGAATCTTGTCCTCCGCTGAACACGACGACGGCACGTTTCATAAATCATCTCGACAGTTACGGTAAAAACATTATGTTACCGTCTGACTTCGGCGACGACCAGCTTCTTCACGACCGGGGGGCTGGAAGCCAGGCTTCAGTGAAATCAAACCAGCCACGGGTATTCAGTCGTATTCCGTTTACTCCCGGTGGCGCGCTAATTTGATACTGGTAGTTAAACAGGGGCGTCAGCACCGCATTATCCATCAGCCGGGTAAAGATGGCTCTCAGGCCAGCGTGTCTTGCCTGCTCATCGGCCTGAGTCTGAACGGCATCCAGCGTGGCTTGCAGATGCGCAACTTGCGGCGCGCTTAGCAGATGCGGCCAGAGGGTATCGCACCGAAGCCACTGTTCAAGTGTATACTCCGGCGCTTCGCCAATCAGCCTGTCTCCCATCATCATGTCCGCATCGGCAAGCTGCGGACATCCGTCCCACGTCTTCGCATCGTGAAAGATAACGGTCAGTTCGCAGCCCTGCTGCGCAAGATACTGTTTTAGCTGGTTTGCCATGGTGTGTAACTCAACGGGCAAATGGTAGACGAGGGTTAACGCTGCCGGTAAAGGAACGTGCGTTAAATCCGGCCACTGGGGAATAGGCAGGCCTGGAAGCAGCTCTTCTGTTGGTGTAATCAACCCTTCGTTCAGCGGGAGCGTATGCAGCAGCGTTGAGAGATGGATGATATTGATAAGCCGTCGTGCCTGCAGTGCATTCATCCGGTCGCTCTGTTTCAGGGTGAGATAACAGAAGCCCAGGCTGGTGCTGTTACTTACCAGCCGCAGGCTCTCCAGTTCATCAGGCTCGCCAATGGCAATCTGCACCGGATGACGACAGCTGGTCCCCAGTCCGTAATCAAATAGCGTCGGCGTGATCCAGTATTCAATCGCCTTGATCAGCGGGTGGCTAAGATGGTACTGCTCGTGGCTTTCCAGACGCACCAGCTCGGAATCAAACACGCTCAGCCTGAAAGGGCCGCTGCCCGTCATGGGCTGGTCAGGGTGGGCCAGACGGCTACAGTAGGTCGCCAGACGATGGGGCAACCAGTAGTCCGGTTGATGCAGGGTAAACGTCAGGCACTGCGGGTGAGTGACCTCGATATCTAATACGCTCTGGAACAGTTTGCGCAGGGCTGGCAGCATAAGCAGGGCCTTCAGGCTCCGCTGTAACTGCGCTGTCTCGATTTTGTCGCCATTATGCCAGTGCAGGGTCGAGCGGATATAAAAATGCCAGCGCAGGCCGCCATCCGTGACTTCCCAGTGATGGGCAAGATCGCCCGTCGGTTCGCTGCTGTTGCCGTTAAAGCGCGTCAGCCCGGAGAAAACCTGGCCTGCCAGGTGCTGCTCCGCCCGGCCGGGTAAAAAGCCAGGCAGCAGCGCATCCAGTGAGCGGTAATAGGGAATGCGCAGCGTCGGCGTATCGTTTTGCCACTGTCCGCCCAAAAAGGGATGCAGCAACTCCCGCAACTCTTCTGGCGCAAGCTGGGCCAGCTCCAGGGCGTTATGCTGCTGGCCATGCTTCAGCGCTTCTTCCATCATCGTATTGCGCAGTGATTCCGGGCTGACATAAAACCTGAGCTCGCCGCGCTTGCCACGACCAGACTGTGCATGCCAGTTCAGCCAGCCAGCCTCCTGCGCCTGACGCAGCAGGGTGCGAACATGCCGCTCGCTGCAAAAACAGCGGCTGGCGAGCTCCGCAATGGTGACCTGCTGCGGTGCCCCTTCGGAAGGCTGCCACAGGCGCTGATACTGTTTGAGGCGGTTGAGCTGGCGCATAATAAACCCGGAACAATAATTCTCATCTATTCACTATTACTTCCGTATATCTCACGCAATACTGATGCACAAGTTAATCGCATCACATTTCGGGAGTTATGATGGCTCGGCTCGCTGCATTTGATATGGACGGCACGTTGTTAATGCCGGATCACCGTTTAGGGGAGAAAACCCTGAACACCCTTAAGCGCCTGCGTGAGCGTGATGTAACCCTGACGTTTGCCACTGGCCGTCATGTGCTGGAGATGCGCCATCTGCTGGGCGCATTTTCCCTGGATGCATTTCTGATTACCGGCAACGGAACACGAATTCATTCGGTCGAAGGGGAGGTGCTGCACCGTCAGGATCTCAACCCGGAAGTGGCGGATATTGTGCTGCACAGTACCTGGGATACCCAGGCCAGCGTTCATGTCTTTAACGATAACGGCTGGTTTACCGGTCGTGAAATCCCTCAACTTCTCCATGCGCATGTCTACAGCGGTTTTCGCTATCAGCTGATGGATCTGCGCCGCATCCCTGCCCACGCGGTGACCAAGATCTGTTTTTGTGGCGATCACGACGATCTCTGCCGCTTACGTATTCAGTTGAATGAGGCGTTAGGCGACCGGGCCCATCTGACCTTTTCGGCGGTGGATTGTCTGGAAGTGTTGCCGGTGGGGTGTAATAAAGGTTCTGCCCTGGCGGTTTTGAGCGACCACCTGGGCTTGACGTTGCAGGAGTGTATGGCGTTTGGTGACGCCATGAACGACCGCGAGATGCTGGGCAGCGTCGGGCGCGGTTTGATTATGGGGAATGCTATGCCGCAGCTGATCTCTGCGCTTCCTCATCTGCCAGTTATCGGACACTGCCGTAATGAAGCGGTGTCCCATTTTTTAACACATTGGCTGGACAACAACACCCTCCCATATTCCCCCGAATAGTGAGACCCTTCCAGCAAGCCAGACTTCGGTCTGGCTTTTTTTTATTTCACCAGTTGTGCAATTTGCGCTTGCCACGGCGCAATATCGCCGATGTTTGCCTGCACCCACTCCGCGTTGTAATAGGTTTCCAGGTAGCGCTCTCCGCTGTCGCACAACAGCGTGACGATAGAGCCCGTGCGGCCCTCTTCACGCATGCGTGCTGCCAGCTGCAGCGCACCCCACATATTGGTACCGGTAGAGGCACCCACCTTGCGGCCCAACTGCGTCTCCAGCCAGTGGGCCGTCGCGACGCTGGCGGCATCCGGTACGCGGAGCATTTCATCCACCACATCAGGAATGAACGACGGCTCAACGCGCGGGCGGCCAATCCCTTCAATTTTACTGCCCACCGGGCTGCGCAGCTCGGCATTGCGGCTTTGCCAGTAGTCGAGGAATACCGAGTTTTGCGGATCAACCACCATCAGTTGCGTATCGTAGCCCTGACAGCGGATATAGCGGCCAATGGTGGCCGAGGTTCCGCCCGTACCGGCGCTCATGACGATATATGACGGAACCGGATGAGGCTCATGAGTCATCTGGCGGAAAATACTGTCCGCTATATTGTTATTGCCACGCCAGTCGGTTGCACGCTCGGCGAAGGTGAACTGGTCCATATAGTGGCCGTTCAGCTCACGGGCCAGCATTTCCGAGGCGGCGTAAATTTCGCAGGCGCTTTCTACAAAGTGGCAGCGTCCGCCATAAAATTCGATCTGTTCGATTTTGCGTTTCGCGGTGCAGGAGGGCATGACAGCGATAAACGGCAGGCCCAGCAGACGGGCGAAATAGGCTTCGGAGACGGCGGTTGAACCGGATGACGATTCAATAATTGTCGTGCCTTCTTTAATCCAGCCGTTACACAAGCCATACAGGAACAGCGAACGCGCCAGACGATGCTTCAGGCTGCCCGTAGGATGGGTGCTTTCATCTTTCAGATACAGCTGAATCCCCGCAAACCCCGGCAGGGCGAGGCGGATTAAATGGGTGTCGGCCGAGCGCTGGTAGTCGGCATTGATTTCGCTGATGGCATGTTTAACCCAGTTGCTATTCATCGTAATTATCCGTTTGTCATTTTGTGCCCAGCATAGCGAAAAGCACAGAAAAAATTGTTGCTATCTGGCCTTTAAAATAGAATGAAGGGAGAAAAATTTTCTCTGTGAGGTGGGTATGCTAGATAAAATTGACCGCAAGCTGCTTTCATTGCTGCAAAGTGACTGCACCCTCTCTTTGCAGGCGCTGGCAGATGCCGTTAATCTGACCACCACACCGTGCTGGAAGCGCCTCAAGAAGCTGGAAGATGACGGCATTCTGCTGGGGCGTGTCGCGTTATTAGATCCCGAAAAACTGGGGCTGGGCCTGACGGCCTTTGTCCTGATAAAAACGCAGCACCACAGCAGCGAATGGTATTGCCGCTTCGTAAACCAGGTCTCTGACATGCCGGAGGTCCTCGGCTTCTGGCGTATGGCCGGGGAGTACGATTATCTGATGCGTGTCCAGGTGGCAGACATGAAGCGCTATGATGATTTCTACAAGCGGCTGGTGAATAGCGTACCGGGCTTGTCGGACGTCACCTCAAGCTTCGCCATGGAACAGATTAAATACACCACAGCGTTACCCATTGAATAACTCCATAAAATACCTTCAGGAACAAACCGCGTGCGATTATTTGCCCAACTAAGCTGGTACTTTCGTCGGGAGTGGCAGCGCTACCTCGGCGCAGTTCTCCTGCTTATCATCATTGCCATTTTGCAGCTGATCCCGCCGAAGGTGGTGGGCTACGTCGTGGATGGCGTTACGGAACAGCATTACACCACCGCACGGGTGTTGATGTGGGTTGGCACGCTGGTGCTGACGGCCGTCATCGTCTATTTGCTGCGTTACGTCTGGCGCGTGCTGCTATTTGGCGCGTCCTATCAGCTGGCCGTTGAGCTGCGCGAGGATTTTTACCGTCAGCTGAGCCGCCAGCACCCCGAGTTTTACCTGCGCCATCGTACCGGGGATCTCATCGCCCGCGCCACCAACGACGTCGATCGCGTGGTGTTCGCCGCCGGGGAAGGGGTGTTAACGCTGGTGGATTCGCTGGTGATGGGCTGCGCGGTTCTGATTGTGATGTCCACTCAGATTAGCTGGCAACTTACCCTGCTGGCATTGCTGCCGATGCCGCTGATGGCGCTGGCGATCAACCGTTATGGCGAACAACTGCACGAGCGTTTCAAGCTGGCGCAGGCGGCGTTTTCGTCGCTAAACGATCGCACGCAGGAGAGTATGACCAGTATCCGCATGATCAAAGCCTTTGGTCTGGAGGATCGGCAATCTGCCCTGTTTGCGGCCGATGCCGCAGACACCGGCGCAAAAAACATGCGCGTTGCGCGTATTGATGCGCGCTTTGATCCGACCATCTATATCGCTATTGGCATGGCCAACCTGTTGGCCGTCGGTGGCGGGAGCTGGATGGTGGTGCAGGGCACCTTGACCCTGGGGCAGTTAACCAGTTTTGCCATGTACCTGGGGCTGATGATTTGGCCGATGCTGGCGCTGGCCTGGATGTTTAACATCGTGGAGCGCGGCAGTGCCGCCTATAGCCGCATTCGCGCCATGCTGTCTGAAGCGCCAGTGGTCAACGACGGTACCGAACCGGTACCGGAAGGGCGTGGGGTGATGAACGTCGACATCCGTACGTTTGTTTATCCGCAGACGGAACATCCGGTGCTGGAAAACGTCAGCTTTACGCTGCAACCGGGGCAAATGCTCGGGATCTGTGGCCCGACGGGATCCGGTAAAAGTACCGTTCTTTCGCTGCTCCAGCGTCACTTTGATGTCACGCTGGGGGACATTCGTTTCCACAATCTTCCTCTCACGACACTGCAACTAGACGACTGGCGTCGCCGTTTGGCCGTGGTCAGCCAGACGCCGTTTCTCTTTTCTGACACTGTGGCGAACAACATAGCCCTTGGCTGTCCGTCGGCCACGCAGGAAGAGATTGAGCATGTGGCGCGCTTAGCCAGCGTACATGACGATATTTTGCGTCTGCCGCAGGGGTATGAAACGGAGGTGGGTGAACGTGGCGTTATGCTCTCTGGCGGGCAAAAACAGCGAATTTCCATTGCCCGTGCGCTGCTGCTCAATGCTGAAATCCTGATCCTGGATGATGCGCTTTCTGCTGTGGATGGTCGAACCGAGCACCAGATCCTGCATAACCTTCGCCAGTGGAGCGACGGACGGACGGTGATCATCAGTGCCCACCGTTTGTCAGCGCTGACGGAAGCCAGTGAAATTCTGGTGTTGCAGCACGGGCACATTGCCCAGCGCGGGCAGCATGACCAGCTTGCGGAGCAACCGGGCTGGTATCGCGATATGTATCGCTATCAGCAGCTTGAAGCGGCACTCGACGATGCCCCGGAACAGGAAGAGGAGGACGCTAATGCGTAAATCAAAAACGCAGTGGCCGACGCTAAAACGCCTGCTGGCCTACGGTTCACCATGGCGAAAACCCCTTGCTCTTGCTGTCGTGCTGCTGTGGATTGCGGCGATTGCAGAAGTGAGCGGTCCGCTGCTCATCAGTTATTTCATCGACAATATGGTTGCGAAAAGCTATTTGCCGCTGGGGCTGGTGGCGGGGTTAGGCGTGGCCTATGTGGGGCTACAGCTGGCAGCGGCTGGCCTGCACTATGCGCAGTCGCTGCTCTTTAACCGGGCGGCGGTGGGTGTGGTTCAGAAGCTGCGTACCGACGTTATGGATGCTGCGCTGCGCCAGCCGCTGAGCGAGTTTGATATCCAGCCGGTCGGGCAGGTGATTTCGCGGGTGACCAACGATACCGAGGTGATCCGCGATCTGTACGTGACGGTCGTGGCGACCGTGCTGCGCAGTGCCGCGCTGATTGGCGCCATGCTGGTAGCGATGTTCAGCCTTGACTGGCGCATGGCGCTGGTGGCGATCGCGATTTTCCCGGCGGTGCTGATTGTGATGGTGATCTATCAGCGCTACAGCACACCTATTGTACGTCGGGTGCGGACCTACCTGGCCGATATTAACGATGGCTTCAACGAAGTGATCAACGGCATGAGCGTCATCCAGCAGTTCCGCCAGCAGGCTCGCTTTGGCGAGCGCATGGGCGAAGCCAGCCGTTCGCACTATATGGCGCGTATGCAGACGCTGCGCCTTGATGGTTTCCTGCTGCGTCCGCTGCTGAGCCTCTTCTCGGCACTGGTGCTTTGCGGCCTGCTGATGCTCTTTGGCCTGAGTCCGGGCGGAACGATTGAAGTGGGGGTTCTGTATGCTTTTATCAGCTATCTGGGACGCCTGAACGAGCCGCTGATTGAACTCACAACCCAACAATCCATGTTGCAGCAGGCGGTGGTTGCCGGCGAGCGCGTCTTTGAACTGATGGACAGACCGCGTCAGACCTATGGTGAGGATACAGCACCGCTGCAAAGCGGGGCGATTACGTTTGACCATGTCTCGTTTGCCTACCGTGAAGACAGGCTGGTGTTGCAGGACATCAATCTTGATGTGCCGTCGCGCGGCTTTGTGGCGCTGGTGGGGCATACCGGCAGCGGCAAGAGTACGCTTGCAAGCCTGTTGATGGGCTACTACCCGTTAACGAAAGGCGAAATTCGTCTGGATGGACGTCCGCTGGCGTCGCTCAGCCACAGCGTATTGCGTAAAGGTGTAGCGATGGTGCAGCAAGATCCGGTTGTGCTGGCCGATACCTTTTACGCCAACGTGACCCTGGGGCGTGATTATACCGAGGAGCAGGTCTGGGCCGTGCTGGAAAAAGTGCAGCTCGCGGAGCTGGCACGCGGATTCAGCGACGGAATCAACACCCGGCTGGGCGAGCAGGGGAATAATCTTTCTGTCGGGCAAAAACAGCTTCTGGCGCTGGCGCGTGTGCTGATTGAAACGCCACAGGTGCTGATTCTGGATGAAGCGACGGCCAGCATCGACTCCGGTACTGAACAGGCTATCCAGCAGGCACTGGCCGCCGTGCGCGACCACACGACGCTGGTGGTTATCGCGCACCGTCTTTCAACGATTGTCGACGCAGATACCATTCTGGTGCTGCATCGCGGACAGGCCGTTGAACGCGGTACGCACCGGGCGCTCCTGGAGGCGAAAGGCCGCTACTGGCAGATGTATCAGCTGCAACTGGCGGGTGAAGAGCTGGCGGCCAGCGTCCGTGAGGAAGAGTCGCTTAGCGCCTGATGCACCAAAAACAGGCAACGTGCTAACAGTCACCGCTGTTGGTGCAAAACCGAAACGCGCCATGCACTGCCATGGTGCGTTTTTTTTCACCTGTTGACCATGAATGGTCTTTTAACGCGCATTGCGCCGCTTTTCCCTTCCGTTTTCATTTCTGGCACACCCCTTGCAATGTCTCCTGCGTGTTAGCTGCGGCCATTACCGAATTCTGACTGGAGGGGATCTATGAAGCTGGTTACGGTGGTAATCAAACCATTCAAACTCGAAGACGTGCGTGAAGCGTTGTCTTCAATGGGTATTCAGGGACTGACTGTCACCGAAGTGAAAGGCTTCGGTCGTCAGAAGGGTCATGCCGAGCTTTATCGCGGGGCGGAATACAGCGTTAACTTCCTGCCAAAAGTAAAAATTGATGTCGCGATTGCTGATGACCAGCTTGATGAAGTCATCGATGTGATCAGCAAAGCGGCCTATACCGGCAAAATTGGCGACGGCAAAATTTTCGTTGCCGAACTGCAGCGCGTCATTCGCATCCGTACCGGCGAATCTGACGAAGCGGCACTGTAAGTAACTCCTGGCACACAGTGATAGGGATCGAGAAAATGAAGATAGCAACAATCAAAACGGGTCTGGGTTCGCTGGCACTGCTGCCGGGCCTGGCAATGGCTGCTCCTGCGGTGGCAGACAAAGCCGATAACGCCTTTATGATGATCAGCACCGCGCTGGTGCTGTTCATGTCTATTCCGGGCATCGCGCTGTTTTACGGCGGCCTGATCCGTGGCAAAAACGTTCTCTCCATGCTGACGCAGGTTGCCGTGACGTTCGCGCTGGTTTGCGTGCTGTGGGTGGTCTACGGCTACTCTCTGGCCTTCGGTGAAGGTAACGCTTTCTTCGGCAACTTCAACTGGGCCATGTTAAAAAATATTGAACTGACCGCGGTAATGGGCAGTTTCTATCAGTACATCCACGTTGCGTTCCAGGGATCGTTCGCCTGTATCACCGTGGGACTGATTGTGGGGGCGCTGGCTGAGCGTATTCGCTTCTCCGCCGTTCTGATCTTTGTGGTGGTCTGGCTGACACTCTCCTATGTGCCGATTGCACACATGGTCTGGGGTGGCGGTCTGCTGGCGTCGCACGGCGCGCTGGATTTCGCAGGCGGTACCGTTGTTCACATCAACGCCGCGGTAGCGGGTCTGGTGGGTGCATACCTGATTGGCAAACGCGTGGGCTTTGGCAAAGAAGCGTTCAAACCACACAATCTGCCGATGGTCTTTACCGGTACAGCAATCCTCTATTTTGGCTGGTTCGGCTTCAACGCCGGCTCTGCGAGCGCTGCTAACGAAATCGCTGCGCTGGCCTTCGTGAATACCGTGGTGGCCACGGCGGGTGCAATCCTCTCCTGGGTGTTTGGTGAGTGGGCGGTTCGCGGTAAACCTTCTCTGCTGGGCGCGTGCTCGGGTGCCATTGCCGGTCTGGTGGGTATCACCCCAGCATGTGGTTACGTCGGTGTCGGTGGTGCGCTGCTTGTCGGCCTGGTGTCAGGTCTGGCGGGTCTGTGGGGTGTGACGGCGCTGAAACGTCTTCTGCGCGTGGATGACCCTTGCGATGTCTTTGGCGTGCACGGCGTGTGCGGTATCGTCGGTTGTATCATGACCGGTATCTTCGCCGCGAAATCGCTGGGCGGAGTGGGTTACGCTGAGGGCGTTGACATGGTTCACCAGGTGCTGGTGCAGCTGGAAAGTATCGCCATTACCGTTGTGTGGTCTGCTGTGGTGGCCTTCATTGGCTACAAACTGGCGGACATGACTGTGGGTCTGCGCGTACCGGAAGAGCAGGAGCGCGAAGGTCTCGACGTCAACAGCCACGGCGAGAATGCGTATAACGCATAATAAACAGCAAAACGGCAATCTCCGATTGCCGTTTTTAGTGTTTATTCCCTCTCCCAGTGGGAGAGGGCCAGGGTGAGGGCATCATCACCCGCGATTACGCATCACCCCTTCCTGCACCGTCGAGGCGACCAGCACGCCGTCCTGCGTATAAAACTCTCCACGTACAAACCCGCGAGCGCTGGACGCCGAGGTGCTTTCCACGCTGTAGAGCAGCCAGTCATTCATGTTAAATGGACGATGGAACCACATCGAGTGATCGATCGTCGCAACCTGCATCCCTTTTTCAAGGAACCCCACGCCGTGCGGCTGCAGTGCAACCGGCAGGAAGTTAAAATCTGACGCATAGCCCAGCAGATACTGATGCACGCGGAAATCCTCTGGTACGGTGCCGTTGGCGCGGATCCAGACCTGGCGTTTCGGCTCGGCCGTATGGCCTTTCATCGGGTTATGGAATTCGACCGGACGGATCTCCAGAGGTTTATCACAAAGGAATTTCTCTTTGACCTGCGGTGGCAGCAAGTGGGCCAGCGCGCGGGCGATATCGGTCTCCGATTTAAGATCGTCCGGCGACGGTGCCGCTGGCATCGTTTTCTGGTGCTCATAACCCGGTTCCGGTGCCTGGAAAGAGGCGGTCATGTAAAAGATGGGCTTGCCATTCTGAATGGCTGCCACGCGGCGCGCGCTAAAGCTGTTGCCGTCACGCAGCACTTCCACGTCGTACACAATGGGTTTTGCGCTATCGCCAGGACGCAGAAAATAGCTGTGAAAGGAGTGCACCAGACGGTCTGCCGGGACGGTCTCCTTGGCAGCGTACAGTGCCTGTCCGACGACCTGCCCGCCGAAGACCTGACGCAAGCCCAAATCTTCGCTCTGTCCGCGAAAGAGTCCTTCCTCAATTTTTTCCAGATTCAGTAATGTCAGCAGATTGCTCAGTGCCTGACTCATAGTTGTCCTCAATAAACGCCGTGGCGAAAGATAGGCAGAGTATAACGCAGAAATGAAAGTGGTCCGACGGGTAGAATTATCTGAATATCAGGGAGAATTTAGGCATTAATCAGTGATCTGTGCCACACTTGAATACGATATGTGTTTGAAACGACATCGGATGGGATCGATCCCGCTGGTGCATTGATGATAAGGAGACTTCAATGAAACTCGTGCCCATGCTAAGTGGTGTAGCTATTGCGGTGGCGTTGTCCGCCTGTGCAGGTAAGAGCGCCCAGGTGCCGGTGCCAGCAGCAGATCCAAATGGGATTAATACACTCTCACAGCAATCCATTCAGCAACCTAATGTTTCCGGTACTATCTGGATCAAACAGCGAGTCGCTTTACCACCGGATGCGGTATTAACGGTCACGCTGTCTGATGCTTCTCTGGCCGACGCGCCGTCGAAAGTGGTGGCCCAGCGTGCTGTTCGTACCGAAGGTAAGCAGGCACCGTTTAGCTTCGTGCTGCCGTATAACCCGGCAGACGTACAGCCGAACGCCCGTATCCTTCTGAGCGCTGCGGTAACCATCAACGGTAAGCTGGTGTTTATTACCGATACGGTTCAGGAAGCCATCAACAACGGTGGGACGAAAATCGACCTGAACCTGGTGCCGGTGCAGCAAACCGAAGTGCCAATTGCGCCACAGACGAACCAACCGTCTGTACCTACTCCACCGACTCAGCTGTAATGTGTTCCCCTCTCCTTCGGGGGAGGGGGTCAATACACCCAGCGATACTTCTGCAAATCAATCTGCCCTGACCCGGACACCTGTATCCCTTCTGAAAGTAATGCCTGCCTCTGGCGCTGCAAATCCGGCCCGGTGAGCGAGATGGCACCATGACGATTCACAACCCGATGCCAGGGCAATGTACTGCCTTCAGGAAGCCGTTTTAGCACGCCACCCACCTGACGCGCCGCGCGGGGGGAGCCAGCAAGACGTGCGACGTCACCATAGGTTGTCACGTAGCCCTCCGGAATGGAGGCCACAATTTGCCACACTCGCTGTGGAAAGGAGTCGTGTTCGTCCATCAGTACACCTGTGGGGATGAGTGAAGTGCCATGTTAAACGAAGATTGCGCCGATTGCTGTGCCTGTTTGCGCAAGAAACCACCATCCGGTTGCTGGCAGCTTGCAATTGACCGTTAGCACAGGGATAATGCGCCAGCGCGTTGGGTAACAACGCTCACAATGGGGGCTCTGTTGGTTCTCCCGCAACGCTACTCTGTTCACCAGGTCAGGTCCGGAAGGAAGCAGCCAGGGCAGACGACGTGTGTGCCGGGATGTAGCTGGCAGGGCCCCCACCCATTTGTGCTTCTGGCAACATCTCCCCGTTTTTTACTTCCTTCCGGCATGGCTATTCCACAGAATTAACAGGGTTTAATTCGTGGTGTAATATATATTTCATCGCGCTGAAATATTACTGTCATAAACTTGTAATAATAGACTGTCATTTTATTTCTGGGCGTCTTTTTTCTGTCATAAGTTAAAAATATATATCTGGATTACATTGTTAACATCGTGTATTAAATAAAGCACTTATTCCGAAGGGAAGTGACAATCATGGCTACTGCGGTATTAAACGTTAAGATTGACGAAGCGCTAAAAGAAAGACTTCGCCACTATGCGGAAGTGAATAACGAAAACTTAAGCGTGACCACAGAGAAGTTGCTGCTGCTGGCATTTGAAGCCGCAGACGAGGTGGGAGTATCGGAAGAGGATATTGATAATCAGCATACGGAAGAAGAGAGTGTAACGCCTTTTACTCCTAAAGAAATCAAAGCTCTACGTAAACTTCTGAAGAAGAGAAAATGAAACAACAACTATCGACCGCCAGTGACTACAAAGAAGCCTGCGATCTGTTGCGTTCAGGCTACGTAAAGCATGTCCGTCTTGGCTGGAATGTAGGAAGTGATGAGTTCTTTCGTATTGCGTCTGACTGGTGTGATACCGGCGCAAAAATAAAGAAAGACGGTGAAAGTTTTGTTATTTCACTGAAAGGTTTTCCTATTCCTCCTCAGCACTGATTCCTGACTGGTGAAAACTGCTGACTGCCGTATGACAGTCAGCAGTTTTTATTTTATGATCTACTTCAAACTTTTATATTAAACAAGACTGCGTTTTACCGACGGCGCGGTTTTATTTAATGCGAGCCAAACCGGTTTGATTCGTAGCAACGCCTGCTCAAGCTCTGCCGACTCGAGCGAGAAGGGCACGCGTAAGTAGCGGTCAAACGCACCCGATAACCCAAAGCGTGTGCCGGTTCCCAGATTAATCCCCAACATCTCTGCACGTGCGGCGAGCTGTGTCGCCAGCATGCCCGGTAACTCGATCCAGTAGGATAGCCCGCCTTCCGCCTCCTGAAACCGCCACTGGGGAAAATGTTCGCGCAGCAGTTCACCGCAGCGGTCGCGTCGCTCCTTCAGTATTTTCCGGCGCGCAGGCAGAAATGTCTCGCTATTGTTGATAAGCCACAGCGTGGCCAGCTGTTCCAGCAGCGGCGAGCCTAAATCCAGCGTATCCCGCGTCTGGGCAAGTGTGGCAATGGTGCGCGACGAGGCGCGGATCCAGCCGAGGCGCAGCCCACCCCAGAAACTTTTTCCCGCCGAACCCAGGGTGATCACCGTAGCCTGCGAATTAAACGACGCCAGCGGCGGCGGGGGCGGTGCTTCAAACCAGAGATCGACCATCGTTTCATCGACCACCAGCGTGGTACGGGTGCGAGTGGCAATGTCGGTTATTGCCTGACGGGTGGCGATATCCATGCATCGCCCTGTTGGGTTGTGAAAATCCGGCATCAGGTACGCCAGGCGCGGTGCCGTCTGTGCCAGCGTGGCTGCAAAGCCATCCGTATCCCAACCGCTTTCCGGCAGCGACACGCCCACCGGCCGACACGATGCCCCCTGGATGGCTGCAATCGCCAGCGGATAGGTGGGATGATCGACCACGACGCGATCGCCCGGGCCGGCCATCATCCGCAGTACCAGCGCAAACCCGCTGACGGCACCATTGACCACCATCACTTCGTCTGCGCGGGTCGGCAGCCCGCGTGCGGTATAGCGAGCGGCAATGGCGTCGCGCAGAGCCGCCAGGCCGAGCTGATCGTAACCGGTCAGCGTAAGATGCTGGGTGATCGCGGTGAGCGCCCAGGTGTAAGCCTGGTGGATCTCTGGCCCGGCATTCAGGGCGGCAGTGGAGAGATCCAGCGCTGCGCTTGCCGCTGAAAGCGTCGGTATGGCACGGGTATCGGGCAGGATCACGCGTGAACCGCTGCCGTGGCGGCTCTCCAGATACCCTTCTTCTCGCAGATGGGCCAGCGCGCTGCTGATGGTCGTCCGGCTTACATCTAACGCCGTGGCCAGTTCACGTTCACCGGGCAGGCGCGTGCTCAACGCCAGCCTGCCGTCGAGGATCAGCAGGCGCAACGCGTCGGCCAGCTGTCGCCAGAGTGGGGTTCGGGACGGGGTTTGTTGCCAGTGGCCCAAAAGGCGAACCAGCGACTGACTTCCGAAACGGCGTGATGACATATGCAGTCCACTATTTGAAAACTGGACATTAATCATAGTGCCATTTTCGAACAAGATGAAAGCCTGGTTCACTGGAGAAGCTAAAATGGTACGTCGTCTGCTGCAACTGTACGTTGGTTTAGGCCTGTACGGGCTTTCAACCGCGATGTTTATTCGTTCGGATCTGGGGGTTGACCCGTGGGATGTGTTTCACCTTGGGGTGGGATTACAGCTGGGGATGACCATCGGTACGGTGATTATTTTGACCGGTGCCGCGGTGCTGCTGCTGTGGATCCCGCTGCGTCAGATGCCTGGGCTGGGAACGCTCAGTAACGTAGTCTGTATTGGCCTGGCGGCGGATGCCTCGATGGCCCTTATCCCCGAGCTGGATCTTCTCCCCATTCGGATTGCTCTGCTGGTTGGGGGCATTGTGCTGAACGCGATAGCAACCGGTATGTATATCGGTGCCGGGTTCGGGGCGGGCCCACGCGATGGACTGATGACCGGCATTCACGCCCGGCTGGGGTGGTCAATCCGCAGCGTTCGAACCTCAATTGAAGTGAGTGTTCTGCTGATTGGCTGCGTCCTTGGCGGAACGTTTGGCGTCGGGACGGTACTGTATGCCCTGACCATCGGCCCGCTTATCCAGCTCTGTTTGCCGTGGTTCCGTCAGAAGCCGCGTACGGATAACGTTCCTCAGCCAGAGCGGGTTGTTTAATTTTGCGAAGCGCTCACAGGTATTAATGGCCGCGCTGTGCCACAATAGACGGCTCTGTTAACACCAGGCCGGAACGCATGAAAGCCATTACCCTCTATGATGTTGCCCTCCTTGCGGGGGTGTCTTATCAAACCGTTTCCCGTGTGATTAACGACGCGGAGCATGTTTCTGCCCGGACACGGGAAAAGGTGCAGCAGGCCATGGCGGAGCTGCACTATGTTCCTAACCGTGGCGCGCAGCAGCTGGCGGGCAAGCGCACCCGTACGCTGGGACTGATCACTACCGATCTGGCGCTGCACGCGCCTTCGCAAATTGTCTCTGCGGTCAAATCCCGGGCGGTAGAAAAGGGGGCGAGCGTACTGATCTCAATGGTGGAACATCCGCAACAGTGCCAGGCCGCGCTTCAGGAGCTGCTGGCGCAGCGCGTGGAAGCCCTGCTGGTGAACGTGCCGCTTGACGATCCCCATGCCGAACAACTCAAGGCACTGGCGTCGCCCGTGCCGGTGCTGTTTCTGGATGTCTCTCCGTCGGCAGCGGTCAACAGCCTGGTGTTCAATGCTGAACAGGGCGCTCGTCTGGGCGTTGAACATTTGCTGTCGCTCGGGCATCAGCGTATTGCATTGCTGAGCGGGCCGGAAAGCTCTGTTTCCGCTCGTGCCCGTCTGGCGGCATGGAAAGCCGCGCTGGCGGAAGCTGGCCTTGAGGCGGCGGCGGTGGCCTACGGCGACTGGAGCGCAGCCTGCGGTTATGAGAAGGGGCATGCGCTGTTGTCTGCTGCAACGTTACCGGACGCCATTCTGGTGGCTAACGATCAAATGGCGCTGGGGGTGATGCGGGCCTGCGCGGAAAAAGGGGTGACGATCCCGGGCCAGATATCGATAGTGGGGTTTGACGATACCGCCGACAGCGCCTGGTTTTCACCTCCGCTTACCACCATCCGTCAGGCATTTCGCGAGGCAGGTGAACAAAGTGTGGAGTGGCTGCTGACTCCCGCCCGCCATGAAGCCTGCTGGCAGGTTCAGTTGCCCGTCACGTTGATTAGCCGACAATCCAGTGCCCGTCGCACCCCTCAGCAGGCCGATCGTGAGAATCTTGCGCAGCAGCTCAAAAGCCTGGCCCTGCTGGCAGAGCAACTTGCCCGCCAGTAACCCTTTTGTGATCTGACTCGCTACACGGCGATCCCGCGCTTTACCGCGGCAGTTTGCCAGGGCATGTTGAGTCGAGTTGTGAGCGCTTCGCAAAGAGGAAAACATGTCCAATACTGTCTCGCTGACTCTCAGCGCACTTCTGGCCCGTCGGGACTGGGAAAATCCCGGCGTCACCCAGTGGAACCGGCTGGCGGCGCATGCGCCATTTCACAGCTGGCGTAATGAACACGCCGCCAGAGAGGACGCGGCATCCATCAGCCGACGTTCCCTGAATGGGGAGTGGCGATTTAGCTTCTTTTCTGCACCTGAGCAGGTTCCGCAGGCATGGACAGGCGAAGATTGCCCGGATGCCGTTGCGATGCCGGTGCCGTCAAACTGGCAGATGCAGGGGTTTGATACACCTGTTTACACCAACGTCACCTATCCCATTCCCGTCAATCCGCCCTTTGTTCCGGCAGAGAATCCGGTCGGTTGTTACTCGCTCACATTTGAAGTGGAGGACGCGTGGCTCGAGGGCGGGCAAACCCGCATTATCTTTGATGGCGTGAACTCGGCGTTTCATCTCTGGTGCAACGGTCAGTGGGTGGGGTATTCCCAGGACAGCCGTCTGCCGGCCGAATTCGATCTCTCGGGCGTATTGCGTGCTGGCCAGAACCGCCTGGCCGTGATGGTTTTGCGCTGGTGCGACGGAAGCTATCTGGAAGATCAGGACATGTGGCGCATGAGCGGGATTTTCCGCGATGTGTCGCTGCTGCATAAGCCGGAGACGTACATCGCGGATTATCAGGTTGTCACCGACCTCAATGCGGAGCTGGATCGCGCCGTGCTGAAGGTGGATGTCGCCCTGGCGGGCGCTCACTTTGCGGAGTGCGAGGTGGCAATAACGCTCTGGCGCAACGGTGAACGCTGTGCCAGCGCCACGCGGCGGCCAGGCTCGGCCATTGTGGATGAACGCGGCAACTGGGCCGAGCGGTTGACGGTGGCGATCCCGGTTGCGTCACCCGCTTTATGGAGTGCTGAGACCCCAGCGATTTATCGGCTGACGATCGCGCTGCTGGACCCGCAGGGTGAGGTGCTGGAGATTGAAGCCTGTGACGTGGGTTTCCGCCGCGTTGAAATCAGCAATGGCCTGCTGAAGCTCAACGGCAAGCCACTGCTCATCCGCGGGGTCAACCGGCATGAACATCACCCGGAAAACGGCCAGGTGATGGACGAAGCGACGATGCGTCGCGATATCGAAATCATGAAGCAACACAACTTCAACGCCGTGCGCTGCTCGCACTACCCAAACCATCCTCTGTGGTACCGGCTTTGCGATCGCTACGGCCTGTATGTGGTTGACGAGGCCAATATCGAAACCCACGGCATGGTGCCGATGAGTCGTCTCGCTGACGATCCCCGCTGGCTGCCCGCCATGAGTGAGCGCGTGACCCGCATGGTGCAACGCGATCGTAATCATCCGTCCATTATCATCTGGTCGCTGGGCAATGAGTCTGGCCACGGTGCAAACCACGACGCGCTGTATCGCTGGCTAAAAACCACCGATCCGACGCGCCCGGTTCAATATGAAGGCGGTGGGGCGAATACGGCGGCGACCGATATCATTTGTCCGATGTATGCCCGTGTTGATCAGGATCAGCCGTTCCCGGCGGTGCCGAAATGGTCCATTAAAAAATGGATCGGGTTGCCGGATGAAACCCGACCGCTGATCCTCTGCGAATACGCCCACGCAATGGGCAACAGCTTTGGCGGCTTCGCCAGATACTGGCAGGCGTTTCGTAGCCATCCGCGTCTGCAGGGAGGATTTGTCTGGGACTGGGTCGACCAGGCGCTGACGAAGAAAGATGAAAATGGCACCCCGTTCTGGGCCTACGGCGGCGATTTTGGTGATACACCCAATGACCGACAGTTCTGCCTTAACGGGCTGGTATTCCCCGATCGCACGCCGCACCCGGCACTGTATGAGGCTCAGCGCGCCCAGCAGTTCTTTACCTTTACGCGGGTAAGCACTTCTCCGCTGGTGGTGGACGTGCAAAGCGATTACCTGTTCCGTCATACGGATAACGAGGTGCTCAGATGGTCGGTGACCCGTGACGGAACGGTGCTGGCTAAGGGGGAGGTTACGCTCTCCATCGCGCCTCAGAAGACTCAGCGTCTGGACATCTCGCTGCCCGCGCTGACGGCAGAGCCGGGCGAGGTCTGGCTGAATGTAGAGGTGTACCAGCTGAAGGCAACGCCGTGGTCACCGGAAAACCATCGCTGCGCGTGGGATCAATGGCCACTCCCGGCACCGTTGTTTATCGCCCCGCCCGCACCGGTGGGTGTGCCCCCGGTACTGACGCAAACCGATGAGATGCTGACCCTGACGCACCAGCAGCAGCGATGGATAGTTGACCGTACCTCAGGACACCTGACGCAGTGGCTGAACAATGGCGTTGAAACGCTGCTCTCGCCGCTGACGGATAACTTTACCCGCGCGCCGCTGGACAATGATATCGGGGTCAGCGAGGCCACGCGTATCGATCCAAATGCATGGGTGGAGCGCTGGAAGGCAGCGGGGATGTACGACATCACCCCGCGGTTGCTGCGTTGTGAAGGAGAGCAGCATGCCCGCGAGGCGGTAGTCACGACGCTGCATGCCTGGGAACATCTCGGCAAAGCGCTGTTCCTGAGCCGTAAAGTCTGGCGGGTGGACGATCAGGGTGTGCTGCACGGTGAGGTTGAAGTAGAGGTTGCGTCTGATATTCCGGAGCCTGCGCGTATTGGCCTGAGCATGCATCTTGCCCGGCCGCCGGAAGCCGTTCACTGGCTGGGGCTGGGGCCGCATGAAAACTACCCGGACAGAAAGCTGGCAGCACAGCAGGGACGCTGGACGTTGCCGCTGCAGGCAATGCATACGCCGTACATCTTCCCGACGGAAAACGGCTTGCGGTGCGATACCCGTGAACTGGTGCTGGGGACGCATCAGTTGAACGGGCAGTTCCATTTCTCTGTGAGCCGCTACAGCCAGCAACAGCTGCGTGAGACAACCCATCACCATCTGCTGCGTGACGAGCCGGGGTATTGGCTCAATCTTGATGCGTTCCATATGGGCGTGGGTGGAGATGACTCCTGGAGCCCCAGCGTCTCGCCGGAATTCATCCTGCAAAATCGTCAGCTTCGCTATCGCTTTAGCTGGCGTCAGAACCTCAACTGACCTTCGGTGGCGGCCACGCGTTGGCCGCCTGGTTCAGGCCAGGATACCGCCTAACCCGTGCAGGATCATGTAACCCCCCACCAGGATAATCAGTGCCGCAGAGAACCACGGTGCTTTGCGAGAAAACTCGCTGAACCCCGGCCAGCGTTTTGTGGCATGTTTAAGGCTTAACGCGGCAATCGCGCCCGATGCCACCAGCGTTAACGCCAGACCAATACTGAAGCTAAATACCAGCGTGGCGCCCAGGGCAAAGTGCTTGAGCTGCAGACAGATCAGCAGGACGGTGATTGACGCCGGGCAGGGGATCAACCCGCCGGTCAGCCCAAACATCGCAATTTGCCCGGTGGTGACGTTTTGTCCGTTAAAACGACGATTGATATCCTGCGCATGGGCGCGCTGGTGGGCGTCTTGCCACTCCTCTGCAACCAGTTGATGTTCATGGTGGTGATGATCATGATGGTGGTCATGGTCATGGTCATGGTCATGGTCATGGTCATGGTCATGGTCATGGTCATGGTGGTGATGATGATCGTGCGGCTGATTCTCCTTCCAGGTACGCCACGCCATCCACAGCGCGATCAAAACGATCAATACCCCAGAGATAAGCTGGAACCAGGGTTCAGAGGTTTGCGCATCCCAGCCGCGACCAAACCATAATCCCGCCATGGCAATGATCCAGACCACCGCGGTATGGGAAAGCGTGGCCGCCAGCCCCAACAATACCGCCTGTTTCAGCGTGCCGCGGATCGCCACAATAAAGGCCGCCATCATTGTTTTAGAGTGGCCCGGCTCAAGACCATGCAGGGCACCGAGCAGGATCGCGCTGGGAATGAATAGCCATGCGTTGCCCTGTTGCAGAAGAGAAGCAAAATCGTTCATTACAAAATCCGCACTGGAAAAGGTGCGCAGATAGTACTCCCCCCCAGTAGTTGAATACTACCCCCCAGTAGAAAAATACTCAGGGGGAGTAGGGCGTGTTATGCTTTACCCGCCAGAAGAAGAAGGATGCAGAGATGTCACATACGGTTCGTCACAAGAAGATGTTATTGACTCGCCTGAAGAAAATTCAGGGGCAGAGCACCGCGCTGGAAAAAATGCTCAGTAACGACGAGCATGAGTGTGCCGAGGTATTACAGCAGCTGGCCGCGATCCGCGGTGCGGTGAATGGCATGATGCTGCAGGTGATCGAAGGCCATTTAACCGATCACGTCGTCAAAGAGCCTGAGGAAGATCAGCGTGAGGCCGATCTTGGCGTGGTTTTACAGGTGATCAAATCTTATCTGAAGTAGAAGGGGCGTTAAGGTTATTTTCTGCCCATGCCATAAATTCCGCTTTTGGCAGCGCCTTACTGTAGTACCAGCCTTGCCCGTATTGCACGCCGTGACGGTGCAGCCAGGCGAGCTGCCCTGCGGTTTCCACTCCCTCAGCAACCATCGCCAGCTTCAGTGATTTCGCCATTTCTATAATGTGTGGCGTTACGTTTTTGTACTCCAGCGCATCCACGAACGACTTATCAATTTTCAGCGTGTCGACGTCCAGATCCTGCAGATAGCTCAGGCTGGAATAGCCCGTGCCAAAATCATCGATGTAAATGGCGTGGCCCGAACGGCGAAAAGCGGCGATGGCCGGTGCGCTGATTTTGGGATCGGCAAAGCCGCGTTCGGTTAATTCAAGCGCTATCTGTTCCGGGCGGACTTGCCATTTATTGAGTAGCTGGCTCAGAAGCGGCGGCAGTTTGCCGGAGGTTAAATCTGCAGGCGCGAGGTTGACGGAGATATGCTGATCTGCATGGAGATGCAGCCAGCTGCCCATATCCTCGAACACTTTTTCGATCACCAGATGCGTGAGGCGCGAGATAAGCCCCGTTTGTTCCGCCAGCGGGACGAAACTGTCAGGCGACAGGCTACTCCCGTCAGGCTGAGGCCAACGCGTTAGCGCCTCTGCGCCCACTATTTTCCCGCTACAGAGCGCCACAATAGGCTGGTAGTAAACCTCGAATTCGCGGTTATTGATGGCATCAAGCAGGCGGTTACGCGGCGACTGGATGCGACGCAATATCCGCAGAACAAACAGGGCGGCAAGCAGGCTTATCAGCATGCCAAACGGCAGCCAGAAAAGGAGCTGCCGGTGCCAGGTTTCCGCCAGCGGTTTCAGCGCAGCCCATGCAACAACGTTTATTCCCAGCTCCGGTACGGGCTTCATGACGTACATTGCACCGTTGTACTCAACACTGACCATCTCCTGATCTTTAATCATGTCACGGATGTGCGGATCCAGTTTGCTGCTGCTGGAGAACACGAGATGCGTTGCGTTCGCTACCAGGGCGGCATCGATAGAAATATCGGCGAAGGGGATCACATCCACCAGCGAGGCGGGATCGACCAGTACCAGATAATGTCCTTGCCCCAGCACGGCCATGTTGCGGTTGAAACCGAGTTCATTTGGCCTCGTAAGCCACGCGCTATAGCCATCTTCCGTAATGCGCATGGGCGGCGGGAACGCAGTCGCTTTGCTGACCTGTTCCAGCGACGAGCACAGCGGTTTAAGGTTATCGGTGTAGATCACTTCCTGAACATAGAGCCACGAGAAGGCGATCCGGCGCATTTCCCGTAAATGCAGATGGCTACAGGGAGGGCCTTTAAAGGTCTGCAGTTGCGTGAGCGCTTCCTTGGCCTGCCCAACAACCCTGTCCGTACGCAACAGCACGCGTGAGGCATAGCTGTCCAGCGCATCGACAAATTTTTCTTCCGCCTGGCGATGCGCCAGCCAGATACTGAGGCAAATCGGTATCAGCACAGAAAAGATCAGTATGCCAGTCACCAGGCTGACCAGATGTCGGGTTTTCATGCTGCCGTGTCCTTCCTCATATGCCCACTCCAGGGCACTGAGACGCTTGCCAGAGGAGAAAGTTTTTACCGCGAAATGATATAGTTATAGCACGTGAGCGTCATGGTTTTCGTTCCGCAGCAGCGAAATCAAAAAATATCGTCGGAAATGTGATGCACTCTCGGGGGTTGTTTTTACCGCAGAGCCCGGATATTATTTTGTTATGTTATAACAAAACATGAGTAATTCACGATGAAACCCAATATCCATCCAGCCTATCGCACCGTGGTGTTTCACGACACCAGCGCCAATGAATACTTTAAAGTTGGTTCAACCATCAAGACTGACCGCGAAATTGAACTCGACGGTGAAACCTATCCTTACATCACCATCGAGGTCTCTTCAAAATCGCATCCGTTTTATACCGGCAAACAGAAAACCTTCTCGACGGATGGCAGCGCGGCGCGCTTCCGTAAACGTTTTGGCGGCTTTCTTAATGCGAAGCGGGGGTGATCATGCAAGTACTTAACTCGTTGCGGAGTGCGAAACAGCGTCACCCGGATTGCCAGATAGTCAAACGTAAGGGACGCCTGTATGTGATTTGCAAATCAAACCCGCGCTTTAAAGCGGTGCAGGGACGTAAAAAAAGACGCTAGACGCCCGTTTCACGCCAGCTTTCCAGGGATCTTTTCTGTTTGCCATCGGCAGTAAAATTGTCGGTGGCAAGCCAGCTTTCAAAGGCGCTCGCCAGCGCTGGCCACTCTTTGTCGATAATCGAAAACCAGTCCGTATCCCGGTTATGGCCTTTGGTGACCAGCGCCTGGCGAAAACGCCCCTCAAACAAAAAGCCCAGACGCAGCGCAGCCTTGCGGGAAGGCTCATTCAGGCTGTTGCACTTCCACTCATAACGCCGGTAGCCCAGGGTATCGAACACGTATTGCATCAGCAGAAACTGCGCTTCGGTAGACATCGGCGTGCGGCTCAACAGCGGGGAAAAATGAACATGTCCCACCTCCACAACGCCATTTTTAGGGTCGATACGCATCAGGGCCAGGGTTCCCACCGGGGAGCGGGTCTGATTATCGAAGACGGTAAAGTGTATCGGGTCTGATAATTCACTCACGCTTGCCACCCATGCGGCAAATTCACCGGCGGTGGCATCGGGTTCACGCAGAAGCCATGTCCAGCTTCGGGTATCCCCGGCGAGCGAATAAGCGGCAAACAGCGCACCGGCATGCTCCACCTGCAGCGGCTCAAGCCAGCAGTAGCGGCCCTGAAGGACCACCCGGGAAGGGTGCTGACGGGGCTGCCAGTCGATTAGCGCTTCGCCCACCGGCTGCCCAAACTGATTGAAAGTATTCATCTTCATCTCCGTGACGTTGTAAAGAGTTCCAGACTAGTGAAGAAGTGGTTCCTTAAAAAGGACCAACAGGCTATGTTTTGGTGGTACCACGAGGAGGGGCGATGAATATTCCAGGCGATGAACTGTATACCTTGCTGAATACGGCGCTGAAAAACCGCGGACAAGAGACGCTGCAGCGCACGCTTTATCTTTCATTGCGGGAGTACATATTGTCCGGCAGGTTACAGTCCGGTAGTCGCCTGTCTGGTTCCAGGACGCTGGCCGGGCACCTCTCCCTTTCCCGAAACACCGTTAATGGGGCACTGGAACAGCTCACCCTCGAAGGGTATCTGTTGCGTAGCCGCCAGGGAACGCGGGTGGCACCGCTGGCGGCCCGTCAGCTCGCGCAGGATTTACCGGCACCTGCGGTTGCGCTTGCCGGACGGGTTAGCGCACTGCCTGCCCCTGTACCGCGTAGCACGCCGGTTCTGGCCTTTACGCCGGGGACACCGGCCATCAACTATTTTCCCTTGCCGCTCTGGCGGCGCCTGTACGATCGCGTGTTGCGGGAGGAGGGAAGTGCCCTGTTGGGCTACGGCGATCCCGCCGGGGAACCTGCTTTGCGGGCGGCCATTGCCCGCCACCTTGCGCTTTCCCGCGGGATTGACTGCGACGCCAGCCAGATTGTGATCACCGAAGGCGCACTGGAAGGTGTGAACCTCTGCACCCTGCTGTTGAGTGAGCCGGGCGATGTTGCCTGGGTGGAAGATCCCGGCTATGCCGGCGCAAAAAGCGCCTTTGTGAAAGCGGGTTTAGCCATAACGGGAATACCGGTTGATGGAGAGGGCATGTGCTGGGAAGGAACAGATGCGCCGTCCCCTTCGCTTATTTTTACTTCACCTTCACATCAGTTTCCGTACGGAAGTGTCCTCAGCGCGCGGCGGCGTCTGGCGTTACTGGATGTGGCGCGACAACATAACGCCTGGATTATCGAGGATGATTACGACAGCGAGTTTCGTTATAGCGGTGAGCCGGTACCGGCGATGCTGGGAATGATTAACCATGCGCCCGTTGTTTATCTGGGAACATTCAGCAAAACGTTATTCCCGTCGCTCAGAATGGGGTTTATGGTTTTCCCCCCGGCGCTGGCGAAAGCGGCACGCCCGGCCATCGGTTCGTTATTGCGCGGCGGGCATCGCGCCGAGCAGCGTACCCTGGCGCTGTTCATTGAAGAGGGCCACTATGCGCGCCATTTGGCAGCCATGCGTCGTCTCTATCGTAAACGCTACCGACAGCTGCGTGAGGCTCTGAATGCGGAGCTTCATGTACCACACCGGGTTCTGGCGGGGGAAGGGGGCATGCATCTGACGGTGGCGATTGACGGAATCGACGACAGGCAACTGGTGGAACAGGCCAGGGCGTATCAGCTGGCTCCAGCGGCATTGAGCGGGTATTACCTTGATACAAAACAGGGGCAGAGCGGTCTGGTATTAGGCTACGGGAACACATCGGCTTCACTGTATGCGTCGGCTATCCGACGCATACAGATACTGATCACGCAACAGCAGGGCGGGAAAGGGTAAAGACATCATAGAAAGAGAGCTGGCCTTTGGTTGAGACCATTTTTTGCAGTTTCTCTTTTTGTTCGGTTTCTACCGCAGGGGAGTGCAGAATGCTGTCGATCAGCTCCGGCGGGACAAAACGGGTGTTGTACCACTCGCCGTTGTAGCAGACCCGGAAATCGAGCACGTCGATATCTTCATAACGATAGCGCGGATGCACGTCAAAAAAGAAAAACGCGTTAAATACCACAAACAGCACCACAAGCAGCCAGACGGAGTCCACCAGCGTTTCGGATTTCAGCATGACAATCAGCGTTGCCAGCCAGGCGGCATACATTGCGACAAACAGGCCTGGATGTTTGCGAATAAAGCTAATGCTAAAGCGCGGGCGATTATCGCGCTTTTCGCGGATGTTGAGATCGTCGATGGTGGCGGTAAGCAGGCGCTGTATTTCGGTCATTTTTTGCCTTCATGATTGTTGAATACAGGGGATCTGCCTATTTTAGGGGAGCCATTTGACTGAAAAAAGTAACAGTTACGCGCTGAAAGACCATAACAGTTGACTCCCCATACCCTCACAGCATTTTGATAATTTTCGCCGGATTACCCCCGACGACGGCATTGGCCGGGACATCTTTTGTCACCACAGCGCCGGAGGCAATCACCACATTATCCCCCACCGTGACGCCCGGGTTAATCACCGCTCGTCCGCCGATCCAGACATTATTGCCAATGCGCACGGGTTTACCGTATTCCACTCCGCTGTTGCGTTCTTCGGCATCCAGCGGGTGGGTGGCCGTATAAATATGCACGCCTGGCGCGAGCATACAGTTATCACCAATATGAATAGGGCAGACATCGAGCATCACGCAGTCGAAGTTAGCGTAAAATTCTTTGCCCAGGAAAATGTTATAGCCATAGTCACAACGGAAAGCTGGCTCAATATAAGCCCCTTCACTTTGCCCCAGCAGTTCCGCCAGAATCTTCTGGCGTTCTGTTTTCTCATCGGGGGCGGAGTGGTTATAGCGGTGAACCAGATGGCGGGCGCGCAGTCGGTCGGCCCGTAATGTTTCATCACCAGGACGGTAATGTTCACCCGCAATCATTTTCTGTTTTTCTACGCTCATAGGATGCCTCTCTGGGTTCGATTACCGCAGGGTAATCGGGATAAGCCAGGAAGGGAACGTTCCCGAAAAGCGCGTGTGACTAAAGTCACAACATTGTTGCTAATGATCACGTTTTACACGGAGACCTGGCTTTAACACCGGGATCGTAATTCGAAAGGTATAAACAACTAAGAGAGTGGCGTAGAACCTCTACAGACACACTGCAACAACTAACGGACAAATTTCCACACGGAAGGAGGGATTTTGTCATACAGTTTATTCATGGTCAGCTCGGCAAGACGATGGTCAGCGGCTGAATAAAATACGGTCAGTTCATTATCAGAAAGCTCGTATTTATTTTTTTCAATCACGCGTTCGAGAGTGTCAATTGACTGACAACGTCGTAAGCGCATCAAATAATCGGTTTTTGTGAGTGGTTTATCAGACATAAATTCACCTTAGTCATTGTAATAATTTTAACAGGAAAGGCTAACAGGGTTAGCTCTGCTCACGTTGACGAAACAGCGGAATAGCCGGTTTCCAGATTTACGCCATTTCTGCAAATCCTGCGCGTTAATGCCGTAGCTGCTGAACAACATAAAGGTGTCATCCAGGTATTCGTCAATTTGCTCAATCAGTTTATTATCTTCATTGTACTTAATTTTATAATTAAGTGCGAAGGTCGCGATATGCTCTATCAACTCATTCAATTGCAAATTGATGGCCGATGTTGGATCGTTCACCCAGCCATGATTACTTTCATCAAGATTGGCAAGGCAGTCATGGTACAAGGATTCGCAGAGAAATTTCAACTGCGCGATATCATGCCTTTTTGGCGAGTACTCGTCCATAGCGCATCCCCTTCTGAGTGATTTCTTACTCACCGAACATCATTGTCGGGATGGATACAACCTACTTAGCTCTACGGGTGCTGTGCTCCTGTTCACTCTAACTATAAGCCACTCTGATCAGGATTTCACCGCGCTATTACGAAAAATTACAATTAAAATCAGAGTCTGCGAGCGTTTACGCAATAGTACATCCTAAGGTGAACACTTTTATCCAAATTAACGCTGGTTTTTTTTCGCTTCCTTACGTTTCATTGATTTAGCGTAAACACGCGGAAAAAGTCCGGATTCAGAATTTTCTTTGTATGGACTTGTTATTAGGAATATTCCTAATAAGTTAAGCGGCGAAATGGAATTAAAACAATCCTGAGTTCGCCCATTAAGTTTTCTGCTAATTATGATATGCCTTTTAAACATGGCATAAAATAAATAAAACGACAATAAGCGTATTTTATGATTTTTTTCAGAAATGAAAAAGGCCGCTAATGCGGCCTTTTTATCATGTGAAACCGGTATCAGTGAGGTTCTACCGAATGACTGTGTTCAATATCTTCATTCTTCCGGCTGAAGCGGCGGCGAACCACCACGAAGAACACCGGTACGAAGAAGATAGCCAGTACGGTCGCGGTGATCATACCGCCCATTACCCCGGTACCTACCGCGTTCTGTGCGCCGGAACCCGCACCAGAGCTGATAACCAGCGGCAGTACCCCGAGGATAAATGCCAGTGAGGTCATCAGAATAGGGCGCAGACGCATACGAACAGCTTCAAGCGTGGCTTCGATCAGGCCTTTACCTTCTTTCTCCATCAGATCTTTGGCGAATTCAACGATAAGTATCGCGTTCTTCGCCGACAAGCCAATGGTTGTCAGCAGGCCTACCTGGAAGTACACGTCGTTGGTCAGCCCACGGAACGTTGCAGCCAGCAGCGCACCGATAACCCCCAATGGCACCACCAGCATAACGGAGAACGGAATTGACCAGCTCTCATACAGTGCCGCCAGACACAGGAACACCACAATCAGTGAAATGGCGTACAGGGCAGGGGCCTGGTTACCGGACAGACGTTCCTGATAGGACATACCGGTCCAGTCATAGCCAATACCCGCAGGCAGCTTGCTGGCTAACTCTTCCATCAGGTTCATGGCTTCACCGGTGCTTCGACCCGGCGCGGCCTGACCCAGAATTTCCATGGATGGTAGCCCGTTATAACGTTCCAGACGCGGTGAACCGTATTCCCAACGCGACGTCGAGAAGGCTGAGAACGGCACCATCTGGCCATCGCTGCCGCGAACGTACCAGTTGTTGATATCGTTCGGCAACATACGGTATTGCGCTTCAGACATCACGTACACTTTCTTCACACGACCGCGGTCGATGAAGTCGTTAACGTAGCTACCGCCCCAGGCTGCGCCCAGTGTGGTATTGATGTCGCTGATGGATACACCCAGCGCCTGCGCTTTCTCCTGGTCGATGTCGATCTTGTACTGCGGCGTATCTTCCAGGCCGTTAGGACGCACGCCGACCAGCAGGTCAGGGTGTTTAGCCACTTCGCCAAACAGCTGGTTACGCGCCTGAGTCAGTTTCTCGTGGCCCAGACCGCCCTGGTCAATCAGCTGGAAGTCGAAACCGGTCGCGGTACCCAGTTCAACAATCGCTGGCAGGTTAAAGGCGAAGACCATCGCATCTTTTATCTGCGAGAAGGTGCCCATTGCACGGCCGGTGATAGCCTCCACCTTATTCTCTTCGCCCGGACGTTCAGACCAGTCTTTCAGAGAGACGAAGGCAATACCGGTGTTCTGACCGCGACCCGCAAAGCCAAAGCCGTTAACCGCAAACACCGATTCAACGTTCGCTTTTTCTTTGGTGAGGTAGTAGTCCGTCACTTCATCCAGCACTTTCTGGGTACGCTCTTGCGATGCACCCGCCGGAAGCTGCGCCATTGTCAGGAACACGCCCTGGTCTTCATCAGGCAGGAACGAACTTGGCAGACGCACGAACAGATAGGCCATGCCGACCACGATGATGATATAGAGCAGCAGATAACGACCGGTGCTGCGCAGAATGTTGCCTACGCTGTCGGTGTAGTGGTGCGTGCTCTTATCAAACATGCGGTTAAACCAGCCGAAGAACCCTTTATGCTCGCCGTGACCGCCTTTCTGAACCGGTTTCAGCATGGTGGCACACAGCGCTGGCGTCAGGATCAACGCCACCAGTACCGACAGCGCCATCGCAGAAACAATGGTGATGGAGAACTGACGGTAAATCGCACCGGTAGAGCCCCCGAAGAAGGCCATCGGAATAAATACCGCGGACAGCACCATCGCGATACCGACCAGCGCGCCCTGGATCTGACCCATGGATTTACGGGTTGCTTCCTTCGGCGGCAGACCTTCTTCCGCCATAACACGCTCGACGTTTTCTACGACCACGATGGCGTCATCCACGAGCAAGCCGATGGCGAGCACCATCCCGAACATCGTCAGGGTGTTTATCGAGTAGCCAAATATCGCCAGTATGGCGAAGGTTCCGAGCAGGACGACCGGTACGGCGATGGTTGGGATCAACGTCGCGCGGAAGTTCTGCAGGAACAGATACATCACCAGGAAGACGAGGATGATCGCTTCTACCAGGGTTTTAACCACTTCGTGAATCGAAATTTTAACGAACGGCGTGGTGTCATAGGGATAAACGATCTTCAGACCTGACGGGAAGAACGGTTCCATCTTCTTCAGCTCTGCACGGATAGCCGTTGCGGTGTCCAGGGCGTTAGCACCGGTCGCCAGTTTGATACCCAGACCGGAAGCCGGTTTGCCGTTAAACTTCGCAATGATGTCGTAGTTTTCGCCACCCAGTTCCACTTTAGCCACGTCACGCAGGCGAACCTGCGAACCGTCCTGATTCACTTTCAACAGAATTTTGCTGAACTCATCGGCGGAGGTCAGACGGGTCTGCGCGATGATAGACGCGTTAAGCTGCTGGCCTTTCACCGGCGGTGTACCGCCTAACTGACCGGCTGCCACCTGGGCGTTCTGCGCTTTAATGGCGTTGATGACGTCAACCGGCGTCAGCTGGAAGTTGTTCAGTTTGTTCGGATCCATCCAGATACGCATCGCGTACTGGGAACCGAACAGCTGAACGTCACCCACACCGGAAGTACGGCTGATGGCGTCCTTCATGTTGGCGCCCACGTAGTCGGAAATATCCTCCTGCGTCATGGTGCCGTTGGTATTGATAACGCCAACAACCATCAGGAAGCTACTGGACGATTTCTCGACGCTCACACCCTGCTGTTGTACTTCCTGCGGCAGCAGTGGCATCGCCAGCTGCAGTTTGTTCTGCACCTGCACCTGCGCGATGTCCGCATCGGTACCTGACTCGAAGGTCAGGGTGATCTGGACCGTACCGGTGGAGTCACTGTTTGAGGACATGTACATCAGGTTATCGATACCGTTCATGTTCTGTTCGATAACCTGCGTAACGGTATCCTGCACCGTTTTCGCATCAGCCCCCGGGTAGGTTGCGGAGATCGTCACCGCCGGTGGCGCAATGGTCGGATATTGCGCAACAGGCAGCTTCAGGATCGCAAGTCCCCCGGCCAGCATGATAATAATGGCGATCACCCATGCGAATATGGGGCGATCGATAAAGAAATTAGGCATGTCTTAACGGCTCCTGTTTAAGTTAAGACTTGGTTTGTTCTGACTGGCCAGCGGCCGAAGCTTGTTGTTTATCGTCAGACTTCACTTCCTGTGCTTTTACCTGAGCGCCAGGACGAACTTTTTGCAAACCAGTAACAATCACGCGATCGCCATCTTTCAGACCTTCCGTCACCAGCCATTTATCGCCAATCGCCTGCGTAGCAGTGATATTGCGCATTTCGACTTTGTCACCAGCACCAACAACCAGTGCGCTCGCATCGCCGCGTGGCGTACGGGTCACACCCTGCTGTGGAACCAGAAGTGCGGTTGGGTTAGTGCCTTCTTCCAGACGTGCGCGAACGAACATACCTGGCAACAGGGTGTGGTCAGGGTTCGGGAAGATCGCACGTAAGGTGATGGAACCGGTGGTCTGGTCGACCGTCACATCGGAGAATTCCAGCGTACCCGCCTGTGGATATTTGATGCCGTCGTTAGTGACCAGCTCCACTTTGGCTTTACCGTTCTCCTGCTTCAGGGTGCCGTTTGCCAGCTCTTGTTTCAGTCGCAGGAAATCGTTGCTGGACTGCGTCACGTCAACGTAGATCGGATCAAGCTGCTGCACGGTTGCCATCGCTGTGGCCTGACCGTTTTGCACCAGTGCCCCTTCGGTCACGGAGGACTTACCAATACGACCGCTGATAGGGGAGGTCACTTTGGTATAGGCCAGGTTGATGCGCGCGGTTTCGACAGCTGCTTTTGCTGCCACAACGGCCGCGTTAGCCTGCTGTGCATCCGCCAGGGCTGTGTCGTAGTCCTGTTGGCTGATGTACTGCGTACCGAGCAGTTTTTTGTAACGATTCAACGTCAGCTGAGAGATTTTGGCCGCCGCTTCCGCTTTCGCCAGGTCGCCTTTCGCGCTTTCATACGACGCCTGATACGTTGCGGGATCAATCTGATAAAGAGACTCACCGGCTTGCACATCGCCGCCTTCGGTAAAGTTACGTTTCAGGATAATGCCGCTCACCTGAGGACGAACTTCTGCAATGCGATAAGCACTTGTGCGGCCAGGCAATTCGGTGGTGATCTGAAGAGGTTCGGATTTGAGCGTCACAACGCCAACTTCTGGCATCTGCTGCGCTCCTTGTTGAGCCTGTTTGTCGTCACATCCTGTAAGCGCTAAGCTGCCTGAGAGCATCAGAACGACCGCCAGAGGCGTTAACCCTCTGTTTTTGTTCATATGTAAACCTCGAGTGTCCGATTTCAAATTGATCAATGGTCCTGAGTCCAAAAACCCATTGCTGCGTTTATATTATCGTCATGCTATGGTACATACATTCACAAATGTATGTAAATCTGACGCCTGTAAATTCACCCACTTATGGCACGAAAAACCAAACAACAAGCACTTGAAACCCGACAACACATTCTGGATGTGGCAATCCGTTTGTTTTCTCAGCAGGGTGTTTCGTCAACCTCGCTGGCACAGATTGCTCAGGCCGCTGGCGTTACGCGGGGAGCGATTTACTGGCATTTTAAAGACAAGTCAGATCTGTTCAGTGAAATCTGGGAGCTTTCAGAGTCCAGCATTAGCGATCTCGAGAGTGAGTATCGGGCAAAATTCCCTGACGATCCACTCTCAGTATTAAGAGAAATATTAGTATATATCCTTGAAGCGACGGTAGTTGAAGAGCGCCGTCGGTTAATGATGGAAATTATTTTCCATAAATGTGAGTTTGTGGGAGAGATGGCTGTTGTGCAGCAGGCGCAACGCAGCCTTAGCCTGGAAAGCTATGACCGCATTGAACAGAACCTGAACCAGTGCATGCAGGCTAAACTGCTACCGGCCAATCTCCTGACCCGCCGGGCGGCTATTCTGATGCGCAGCTACATTTCGGGCCTGATGGAAAACTGGCTTTTTGCCCCGCAATCCTTTGACTTAAAAGCGGAGGCCCGCAGCTACGTGGCGATTTTACTGGAAATGCTACAGCTCTGCCCGACGCTGCGCAGCGACGCGCCTTCGCTCACTGCCTGAGCCATTTCCAGGATTTATCTCAGAGGCTCACGTTCGCGCTATTCTGCTTCAGGCGAGCGTGATATTCTGCACGCCGGACTATTTTCGGTCATCTTCTGACATCACTCACGACTATGCTGCACACCAATCGCTCGCAACATCCTGTTCTTGCACTACTCTTCGCGACGCTGTTTTTCTTCGCAACGGCACCGCTTTCCTGGGCCCGCGCCGATAACGGCAATGACATTCCATCCCGTGCTGATGTCCAGTCGCAGCTCGACGCCCTGAATAAACAAAAAGATCTTACGCCTCAGGACAAACTCGTTCAGCAGGATCTGACGGAAACGCTGGAATCACTGGATAAAATTGAGCGCGTCAAAGCGGAAACCACCCAGCTTCGTCAGAAGGTGGCGCAGGCGCCGGAAAACATGCGTAAGGCAACGGATTCGCTAAATGCCCTGAGCGACGTGGATAACGACGACGAAACGCGCAAAACGCTGGCAACGCTGTCGCTGCGTCAGCTGGAGTCGCGCGTCGCACAACTGCTCGACGACCTGCAAACCGCACAGTCGGATCTCGCCACCTACAACAGTCAGCTTGTCTCTTTGCAGACTCAGCCCGAGCGCGTGCAAAACGCGATGTACGCCGCGTCTCAGCAGCTGCAGCAAATCCGCAATCGCCTGAACGGCACCACGGTGGGTGAAGGCACGCTGCGCCCGACGCAGCAAACGCTGCTGCTGGTTCAGCAGTCGTTACTGAATGCGCAAATTGAACAGCAGCGTAAAAGCCTGGAAGGGAATACGGTGCTGCAGGACACGCTACAAAAACAGCGTGATTACGTGACCGCCAACATTAACCGTCTGGAACATCAGCTTCAGCTGTTGCAGGAGGCGGTGAACAGCAAGCGCCTGACGCTGACGGAAAAAACCGCCCAGGAGGCGGTATCGCCGGACGAAACCGCCCGCATCCAGGCCAATCCGCTGGTGAAGCAGGAGCTCGACGCGAACCATCAGCTGAGCGAGCGCCTGATTCAGGCGACCGAAAACGGTAACTCGCTGGTTCAACAGAACATTAAAGTTAAAAACTGGCTGGACCGCGCGCTCCAGGCGGAACGTAACATCAAAGAGCAAATTGCGGTGCTGAAAGGCAGCCTTCTGCTGTCACGCATTCTTTATCAGCAACAGCAGACGCTGCCCTCTGCCGACGAGCTGGAGGACATGACCAACCGCATTGCGGATTTACGTCTGGAACAGTTTGACGTCAACCAGCAGCGTGATGCCCTTTTCCAGAGCGATACCTTTGTCGCTAAAATAGAAGAGGGCCACTCCAGTGAAGTGAACCCGGAAGTGCACGACGCACTGTTGCAGGTGGTGGATATGCGCCGCGAGCTGCTTGACCAGCTCAATAAACAGCTGGGTAACCAGCTGATGATGGCGATTAACCTGCAGATCAACCAGCAGCAGCTGGTGAGCGTTTCTAAAAGTCTGCAGGAGATTTTAACCCAGCAGATTTTCTGGGTTAACAGCAACAAACCGATGGACTGGGACTGGGTTAAATCCTTCCCCGAAACGCTGAAAACGCAGATTAAAAGCATGAAAATCACCGGGAACTGGGAGAAAGCCTGGCCCGCGGTGATGATTGCCTTCCTGGCGGGATTACCGCTGCTGCTGATTGCGGGCGTGATCCGCTGGCGTCTGGGATGGCTGAAGAACTATCAGGCGAAGCTGGCCTCAGAAGTGGGGCAACTGCGAAATGACAGCCAGCTGCATACGCCAAAAGCGATTCTGATCGATCTCATTCGCGCGCTGCCGGTGTGCCTGATCATCCTGGCTGTTGGCCTGATCCTGCTCACCATGCAGCTCAACGTCAGCGATTTGCTGTGGGCTTTCAGTAAAAAGCTGGCCCTGTTCTGGCTGGTGTTTGGTCTGTGCTGGAAGGTGCTGGAAAAAGACGGCGTGGCGGTGCGTCACTTCAATATGCCACAGCAACTGACCAGCCACTGGCGTCGTCAGATTGTCCGCATCAGCCTGGCGCTCCTGCCGCTGCACTTCTGGTCGGTGGTTTCCGAGCTTTCTCCGCTGCATCTGATGGATGACGTTCTGGGTCAGCTGGTCATTCTGCTGAACCTGCTGTTGATTGCCATCCTGATGTGGCCGATGTGCCGCGATAGCTGGCGTGATAAAGAGTCCCACAACCTGCGCCTCGCCACCGTCACGGTGCTGGCAATCATTCCGCTGGCGCTGATGGTGCTCACGGCGACGGGCTACTTCTACACCACGCTGCGCCTGTCCGGCCGCTGGATAGAAACCGTCTATCTGGTGATTGTCTGGAACCTGCTCTACCAGACCGTGCTGCGCGGCCTGAGCGTGGCGGCTCGCCGTATCGCTTATCGCCGCGCCATTGCGCGTCGTCAGCATCAGGTGAAAGAGGGCGCTGAAGGCGCAGAGCCGCAGGAAGAGCCGACCATCGCGCTGGAGCAGGTTAACCAGCAGACGCTGCGTATCACCATGCTGGTGATGATCGCCCTGTTCGCGGTGATGTTCTGGGCCATCTGGTCTGATTTGATTACCGTCTTTGCCTATCTCGACAGTATCACTCTCTGGCAGTACAGCGGGACCGAAGCAGGCGCTGCGGTGATGAAGAGCGTCACCATGGGCAGCCTGCTGTTTGCGGTGGTGTCGTCGATGGTGGCCTGGGCGCTGATTCGAAACCTGCCGGGTCTGCTGGAGGTGCTGGTGCTGTCGCGCCTGAACCTGCGTCAGGGGGCGTCCTATGCCATTACCACCATCCTTAACTACGTCATCATTATTGTCGGGGCGATGACGGTCTTCGGCTCGCTGGGCGTGTCATGGGACAAACTGCAGTGGCTGGCGGCAGCGCTCTCTGTGGGTCTCGGTTTTGGCCTGCAGGAGATTTTCGGTAACTTCGTTTCCGGCCTGATCATCCTGTTCGAACGTCCGGTGCGAATTGGCGATACGGTGACCATCGGGACCTTCTCCGGTACCGTCAGCAAGATCCGCATTCGTGCGACCACTATTACCGACTTCGATCGCAAAGAGGTGATCATCCCGAACAAAGCGTTCGTGACCGAGCGTTTGATCAACTGGTCGCTCTCGGATACGACTACGCGTGTGGTGATCCGCCTCGGCGTAGCCTACGGTTCGGATCTGGATAAGGTGAAAGAGGTATTGCTGAAGGCCGCAAAAGAGCATCCAAAGGTTATGCACGAGCCGGCGCCAGACGTCTTCTTCACCACCTTCGGGGCGAGCACGCTGGATCACGAGCTGCGTTTATACGTGCGTGAGCTTCGCGATCGCAGCTACACCGTGGATGAACTGAACCGCTCCATCGACCGTCTGTGCCGTGAAAACAATATCAATATTGCTTTCAACCAGCTTGAGGTTCACCTGCATAACGAGAAAGGTGACGAGCATACGGAAGTGAAGCGTGAGATTAAGGGTGACGATCCGACTCCCGCCTGAACTATTTTCCCTCTCCCGGTGGGCTGAGGAATCCCCACTAATTTTTTATTAGTGGTTTCAGAGGATTAGAATGAATATTTTGCGAGCAGTTAGATTCACTCAGCTCGTAGACAGACAGAAAACGCTCATAAATGTGCATCTTCTGTCGAGTTATCGGTTGTTTTTAGCTCCATTTTTGAACAATAAACAACCATTTATCCATATCTAATTTTCTGGGGATTCCTCAGCCCGGTGGGAGAGGGTTAGGGTGAGGGCAACCGGCCTTCACCTTTCCCTCAAAATCCCGCCGCACAATCTCCAGCGCCTTCAGCACCGTCTCAGCCGGGATCTCATGATTCTCCAGCAGCATAATCAAATCGACGGCCAGTTTGACCTCATCCGGGGCATTTTCCAGCGACATGTGTGGCTCCTTTTAACGGGTCAGGCGTTCAATCACGCGTTCTATCTCCTCCAGCGCCTGACGGCAACGGACAAGACGTCCTTCCAGCGCGTCAATCTCGCGCATTAGTATCTGCTGTTCTTCCAGCGTTTCACTGTTGTTCAGACGCGCTTCCCGCTCGCGCTTCATCTCAAACAGACGGCGTTCAAACTCCTGGTGCTCCAGCCGTTTGCGCTGCCATTTTCCGAGGCCCGGTGACGCGCTGTCCCAGCTGCGCAGGGGCCAGGCTGCGATCTCCCGGTGCAGGGCGGTGATCTGGCTGGTGAGGTGCTCCGCAAGCCAGGCCACCTGCTCATGTTTACCGTCATTCACGGCCTGACGCAGTTCATCGAGGTTGGTCTGCGCTTCGTCAAGATAGTCTTTCATCAGTGTACTTCGGGTATGAAATAACTGCCGGTCAAAGCGCGGTTTGAGCGTCGCATGCTGCATCAGCGGTGACGCCTGCGTGCGCAGGGCAACGAGCTGATTTTGCAGCGTCTCTAAAAGCAGGGCTATTTTCAAGGCGCGCTCCAGTGGTAAAGTAGCCGTTCAGTTTGATAACGATTCGCATTATGCAGCGTACTATTTTAATCATCATTGGCTGGCTGGCGGTAGTGTTAGGCACCCTGGGCGTGGTTTTGCCACTTTTGCCCACGACGCCGTTTATTCTGCTGGCAGCCTGGTGTTTTGCCCGCTCATCCCCGCGTTTTCATCACTGGCTGCTGTATCGCTCGTGGTTTGGCGGCTATCTGCGCCACTGGCAGAAACACCGGGCCATGCCGCCTGGCGCAAAGCCGCGTGCGATTGCAGTCATCCTCATCACCTTCGCCATTTCATTATGGCTGGTGAAAATGATGTGGGTGCGGATCCTGCTGCTGGTTATCCTGACCTGCCTGCTTATCTTCATGTGGCGGATCCCCGTGGTTGATGAAAAGCAACAAAAGCACTGAAGCCTTATAATGGCTGTTGCAATTATTGCGCGCAGCCAGTAAATTCGACCGTTTTCGAGCACAGGCGCGCCTGGTTAAAGGTTAAACAATTGTTACCTTTACCGCCTCTTTGCGCGCTGTGAGTAACACTGTTTCATTTAGGCACAAACCGATGACCGCAACTGCACAGCAGCTTGAATATCTGAAAAACAGCATCAAAAGCATCCAGGACTATCCAAAACCTGGCATTCTTTTCCGTGATGTCACCAGCTTGCTGGAAGACCCGAAAGCGTACGCGCTCAGCATTGAACTGCTGGTAGAGCGTTATAAAAACGCCGGGATCACCAAAGTAGTAGGTACCGAAGCCCGTGGCTTCCTGTTTGGCGCACCGGTGGCGCTGGCAATGGGCGTAGGTTTTGTGCCAGTGCGTAAGCCGCGCAAACTGCCGCGTGAAACCATCGCGGAGAGCTATGAGCTGGAATACGGCACCGATCAGCTGGAAATCCACGTCGATGCCATTAAGCCTGGCGACAAAGTGCTGGTGGTGGACGATCTGCTGGCAACCGGTGGCACTATCGAAGCGACCGTGAAGCTGATTCGTCGCCTGGGTGGTGAAGTGACCGACGCGGCCTTCATCATCAATCTGTTCGATCTGGGCGGCGAACAGCGCCTGGAAAAACAGGGTATTACCAGCTACAGCCTGGTGCCTTTCCCGGGTCATTAATCCCGTTTCTCACAACCTCGCTCAATGGGTGAGGTTGTGATAGCATTCCCCTCCATTAATTCACCTTCCAGCGTTGCAGAGCCTGCCCATGAGTTATCAGGTGTTAGCCCGTAAATGGCGACCACAAACCTTTGCCGACGTTGTCGGTCAGGAACATGTGCTGACGGCCCTGGCGAACGGCTTGTCGCTAGGTCGTATCCATCACGCCTATCTCTTCTCCGGTACCCGCGGCGTCGGTAAAACCTCTATTGCCCGTTTGCTGGCAAAAGGTCTGAACTGCGAAACCGGGATCACCGCCACGCCGTGTGGCGTGTGTGACAACTGCCGTGAGATCGAGCAGGGGCGCTTTGTCGATCTGATCGAGATCGACGCCGCCTCGCGCACCAAAGTTGAAGATACCCGTGACCTGCTGGATAACGTGCAGTACGCCCCGGCGCGTGGCCGCTTCAAGGTCTATCTGATCGATGAAGTGCACATGCTGTCACGTCACAGCTTCAACGCCCTGCTGAAAACGCTGGAAGAGCCGCCTGCGCATGTGAAATTCCTGCTGGCGACCACCGATCCGCAAAAGCTGCCGGTGACGATTCTGTCGCGCTGTTTGCAGTTCCATCTGAAGGCGCTGGACGTTGAACAGATCCGTACTCAGCTGGAACACATTCTCGACGAAGAGAACATTGTCCACGAGCCGCGCGCCCTGCAACTGCTGGCCCGTGCAGCGGACGGCAGCCTGCGCGATGCGCTCAGCCTGACGGATCAAGCTATTGCCAGCGGTGACGGTAAACTGTCGACGGAGGCGGTCAGCACCATGCTCGGCACGCTGGACGACGATCAGGCGCTCTCGCTTATCGAAGCGATGATTGCCGCCAACGGTGAGCGGGTGATGTCGCTCGTCAACGCCGCCGCCGCCCGCGGCGTCGAATGGGAAGCCCTGCTGGTCGAGATGCTTAGCCTGCTGCACCGTGTAGCGATGCTTCAGCTCTCTCCGTCAGCAATGGGGGCGGATATGGCGGCCATTGAACAGCGGATGCGTGAACTTGCGCGAACCGTGCCGCCTGCTGACGTACAGCTTTATTACCAGACCTTGCTGATTGGCCGTAAAGAGCTGCCGTTTGCGCCGGATCCTAGAATGGGCGTTGAAATGACGCTGCTGCGTGCGCTGGCGTTCCACCCGCGTATGCCGCTGCCAGAGCCTGAAGTGCCCCGGCAGTCATTCGCCCCGACCGCTCCAACGGCAGTGATGTCCCCGCAGCAGGTGCCAGCACAGCCGGCAGCGCCGCCGCAAAATGTACCGCTGTCGGATGCCACCAGTTCGGTGCTTGCCGCCCGCAGCCAGTTGCAGCGAGCGCAGGGAGCAACCAAACCAAAAAAGAGTGAACCGGCAGCGCCAGGAAGAGCGCGGCCGGTTAACAACGCCGCGCTTGAACGACTGGCCTCGGTAACGGAGCGCGTACAGGCGCGCCCGGCACCGTCCGCGCTCGAGCAAAAAGCCCCGGTGAAAGAAGAGGCTTACCGCTGGAAGTCGACGACCATCGTCGAAGAGGTGAAGAAAGAGGTCGCCACGCCAAAAGCGCTGAAGAAAGCGCTGGAGCATGAAAAAACACCGGAGCTTTCCGCGAAGCTCGCGGAAGAGTCTATCGCGCGTGACGCCTGGGCCGCTGAGGTCAGTAAACTGCAGCTGCCTAAGCTGGTCGAGCAGGTCGCGCTGAATGCCTGGAAAGAGCAGGACGGTAATCAGGTGCGTCTGCATCTGCGTCCCGGTCAACGGCACCTGAACTCCCCCGGCGCACAAAAAGCACTGGCGGAGGCGCTGGCCACATTGCAGGGTGTACCGGTTGAATTGACTATCATTGAAGATGATAATCCGGCGGTGCGAACGCCACTGGAGTGGCGCCAGGCCATTTATGAAGAGAAACTCGCGCAGGCGCGTGAGTCGATTATAGCGGATAACAACATCCAGACCCTGCGCCGGTTCTTCGACGCCGATCTGGATGAAGAGAGTATTCGCCCCATTTGATCGTGAGTCTGACTTACGGTTGTCATCGTTAAACGTGAAAGAGAGAGAAGCCTATGTTTGGTGGAAAAGGCGGTCTGGGTGGCCTGATGAAGCAGGCTCAGCAGATGCAGGAAAAAATGCAGAAGATGCAGGAAGAGATCGCTCAGCTGGAAGTCACGGGTGAATCCGGTGCCGGTCTGGTCAAGGTGACCATCAACGGTGCGCATAACTGCCGCCGCGTTGAAATCGATCCAAGCCTGCTCGAAGACGACAAAGAGATGCTGGAAGATCTGGTTGCAGCCGCGTTTAACGATGCCGCTCGCCGTATCGACGAAACCCAGAAAGAGAAAATGGCCTCTGTATCCAGCGGTATGCAACTGCCGCCGGGCTTCAAGATGCCGTTCTGATGCAAACCAGTCCGCTGCTCACGCAGTTAATGGAAGCGTTGCGCTGCCTGCCGGGCGTAGGCCCGAAGTCGGCGCAGCGTATGGCGTTTACGCTATTGCAGCGCGACCGCAGCGGCGGGATGCGCCTGGCGCAGGCTCTGACCCGCGCCATGTCAGAAATTGGTCACTGCGCGGATTGCCGTACTTTTACCGAGCAGGACGTCTGTAATATTTGCTCGAATCCGCGTCGTCAGGAGAACGGTCAGATTTGCGTGGTGGAGAGTCCGGCGGACATCTATGCCATCGAACAAACCGGGCAGTTTTCTGGCCGCTATTTCGTGCTGATGGGGCATCTCTCCCCGCTGGACGGTATTGGCCCGGATGATATCGGTCTTGATCGCCTTGAACAGCGTCTGGAGTCCGAGACCATCAAAGAGGTGATCCTCGCCACCAACCCCACGGTGGAAGGGGAGGCAACCGCCAACTACATCGCCGAGCTGTGCGCGCAGTACGGCGTTGACGCCAGCCGTATCGCTCACGGCGTGCCGGTTGGCGGCGAACTGGAGATGGTTGACGGCACCACGCTGTCGCACTCTCTGGCCGGACGTCACAAGATTATTTTCTGACCAAACGGAGGCGGCATTCGCAGCCTCCGCTTGAAAATTTCCCTGCTTATCCCCATCTCTCCCTCAACGTTTTACAACCCCATTAAATGGCATTGTTGAGGTCGACTTAGATGAAAGGACAAGAAACCCGTGGTTTCCAGTCAGAAGTAAAACAGCTTCTGCACCTGATGATCCATTCCCTGTATTCCAACAAAGAAATCTTCCTGCGTGAGCTGATTTCCAACGCCTCCGATGCGGCGGACAAGCTGCGTTTCCGCGCGCTGTCTAACCCGGATCTGTATGAAGGCGACGGCGAGCTGCACGTGCGCGTCTCTTTCAATAAAGAGAACCGTACCCTGACCATCGCCGATAACGGCATCGGCATGAACCGCGACGAGGTGATCGACCACCTCGGGACTATCGCCAAATCCGGGACCAAAGCGTTCCTGGAATCAATGGGCTCTGACCAGGCGAAAGACAGCCAGCTGATCGGCCAGTTCGGCGTGGGCTTCTATTCGGCGTTTATCGTGGCGGACAAAGTCACCGTGCGTACACGTGCGGCGGGCGACAGCGCGGAAAACGGCGTGTTCTGGGAATCTAAAGGTGAAGGTGAATACACCGTTGATGACATCACCAAAGCGGATCGCGGCACCGAAATCACCCTGCACCTGCGCGAAGGCGAAGACGATTTCCTGAACGACTGGCGCGTGCGCTCCATCATTAGCAAATATTCCGACCACATTGCCCTGCCGGTTGAGATTGAAAAACAGGAAGAGAAAGACGGTGAAACCGTGGTCTCCTGGGAGAAAATCAACAAGGCGCAGGCACTGTGGACGCGCAATAAGGCTGAAATCAAGGACGACGAATACAACGAGTTCTACAAACACATCGCCCACGACTTTACCGATCCGCTGACCTGGAGCCATAACCGTGTGGAAGGTAAGCAGGAGTACACCAGCCTGCTGTATATCCCGTCGCAGGCACCGTGGGATATGTGGAACCGCGATCACAAGCACGGTCTGAAGCTTTACGTTCAGCGTGTCTTCATCATGGACGACGCCGAGCAGTTCATGCCGAACTACCTGCGCTTTGTCCGTGGCCTGATAGATTCCAACGATCTGCCGCTGAACGTCTCCCGTGAAATTCTGCAGGACAGCACCGTGACCCGCAACCTGCGTAACGCGCTGACCAAACGTACGCTGCAGATGCTGGAAAAACTGGCGAAAGACGACGCGGAAAAATACCAGACCTTCTGGAAGCAGTTTGGCCTGGTGCTGAAAGAAGGCCCGGCGGAAGATACCGCGAACGTAGAAGCGATCGCCAAACTGCTGCGCTTTGCCTCTACGCACACTGACTCCTCCGCGCAGACCGTGTCGCTGGAAGAGTACGTTTCCCGCATGAAAGAAGGGCAGGAGAAGATCTACTACATCACCGCCGACAGCTACGCCGCGGCGAAGAGCAGCCCGCACCTGGAGCTGCTGCGTAAGAAAGGTATCGAAGTGCTGCTGCTTTCTGACCGCATCGACGAGTGGATGATGAACTACCTGACCGAGTTCGACGGTAAGCCATTCCAGTCTGTTGCCAAAGCCGATGAATCCATCGACAAGCTGGCGGATGAAGTGGATGAAAGCGCGAAAGAAGCCGAGAAGGCGCTGGAGCCGTTCGTTGAGCGCGTGAAAACCCTGCTGGGCGACCGTGTGAAAGAGGTGCGCTTCACCCACCGTCTGACCGATACGCCGGCGATTGTGACTACCGATGCGGACGAAATGGGTACCCAGATGGCGAAACTGTTCGCCGCGGCAGGTCAGGCGATGCCAGAAGTGAAATATATCTTCGAGCTGAACCCGGATCACCCGCTGGTGAAACGCGCGGCGGATACCCAGGACGAAACCCGCTTTGCTGAGTGGGTTGAACTGCTGCTGGATCAGTCTCTGCTGGCCGAGCGCGGCACGCTGGAAGATCCTAACCTCTTCATTAAACGTGTGAATGCGCTGCTGCTGGCGTAATTGACCACGCCTCCCCTGGTCTTCTCCCTCTCCCCGTGGGAGAGGGCCGGGGTGAGGGCTCCAGACCGCACTCCCCCAAATTATCTCCCCCCATTAACCGTTTCAGCCTTCCCGCCTTCCTTGAGCCGCATCCGTTCTGGTGGTATTGTTTAGCGCTTTTGAAAAATTGAATCGACTTTTGAGGGGATTTTCGCAATGCGTATTATTCTGCTTGGCGCTCCGGGCGCGGGTAAAGGAACTCAGGCTCAGTTCATCATGGAGAAATACGGTATTCCGCAAATCTCCACCGGTGATATGCTGCGCGCCGCTGTTAAATCTGGCTCTGAGCTGGGTAAACAAGCGAAAGACATCATGGACGCTGGCAAACTGGTGACCGACGAGCTGGTTATCGCTCTGGTCAAAGAGCGCATTGCTCAGGAAGACTGCCGTAACGGTTTCCTGCTGGACGGCTTCCCACGCACCATTCCTCAGGCTGACGCCATGAAAGAAGCGGGCATCAACGTAGACTACGTGCTGGAGTTCGACGTACCAGACGAGCTGATCGTTGATCGTATCGTTGGTCGCCGTGTGCACGCTGCTTCTGGCCGCGTTTACCACATTAAATTCAACCCACCTAAGGTTGAAGGTAAAGACGACGTAACCGGCGAAGAGCTGACCACCCGTAAAGACGATCAGGAAGAGACCGTGCGTAAGCGCCTGGTGGAATACCATCAGATGACTGCGCCGCTGATCGGCTACTACACCAAAGAAGCGCAGGCGGGTAACACCAAATACGCGAAAGTTGACGGCACCAAAGCCGTGGCTGACGTTCGTGCAGAGCTGGAAAAAATCCTCGGCTAATCGCACTGCTCTCACCCGGATCCCCGGGTGAGAATATTTCTCATCTTACCTATTACAGCAATGGGTTCCGTTTAAACGCATTTCCGCTACAATTGACAACCATTCAAATGGTTAAGAGGCGTGAATGAGTCAGGCGAAAACCGGCATCCTGCTTGCCAATCTGGGCACCCCAGAAGCACCTACGCCAGAGGCGGTAAAACGCTATCTGCGACAATTTTTAAGCGACACGCGCGTTGTGGATACCCCAAGACTGCTGTGGTGGCCATTACTGCGTGGCGTGATTCTGCCCATTCGTTCACCGCGCGTCGCCAAACTCTATCAGTCTGTCTGGATGGAAGAGGGCTCGCCGCTGATGGTCTACAGCCGTCGTCAGGAGAAAGCGCTGGCTGCCCGCCTGCCGGATATGCCTGTCGCACTCGGCATGAGCTATGGCAAACCGTCTCTGGAAAGTGCGGTCGACGCGCTGCTGGCGCAGGGGGTTGAGCACATTGTGGTGCTGGCACTCTACCCGCAGTACTCCTGCTCGACAGTCGCTGCGGTGTGGGACGAACTGGCCCGCATTCTGGCGACCCGCCGCCGCATTCCGGGCGTGACCTTTATACGCGACTACGCCGATAACGAACTCTATATCAAAGCGCTTGCCAGCAGTGCCCGCGCGTCGTTTGAAAAACACGGCGAGCCGGATCTGCTGCTGTTGTCCTATCACGGCATTCCGCAGCGTTTTGCTAACGAAGGGGATGATTATCCGCAGCGCTGTCGCGATACCACGCGTGAGCTGGTGTCCGCGCTCGGCCTGCCGCCGGAGAAGGTGATGATGACTTTCCAGTCGCGCTTTGGTCGCGAGCCGTGGTTGACACCGTATACGGATGAAACCCTCAAAATGCTCGGCGAGAAAGGCGTGAAGCATATTCAGGTGATGTCGCCGGGCTTCTCGGCCGATTGCCTGGAAACGCTGGAGGAGATCGCGGTGCAAAACCGGGAGTTTTTCCTTGAGGCTGGTGGTGAGAAGTACGAGTACATTCCGGCACTTAACGACGCTCCGGAACATATCGACATGATGGTCTCGTTGGTGACCAACAGCCGCTGATCGCACTCAGGGCCGGGTTTGTGCTACCATTCCCGGCCCATATTCTATGCACAGTTCAGACCATGAAATTTCCCGGTAAACGCAAATCCAAACACTACTTCCCTGTTGATGCCCGCGATCCGCTCCTGCAGCAAATCCAGCCTGAAAATGAAACCAGCGCGGCATGGGTCGTCGGTATCGATCAGACGCTGGTGGACATTGAAGCGAAAGTGGATGATGCGTTTGTCGCCCGTTACGGTCTGAGCGCCGGCCACTCGCTGGTGATCGAAGACGACGTTGCGGAGGCGCTCTATCAGGAGCTGGTGCGTGACAACCTGATCACCCATCAGTTTGCCGGTGGCACTATCGGCAATACCATGCACAACTACTCCGTTCTGGCAGACGATCGCTCAGTGCTGCTCGGCGTGATGTGCAGCAACATCGAAATTGGTGGCTACGCCTACCGTTACCTGTGCAACACCTCCAGCCGTACCGACCTGAACTATCTGCAGGGCGTCGATGGCCCCATTGGCCGCTGCTTTACGCTGATCGGTGAATCCGGCGAGCGTACCTTTGCCATCAGCCCCGGCCACATGAACAAGCTGCGTGCCGAGAGCATTCCCGAAGAGGTGATTGCGGGCGCGTCGGCGCTGGTGCTCACCTCCTACCTGGTGCGCTGCAAGCCGGGCGAGCCGATGCCGGAAGCCACCATGAAGGCGATTGAGTACGCGAAAAAGTACGATGTGCCGGTGGTCCTGACGCTGGGAACGAAATTTGTGATTGCCGACAACCCGGAGTGGTGGCAGGCCTTCCTGAAAGAGCATGTCTCGATTCTGGCGATGAACGAAGAAGAAGCTGAGGCCCTCACCGGCGAGAGCGATCCGCTGCTGGCCTCCGATAAAGCGCTGGACTGGGTGGATCTGGTGCTCTGCACCGCCGGACCGGTAGGGCTGTATATGGCAGGCTTCACGGAAGAAGAGAGCAAACGCAAAACCCAGCATCCGCTGCTGCCTGGCGCCATCGCCGAGTTCAACCAGTATGAGTTCAGCCGTGGCATGCGTTATAAAGACTGTGTTAATCCGCTGCGGATCTACTCGCACATCGCCCCGTACATGGGCGGCCCGGAGAAGATCATGAACACCAACGGCGCGGGCGACGGCGCGCTGGCGGCACTGCTGCATGACATCACCGCCAATGCCTACCACAAAACCAACGTGCCGAATTCCAGCAAACATAAGTTCAGCTGGCTCACCTATTCGTCGCTGGCGCAGGTGTGTAAATACGCGAACCGCGTCAGTTATCAGGTGCTGAACCAGCACTCCCCGCGCTTAACGCGTGGCCTGCCGGAAAGGGAAGACAGCCTCGAAGAGGCGTACTGGGACAGGTAAAAGAAAACCCCTCACCCTAACCCTCTCCCCACAGGGGAGAGGGAACTCAAACACCCTCGCCCCTGTGGGGAGAGGGCTGGGGTGAGGGGACCAGGCCGCACAAGCTAGCCCGTCACCTCTTCTTCAACCGGCGGCTTCGCCAGCAGCGCCAGCATCGTATTCGCAATTTCGCGCTCACCCATCACCACCTGATTCGCACCCCGTTCGGTGATGTAATCCACCTCGTCGTCGTAATGGGCGCGGGCAATGATCTCAATCGTTGGGCATTTCTCACGTGCAGTGGCCACAATCTCACCCGCTTCGTAGCCGTTTGGAATGGTCAGCAGCAGCCAGCGGGCGCAGTCCAGATGCGCCAGGTTCATAATTTCTTCGTTCGCCGCATTGCCCAGCACCGCGCGGATACCGCGCTCGCGCAACTCATCGACGCGGGTGCGCGAGGTTTCAATCACCACCAGCGGGATCCCCTGCGCCATCAGCTTCTCGCCGAGCAGGCTTCCCACGCGGCCAAAGCCGACCAGCAGGGCGTGGTTGCAAATATCCACCGGGATCTGCTTCTCTTCTTCAATGGCCTCTTCGAGCGTCTGCTCTTCAAGGGTTTCGGTTTTATCGAGATATTTTTCCAGCAGCGCGAACAGCACGGGGTTCAGCATAATCGAGAGGATCGCTCCCGCCAGCACCAGGTTCTGCCCGGCCTGCGGCAGCAGGTTCAGCGCCATCCCCAGGCCCGCCAGAATAAAGGCGAACTCACCAATCTGTGCCAGGCTGGCGGCGATGGTAAGAGCGGTACGCGGCGAGTGGCCGAACATTCGCACCAGGAAAAAGGCGGCGACCGACTTACCAAAGATGATAATCGCCAGCGTCCCCAGTACGGCCAACGGCTGCTGAACCAGAATCATCGGATCAAACAGCATCCCGACGGAGACAAAGAACAGCACCGCGAAGGCATCACGCAGGGGGAGGGTGTCGTGCGCCGCGCGGTGGCTCAGTTCGGATTCGTTCAGCACCATCCCGGCAAAGAACGCGCCAAGGGCAAAGGAGACGTCAAAGAGCTCCACTGCGCCAAAGGCAATCCCCAGCGCCAGCGCAAGGACGGAAAGGGTGAACAGTTCACGCGAGCCGGTGGCCGCGCTGCGCGACATGATCCACGGCACCAGACGGCGGCCTACCAGCATCATGATGGCGATAAACGCCACCACTTTTCCGATGGTGATGCTCATATCCAGCGCCAGCGAGGCAAAGCCGAGGGTGTCTTTTTCCATCATTCCGGCGACGGCAGGCAGCAGGACCAGCGTCAGCACCATTACCAGATCTTCAACAATCAGCCAGCCGATTGCGATTTGTCCGCGCTGGCTGTCTATCAACTGCCTCTCTTCAAGCGCGCGCAGCAACACCACGGTACTGGCGGTTGAGAGACACAGTCCAAATACGATGCCGGTCATTAACGACCAGCCCAGTACGGCTGAAAGCGCCATGCCCAGCAGCGTCGCCACCCCTATCTGGGCGATCGCTCCCGGTATGGCGATAGACTTTACCGCCATCAGGTCCTTCAGGGAAAAATGCAGCCCCACGCCAAACATCAGCAGAATCACGCCCAGTTCCGCCAGTTCAGGTGCCAGTTTGGTATCCGCAACGAAGCCAGGCGTAAACGGTCCCGCCAGTACCCCGGCTAACAGATAGCCCACAAGAGGGGAAATACGCAGTTTATTGGCAATCATGCCGAGAATAAAAGCGAGCACAAGTCCACCAACAATGGTGGTGATAAGCGGTGTGGCGTGGTGCATTCCGTCTCCTTTCGTTGTGGGTGTTCCATTTTGGTGAAAACCAAAAACCGAGTAATAGTTTATGACAATTTTTACCTTTGTGTTTATGAATAATTGTTGAAGTTTGAATAAAACGGCAATATGCCTCAGAAAAGGCAGGTTTTGATAAATTCAGAGAAGGGATGAACAGGAAAGCCTTATGCCATGAGGGCATCAGGCTGCCAAAGTTTCACTTTGGCAGCCATGAAATTACGCTTTATGACGATTATCAGGCAGGAATATGGTCAACATCCCCAGAAGTGGCAGGAAAGCGCAGATTTTATAAACCAGGAAGATACTGGTGTGGTCGGCAACCATGCCTAACACGGCTGCACCAAGGCCGCCCATGCCAAAGGCGAAACCAAAGAAGAGCCCGGAAACCATACCAATACGCCCCGGTAACAACTCCTGCGCATACACCAGGATAGCCGAGAACGCCGAAGCCAGAATAAAACCAATAATCACCGTTAAAATGCCCGTCCATTCAAGGCTGGCGTAAGGCAAAATAAGGGTAAAAGGGGCAACACCAAGGATAGAGCCCCAAATAACATATTTACGGCCAATTTTATCCCCGACTGGCCCGCCAATCACCGTCCCTGCTGCGACGGCAAACAGGAAAGCAAACAGATGGAACTGCGCGTTTTGTACCGATAATCCGAATTTTTGCATCAGGTAAAAGGTGTAATAGCTGCTGATGCTCGCCATATAGAAATATTTCGAGAAAATCAGCACCAGCAGCACGGACACGGCCAGGATAACCTTATTGCGTGGAAGGGGATTGATAACCGTCACTTTTGGTTTGCCTTTGTTTACACGGTGCTGTGCGGCATACCAGCGGCTGATCTGGGCGAGCACAACGATCGCCAGCAGGGCGGCCAGCACAAACCAGGCGACGTTACCCTTGCCGTAGGGGGCGATGATCACTGCCGCCAGCAGCGGGCCGAGGGAACTGCCAAAATTACCGCCCACCTGGAAGAGTGATTGCGCCAGCCCGTGGCGCCCGCCGGAGGCCATACGTGCCACGCGGGAGGACTCCGGATGGAAGACCGACGAGCCGGTCCCCACCAGCGCGGCGGCAAGCAGCACCGCTTCAAAACTGCCCGCCATAGCCAGCAGCACCAGCCCGCTCAGGGTGAAGCACATGCCAATCGGCAGCGACCACGGCATCGGATATTTATCCGTCCAGTAACCGACGATAGGTTGCAGTAGCGAAGAGGCCAGCTGGAAGGTCAGGGTGATCATCCCGATCTGCACGAAGGTTAATGAAAACTCGGACTGCAGCAGCGGGTAAATCGCCAGGATCAGCGACTGGATCATGTCGTTGAGCAAATGGGAGAGGCTAATAGCGCCTAAGACTTTAAATGAGGTGCGCGAGGGTGGCGGCGACGCCGGCGCGCCCGAAACGGGCTGGGTTGATTCACTGATTGCCATAAATACCACGTCGTTAGTGATGAAAAATGCAGGGGGTAATTATTATCCAACTAACATACCTGCCAGCGACATTTGAAGAAAGTCGCAATTATGAAAACTTATTTGTCTATTCTTGTTACTCACTGTAATTTTTGCGTTTGTCTATTGGTCAGGGAGAGAGAAGATGAAGTTAATGAAGCATGGCGTCGCGTTGGCGCTGCTCGCCGCCTGGGGTCTGGCAAGCCAGCCCGCACAGGCGTATGAAAAAGACAAAACGTATAAAATTACGATCCTGCATACCAACGATCACCACGGCCATTTCTGGCGCAGCGAGTACGGCGAATATGGTCTCTCCGCGCAAAAAACGCTGGTGGATGGCATTCGTAAAGAGGTTGCCGCCGAAGGGGGCAGCGTGCTGCTGTTATCGGGTGGCGATATCAATACCGGCGTGCCGGAGTCCGATTTACAGGATGCTGAGCCTGATTTTCGCGGTATGAATTTAATCGGTTACGATGCAATGGCCGTCGGAAACCATGAGTTTGATAACCCGCTGAGCGTGCTGCGCCAGCAGGAAAAATGGTCCAAATTCCCATTCCTCTCCGCCAATATCTATCAGAAAAGCACCGGTGAACGCCTGTTTAAACCGTGGGCGCTGTTTAAGCGTCAGGATCTGAAAATTGCGGTGATTGGCCTCACCACGGACGATACGGCAAAAATTGGCAACCCGGAGTTCTTTACCGATATCGAATTCCGTAAACCGGCAGACGAAGCGAAGTTGGTGATTCAGGAGTTGCAGCAAAACGAAAAACCGGACGTGATCATCGCCACCACCCATATGGGACATTACGACAACGGCGAGCATGGTTCTAACGCGCCGGGCGATGTTGAAATGGCGCGCAGCCTCCCTGCGGGCTCGCTGGCAATGATTGTGGGTGGTCACTCACAAGATCCGGTGTGCATGGCCTCGGAGAATAAAAAGCAGGTGGATTATGTTCCGGGCACGCCGTGTGCACCAGACCGTCAGAACGGGATCTGGATTGTGCAGGCGCACGAGTGGGGTAAATACGTTGGCCGTGCCGACTTTGAGTTCCGTAACGGCGAGATGAAACTGGTGCATTATCAGCTCATCCCGGTCAACCTGAAGAAAAAAGTGACCTATCCGGACGGGAAAAGTGAGCGCGTACTCTACACCCCGGAAATCCCCGAGAACCCACAGATGCTCTCTCTCTTAACCCCGTTCCAGAATAAAGGCAAAGCGCAGCTGGACGTGAAAATCGGTACGCTGAACGGGCGTCTGGAAGGGGACCGCAGCAAAGTCCGTTTCGTACAGACCAATATGGGTCACCTGGTGCTGGCGGCACAAATCGCGCGCACCGGCGCTGATTTTGGTGTGATGAGCGGCGGCGGGATCCGTGATTCCATCGAAGGCGGGAATATCACCTATAAAGATGTGCTGAAGGTGCAGCCGTTTGGCAACGTGGTGGTTTATGCCGATATGAGCGGGAAAGAGGTGATTGAGTACCTTACCGCCGTGGCGCAGATGAAGCCGGACTCTGGCGCCTATCCGCAATTCGCAAACGTCAGCTTTGTGGCCAAAGACGGCAAGCTCAACGATCTCAAAATCAAGGGTGAGCCGGTTGATCCCGCGAAAACCTACCGTCTGGCAACCTTAAGCTTTAACGCCACGGGCGGCGACGGTTATCCGCACATCGATAATAAACCGGGCTATGTGAATACCGGCTTTATTGATGCCGAGGTTCTGAAGCAGTTTATCGAGCAGAATTCACCGATCGACGTGAATGCGTATGAGCCGAAAGGCGAGGTGAGCTGGCAGTAAAGTTGTGCGGCCTGATGCCCTCACCCCAACCCTCTCCCACCGGGAGAGGGCGCGAACACAAAAAACGGTAACGTCTGTTACCGTTTTGCTTTTACCTCGCAGCCGCCACCCGGCTTTTTCTTTTAATCCCTGCGCGCAATATTCGCAAACTTCGCATCCAGCATTTTGGCCAGATCGCCTGCGGCCAGTTCGATATCCAGCCCGCGCTTGCCGCCGGAAATATAGATGGTTTCAAATTCCTGCGAAGGGGCGTCAATCAGCGTTGGCAGGCGTTTTTTCTGCCCGAGCGGGCTGATCCCGCCCACCAGATAACCCGTGGTGCGTTGCGCAACCATTGGGTCTGCCATATCTACCTTTTTCGCTCCCAGCGCTTTGGCCACTTTCTTCAGATCCAGTTGCCCAGCCACGGGCGTGACTGCGACGGCGAGATGCTTCATATCGCCATTCACGGCCACCAGCAGCGTTTTATAGACCTGGTCGGCGTTCAGCCCCAGTTTGCGCACCACTTCATCACCAAAATTGGTTTCGTTCGGATCGTGATCGTAAGTGTGGATCCGGAAAGAAATTTTGTTTTTTTCGAGTAATTTAACGGCGGGAGTCATAGCTATCCTTCTTACGACAGACAATTCATGCTGACAGCATACGCCTGACGTTTGTCTAAAAAATAGCACCATCTTGCGCAATAGTATTGGCAGTGATGGTCACTTTGAGCGACAATCGGCTCAACCGAAGGTCTCCTTCGGCATAATAAAAACGATGAAATTCCTCTTTGACGGGCCAATAGAAATATTGGCCATTTTTTTATTTCAGCAGCGACGGCAAATTTCCTTCTCCGTACAAATGTAATGCCCCCACCGCAACCACGTAATGCCCGGCAGGTAACGCATGCAGCGTCTGCCGCCATGCCGCATTGCGTGCGTTCATCAGCACATCATACAGCGATTCACTGAACGTCGACGGCAGCGTTAATTTCCCCTCAGCAGGCGGGGCATCCAGCCACCAGCCAATCATGGTTTGCAGCAGACGGGCGTTGGTATGCCAGTGCGTCAGCGTATCATCAAGAAGAATGAGACCGTCATCAGGCAGCTGGCGAAGGAGGGCAATCTGGCTATCGGTACCTTCCAGCTCAATGATCGGCAGACGGCGTGCACGGGCTGCATTCAGCAGCTGGTAATCAATACCGTAATCACCGCGCAGACCCAGACGCTGCGCCTGCGTCGCCTGCAATATCATGGCAATCTGCCAGAGCGGCAGGGTGTCCAGCATCGAGAGCGATACGCCGGTTTCATCCGCCACGCGCGTCAGTTCGGCGAGCTGAGCCTCGTCCAGACGGTCGGCCAGGGTGAGATCGCTCTCCAGCCCGGCAAAGGGAGACTCGTGGCCTGAAATATCCGCCTCAACCACCAGCGCATCGGCCTGCTTCAGGAGGGATAACAGACCAGAGGGCAGCGGGGACATATCCTGCGTGCCCATATGTATGCTGCCCACCAGGTGCAGATGCTGACCGCCGGGTAGCGAGATATCCATTCCGGGCCAGGAATAACGGCGGGGGAAGAGGGCGCGAAACGATGTTTTTATACGGCGAAACAGACTCATACGCGCTCCATAAACGGAAAGGTTCATGCTAACGCGTGGGGAAGGGCGGCGCAACAGGTGAACGTCGGCACGTTTCGTAGGCCTGATAAGCGCAGCGCCATCAGGCAAAAAAGCCGGGTGGCGCTGCGCTTACCCGGCCTGCAACGTATTACGCTTTCGGTTTAAAGCGCAGCAGCCGGTTGGCGTTGCTCACCACGGTAATGGAGGAGAGCGCCATCGCTGCACCTGCGACCACCGGGTTAAGCAGCGTACCGGTCAGGGGCCACAGAATGCCGGCAGCAATCGGGATACCGAGCGAGTTATAGATAAACGCACCCAGCAGGTTCTGCTTCATGTTGCGCAACGTGGCTTTCGAAATCGCCAGCGCATCGGCAACACCCATCAGGCTGTGTCGCATCAGTGTGATGGCTGCCGTCTCAATGGCAACGTCGCTCCCGCTTCCCATGGCAATCCCCACCTCTGCCTGTGCCAGCGCCGGCGCATCGTTAATACCGTCGCCAACCATCGCGACCTGGCGCCCCTGCTGTTGCAGCGTCTTAATGGCATCCGCTTTGCCGTCCGGCAGGACACCGGCAATGACTTCATCGATCCCCGCCTCTCTGGCGATGGCGTTGGCCGTGGTTGGGTTATCCCCGGTTAACATCACCAGACGGTAGCCCGCGCGGTGCAGTCGTTGTAAGGCATCCACACTGTCCTGACGTAACGGATCGCGCACGGCCAGCAGGGCCGCAATATGACCGTCCACCGCAAGCAGGACAGGGGTTGCGCCCTGTGATGCCTGGGCATTCAGTTCACTTTCCAGCGCTGAAGTTGCTATGCCGTTTTCATTCATCAGGGCCTGGTTACCCAGCAGCAGTGTGTGTCCTTCGGCCTCACCGCTGACGCCTAATCCGCGCAGGGTGCGGAAGTTGTTCACCTGCGGCAGGCTGGCCTCACCGGCTTTCTCAATGATGGCTCGCGCCAGCGGGTGGCTGGAGCCTTGTTCCAGGGCCGCGGCGAGACGCAGCGCGTCAGCTTCCGCGAAGCCTGAGGTATGCACGGATACAACCTGCGGTTTACCTTCGGTCAGGGTACCGGTTTTATCAAAGACCAGCGTGTCGAGAGTGCTGGCGCGTTGCAGGGCGTCGGCATCACGTACCAGCACGCCAAACTCGGCGGCGCGACCCACGCCGGAGATAATCGACATCGGCGTCGCAAGGCCGAGCGCGCAAGGACAGGCGATAATCAGTACCGTGGTGGCGATCACCAGGGTATAGACAATTTGCGGCGCCGGGCCGAAGAAATACCAGATAGCCGCGCTCAGCAGCGCAATGCCCACCACCACTGGCACAAAAATGGCGGAGATTTTATCGGCCAGTTGACCTATTTCAGGCTTACTGCTCTGTGCCTGGCGCACCATGCGGATAATACGGGACAGCGTGGTGTGGCTTCCCACCGCACTGGCGGTGAACAGCACGCTGCCGTCCTGCACCACCGTACCGGCATGCACATTATCACCCTGTGTTTTCTGCTGCGGAATGGGTTCCCCGGTGAGCATCGCTTCGTCAAACCAGGCTTCGCCCTGCGTAATGTCTCCGTCCACGGGAACACGGTCACCGGTGGTCAGACGCAGCGTCATACCGGGCTGAACCTCGGCCAGCGGAACGCTTTTTTCTCCGTCGTCAGTGACCACGCGGGCGGTTGGTGGGGTTAAATCCAGCAGCCGCTCCAGCGCCTTTGAGGAGCGCTGACGGGCACGGGCTTCCAGCATATGGCCCAGGTTAATCAGGCCGATGATCATCGCGCTCGCTTCATAATAGAGATGGCGGGCTTCCATCGGGAACCACTGTGGCCAGACGTTCACGCTCATGGAGTAGAGCCATGCCGCACCCGTGCCGAGTGCCACCAGCGTATCCATGGTTGCGGTGCGGTTTTTCAGGCTCTTCCAGGCGCTGGAGTAGAAATGTCCGCCTGCAAATACCATTACACCAAGCGTAATAATACCAATGACCAGCCACAGCGTGCGGTTATCGTCGGTGACCATCATGTTGTCACCGATCATGCCCCACACCATCACCGGGATCCCGACCAGCAGCGCAACAATGGCCTGCCAGCGGAAGCGTTTCATGGTGGCGATAGCCGTTTCCTGCTGGCGTTCGCGGCGTTTGGCATCATCTTCGATGGCCTCTGCGCCATAGCCCGCTTTTTCAACGGCCTGCACTAATTCTGCGGCGGAGGCACTGCCCATGACCAGCGCAGTACGCTCCGCAAGATTGACCCGTGCCTGCGCGACTCCGGGTACCGCCTGCAAGGCATTTTGCACCCGGGAGACGCAGCTGGCGCAGCTCATGCCGTTGATCAGCAGCTGTTGGCTGTCATCGATATCATCAGCTGCCGGAAGCTCAGGAGTGGCCGCTGTCAGTGCTTCCGACGGGGATGATGACTCTGCCAGCGGTTTAGCCTTTGGGTGGCTCAGCTCCGCCCCATAACCTGCCTGTTTGATGGTATCAATCAGCGCTTGCGCACTGGCGCTGCCGGTGACAGAGGCGTGATCGATAGTGACGTCAGCGCTTTCGACATCAGGACGCTGTTCCAGACTTTCTTTTACGCGTTTGACACAGTGGCCGCAGGAGAGGCCGTCCAGTGTCAGGTCAATTGTGTGAGACATAACAAAACTCCCGTATAATGAACTGGTCAGTTGTTGACCGGAGTAACGCTTTTCGCTAACTGTTATGAAGGTTAAACCTTCCATCAAGGGGAAGGTCAAGCTTTTGAATTGCTGATTGAAAGGGATTTTTAAAATCAGCATCCACACTTCGACAAAAATGTCCACATTACAATGACAAAGCCCCGCTTATTGAGCGGGGCTTTTTTCATAACAAGTTACTCTTCATCGTCTGAAAGTAGCTCTGGTTAATGACATAAATTTTGTTTACTTCCAACCACAAGCTTTTTGAAGCGGTTTCATTGCATCTGAAAGGCCTTTCAGATCGAAGGTTGCACTCACAGGGGCTTCATTGTATGGGGTGATTCTGGTGAACATTTTGTCTGCTTTAGCTAGAGATTTAATGAAATCGATGTCACTACCCTTGTAAAAAACCGCTTTGGTATCAGTTGAGATAGACCATTCTTTTTCAACTGCTTTCTGCTTATCCAGGCGGTAGAGCATGCTCGTTTGCTCAAGACCCAGGTAAACATCCCAGTTAATGAATACCTCCGTTTTCTTTTCGCGGCAGGCTACATACATTGTTGGCATCACACTTTCGCCAAAAGGCGTTCGAATGTAATCATTACTGTTAAGTGACAGGATTATGTTTTTTGAGTCGTCTACCGGCGAGGTGCTAATTGATGTTTGCCACTTGCCAGGGTTAGAAACAGAATTTTCTACAACTTCAGTTTCTGCGGATGAAGTCTGCGGGAATAACTTGTCGAAACATGCCAGCCTTTTAGTGCCATTAATTTCACTTTGGCACTCTAACAACTCAGCTCGGTCTGGTTGCTGATAATCAGTTTTTGCTGACATGTTTATCGTGCTTGTTGTAGCTTTAAACGTTGGTGAGAAGAAGCGATCGTAACAAGATAGTCGTTTATCGTTATCTTTCTCCTCAGGGCATTGATCTCTACTCTCGAATTTATCAGCATCTTGTGTTCGTGATGGCGGTATTGATTTGTCGTAACAAGAAAGTCGTTCAGCATTATTTTCTATAGCCCGACATTCAAGGACTGCATTGAAGTTTTTATGTTCACTTCCTGCATATACAGACGCTGCATTGAATGCCATAAATGATGCTATTACGTTTAAAAAAAACTTTTTCATTTAATCATCCCTTTGGTCTTGTGAGGAATACAAGGATACCGATGATTATGTCGCCTATAACCCAGACACTAGCAATTGCCATTAAACCTAGACCGGTACCAATTGCAGCCCCAGCTCTTTCTGCATCAGAAGTTGCGTGATTTATTACTTCACCACTACCACCTAATCCTGCGAAGAGGCAGTAGATCATAAATAAGTTGAACAGTATAAAAGCCCACTTGATGAGTTTTCCAAAAAGTGAACGCCGTGGCTTTTTAAGCTGCTTCCCACATGACGGGCAACGTAATGCTGTATCACTTACATCCTTAAGACACTCTGGACAGTTAACCAATGCCATAAATCAATCTCCTTAGGTGAAAATCTTATCTTTTTGTTACAAATCATTGGGATTTTATCGGATTTGGACGCATTGACAAGTGAAAAGCCCTGTTGCATTACGGAGCTTTTGTTTAAATAATCAGGCTAAGTTGATTATTTCCATAGTGTGAGGCGGGAAAGGCATCGGTGGGGATATCGGCAAAGGATGAGTTTCTTAACATCAAATCGGCAACGCGCAACGATTTGTGCGACGCTCACTGTATCTCGCAGCAACTGATTGGTACAATGCCGGAAGGCAATGGATCGCTCGGTGATGTTGAGAAGGCCGAGCGCGTCTTCGCCATCAACGAAATGTTGCCCGTGATGGAAGCAATTAACGGCATTAATGGCTGGCTCGGTCAGGAAATGATCCGCTTCAATCCCTACGCTCTGCTCAAAGACGAGTAGCCCGATCCACTCGGCGCACATCGTGCGGCGGTGTTCCTTCAGTAATTTTCAATCTCCGCATGTTCGGCCACCATCTGAGCACCATTCAGCACGACCTTTAACGCCCCTAACTCAGAACGCATGAGCGCCATTCTAGCAGGCGCAAGCTGCAATCGACGGGTACGCGCCCCGAAGCGGGAAAGCACGCCTAGAAAGCAGGAAAGGCTGAAGCATGGCATTTAAAGGTATCCCCTCCATGACTCCTGTCGCGTGGGCTGTTCCCCCGTCACCTGCGCGTGAAATTTGCTTCGTTTTTTGTGCATTTGCTGATCCGGTTTCAGACCGCACCGCCACCATGCGGAAAGGGTAAAATTAGTTTCAAAAAGTTTGTGCAATTTTGTGCACTATTGTGCAGCTATTTGTCCGTTGAAGTTTTATATTTTTACTCGTTATGACGCTGTTTTCTCTTGGCTATATGGAGTAATAGAAAATGCGATTGACTGCACCTGTGAAGAAGTTTACAGATGGTTTTAGTGAATGCGATGACATTTTTAGTCGAAAAAAGCTACATGATACAATTATGAGAGTAGCAACAAATGCACCAGATAAAAGCTTAGTCCTGGCTCTCAATGACGAATGGGGAAATGGAAAAACTTCGTTTGTTAAAATGATGTCCTCAGAAATAAATAATAATGCTTCAGATAAATTTGATGTAATCTATTTTGATGCTTTTGAAAATGACTATCAGTCAGATCCGTTTGTCTCTCTAACATCAAAAATTTATTCACTCATAAAAAAAGAAGAAGGTAAGCTAAAAAATCTTGGGCAAGAGTTATTAGCAATTGGTAAAAAATTAGGAGCCTCTTTTGCGCTAAATGGTGCCAAGTTTGCTGTCAGCACTCTCACAAGCGGCCTGGTTTCTGGAAGCACTTTAGAAAAAGCTAGTGATGTTATAAGCGACGCTCTCTCGACACCTATAGAAGACTATATTGAGGAGAAAATAAAGAAAAGCGAAAGTGAATTGGTCACAATTGAACAGTTTAGAGGTTTGTTAACCAGAATACATAAAAATAGTGACAAAAAAATAATTTTTATTATAGATGAACTGGATAGAGCTCGTCCCGACTTCGCCCTTGATTTGTTAGAGAAAATAAAACATATTTTCTCAGTTGAAGGATTCATATTCCTCCTGGTGATTAATCGCGAACAATTTGAAAAGAGTATAGAATGCAGATATGGAAATATTAATGCACGACTATACCTCAATAAATTCATTCATTACTGGTTTACTCTCCCCAAAAAAAGCATTTTTTCTGATGGATGTAAAGATGGTTATGAACGTTCAACACTAACACAATATCTTCTTACTCTCGATCAAGGAAACAATTTACTTACAAGCAATGGTGCCCTCGTGAAAACTTTGGCATATCTCTTGGAGGCAAATAACTGTTCGTTACGTGAAGCAGAGCGCTGTTATTCAACCTTCGCTGTTATGATAGAACCACGTGAAATCAATTTCTTTAGACACGATATTTTCTGTGTGGCTTTTGGGCTGGTAGCTTTCATAAAAGTATTCGACCAAGCTCTCCTAATCGAGATTAGTAGGAAAACTATTACACTGGAAGGTATTTTAGCCCGACTCTCTATATCAACAAGTATCATGAGTACTGTTGAGGTTAATTATATTTTAATGTTGCTGAATTATCATTTTTCAACGGATGAACAGCTTTCAAAAAATGAAATGAAAGAACGTTACGCATTCATGACAGATATGACTGGAAGACGAGTTAAATGGTTCGAAACAATGTCCGAAAAGGTAGAAGGTTTTACTGTTAGTCGGTAATCCTCTCTCAATAAACAAGATGCTATTATGATATTATTAACATTTTTAAAACAAGGAGTGTAAAATGAATAAGACTAACTTTATCAGTCTTGATAAGAAGATTGAAGAATTAAAATCACTTACAGCAAAGCTTGATATTTATAAGGTGGCCAATAGTTTATTTCATGAGCTTATGATGTTTGGTCAAATGGGGAGTCGGGGGAAACTTAACTCTCCTGCTCGGCAAAGTCTGTATCTGTTGGGGGTAATGTCTTCCCAAAGTATTTGTAATACTGAAGAGCTTTCTGATGAAAAATTGAATAAAATATACTCTCTTCTTAATGACATTTACAGTAAGTATTTAAGTGTTTATTTTCCTGATAAAAAAGATTTTGAGCAAGGAATCGATAACTCTTGGTTAAAAACTCGCCATGCATCTATGCCAGCTTTTTTGGGATATTTTTTTGAAAGCAAAAAAATTGCAACTGATGAACTAAGAAAAGATCTTTTAAAAACTTATGAACAATTTGAAGATATTATTTCTGCTCATTTTGGTTTATCGCACAAAGATATGATTGAAATTACAGATCGTATTGGTTCTATTCTTCAAAATAGAATCGATTATATCTACAAAATTTTAGGTGACGTTGATACAAAAAGATTAGAATTCGCCAATTCAGATGTAAATGAATATCATGAAAATCTTAAAGCCTTACAAGAAGGTTGCGGCCCATTAATGTTAAAGCTCATGAGGTTATCTGAGGAGATTTGCATCTTCAAATTTGATGAAATTGATGGCATCGACCCTGCAAAAATCGAACAATTTAAACAGCATTTTGTTTTGAAGAAAGGCACTGCTAATGATATCAATTATATTACTGATGAGAATTCTTTAGAAACCAATCCTATTATAACTGTTGATGAAAAGAATTATGCTCTTTGCTCAATCAATTTTATGTTGCTTGCCGTTCAGAATAAAATAGATCAGTATTTCAAAGACAGTAAGTTCAATGATCGCTTCAGAAAAGCTAGGGATATAAAACTAGAGCAAGATGCGAAGGAAGCATTCAGTGAATTACTTCCAGAAAATTCGATTGTATTAGAAAGTGTTTTTGAAAATAATAAATCATCTAATGAACATGATCTCGTAATAATCACCAACAGAACTATATTGATTGTTGAAGCAAAAGCGGCACCAAGGCGCGAACCACTAAGAGATCCTTCTAGAGCATTTACAAGAATAAAAGATGACTTTAAGAAGAAGTCTGGGATTCAAAGCGGTTGTGATCAAGCATTGAATCTAAAAACTCTCATTGAAAAAAATGAAATCACCATCTTGTATGATAGAAAAGGAAATGTGCTGCATACTATTTCAAAACAAGACTTTGATGAGATATATTGTATATGCGTAACAAAGGATGATTTTGGTTTATTGGCTACTGACTTAACAATCTTATTAGAAAAAAATGATGATGTGAAATCTCCTTGGGTGATTAATATTGATGATTTGAGGTTTTTAATTTCATGCTTGAAATATATTGGTAAAGATTGGTTGTATTTCATTGATTATTTATCACAAAGAGTAAATTTAATGGGGAAAATAATTGCCGCTGATGAATTAGAAATCGCTGGAGCTTTTTTGAAATATAATGGTTTTAAAAACATAAATAAAGATAGCCCTCAATTATTCCTTGATATTAGTGAATCAACTGTCTTTGATGAAATCCATTTAGCCAAGCTTGAAGGTAAAACTTACACCCTGAAAATAACTGAGCCTGATTTTGTTGAAATTGATAGACGAAAAATATTCTCAATAAAAAATAAAAAACCAAAGGACAAGAAAAACAGAGAGCAAAAAAAAGCAAGAAGAAGAAATAGGAAATAACTGATCAAATACATCTCAAAAAGTCTTGGTTATTCGAGCCTTTTTAAAATTAAATATTCCGAAATATTATATTTAAATATCTATGGTATGAGGGATCGATTGTAACAATTAGATATAGTTATTCCTTTGGGGGGCTTTTAACCTATTATTGTAATAGGTAATAGGTAATAGGTAATAGGTAATAGGTAATAGGTAATAGGATCATGCATAGTGTTACTACATGTGCTCTGGGGCTGTAAACAGCAGGCCATGTCAATGCGGAGTACCGTCATGATGGGAATCAGCGACGGGAAGACCGAAAACAGAAATTTCGCGGCGTGCGAGTTCAGCGCGAATCTGTTGCCATATTTGATTGAGATATCGCTGTGATTCGTGTGGACTTACTACCGAATTGCGATTTTGCTGCTGGCTACTGGTGCTAGGTGGTGAGAGGCATACCGCTTTGAAAGGGGAGAATATTGTCGGTAACAGGGTTATGTTTACCCTGACAAATAACGGTGAAAGGCGCGTTTTTCCAATATCGGATGATAATGCTAGGATTATCAAACACAGGTAATCAGGGCGTCTTTTCTGAGTAAGTTACAAAACGTTCCGGTTGAGGATGAAAGAAGCAAAACCCAACTTGCCAGATGGACAGGCGGCCCATGCTTTGCGGCACACGTTCGCAACGCACTTCATGAAGAAGGGGGGCAACATAATTGCTTTGCAGCGGATATTGGGCCATGCGGATATTTATCAAACGATGGTTTACGCACACTTCGCACCAGATTATTTACTGGATGCTGTGAGCTATAATCCTCTCAGCGGAATCCACACTCTGGAGGCAAAGCGGGGGATTTGCGGGTTAATTAAGTCTGTAAAATACTGATTCGGCGCTGTGCCTTACGGGGCTGCGCTTGTCAGGATCCCACCATCAAGGGGAAGGTCAAGGGGGAAATGTGAATATCAGCGATGTTGCGAAAAAAACCGGATTGACCAGCAAAGCAATCCGCTTTTATGAAGAGAAGGGGCTGGTGACGCCGCCGCTGCGCAGCGAAAACGGCTACCGTAGCTACACGCAACTGCATCTGGACGAGCTGACGTTACTGCGTCAGGCGCGTCAGGTGGGTTTTAACCTTGAAGAGTGCGGTGAGCTGGTGAATCTGTTCAACGATCCAAAACGCCACAGCGCAGATGTAAAAAAACGGACGCTGGAAAAAGTGGCGGAGATTGAACGGCACATTACGGAACTGGAAGCGATGCGCAAGCAGCTGCTGGCGCTGGCGGAATCCTGTCCGGGAGATGACAGCGCCGACTGCCCGATTATCGATAATCTTGCCGGCTGCTGTCATCGTAAGGCGCAGGCTTAGCAGGCTTTCACCCGAAGCGTAATCCCTTCCACCGCGATGACCTCAACCCGCGTCCCGGCGCTGAGGTCATCGTCGGCCACCACCGGCCAGGAGCTATCGCCCACGCGCATATGTCCGCGGCCGTTCACCAGCGCAGTCTCAAGCGTAAAGCGCTGACCGACGATCTGCTGTCCACGCTGATTGAGATGGGTATCCAGCGGTTTTTGCTCGTTAACCTGACGGTTCAGCCAGCGCCACCACAGCCAGGCGGCCACCAGCGTCAGCACGGCAAACAGCGCGCCCTGCCACGCCCAGTCCAGGGGGAGCAGCCAGACCAGCAGCCCGGTAATCACCGCGGCCACACCGCTCCAGAGCAGATAACCGTTGCCACCAAGCATCTCTGCGGCCAGCAGTAAGCCACCCAGGCTTAGCCAGAAAGCATGAGGATGTGCGACGATCAGCTCAATCATTTTTTGCGCTCGTTTCCGCTGTCTTTGATAAGTTCAGCAATCCCGGCGATGGAGCCCATCAGACTGCTGGCATCCAGCGGCATCATCACCACTTTGCTGTTATTTGCCGAGCCGATCTCTTTCAGCGCATCGGTATATTTTTGCGCGACAAAGTAGTTCACGGCCTGGATGTCACCGGCGGCAATGGCCTCGGATACCATCTGGGTTGCGCGGGCTTCCGCTTCGGCAGAACGTTCACGCGCCTCTGCCTGCAAGAAGGCAGACTGGCGATCCCCTTCCGCTTTCAGAATTTGCGACTGTTTTTCCCCTTCTGCTTTCAGGATCTCCGCCTGACGCACCCCTTCGGCTTCCAGAATATAGGCGCGCTTGGTTCGTTCTGCCTTCATCTGGGCGTTCATCGAAGCGATAAGCTCCGCAGGTGGGCGAACGTCCCGGATTTCAATGCGGGTGACTTTAATGCCCCACGGGTTTGTCGCTTCATCAACAATGTGCAGCAGACGGGTGTTGATGCTGTCACGCTGAGAGAGCATTTCGTCCAGCTCCATAGAGCCGAGTACCGTACGGATGTTGGTCATTGTCAGATTAACAATCGCCAGCTCCAGGTTGCTCACCTCATAGGCGGCTTTGGGCGCATCAATTACCTGAATAAAACAGACGGCATCGATGGTGACGTTGGCGTTATCCTTCGAAATAACTTCCTGCGAGGGGATATCCAACACTTGTTCCATCATGTTGATCTTGCGACCAATTCTGTCCATGAAGGGAACAATCAGGCTCAAACCTGGCTGGAGTGTATTAGTGTAGCGGCCGAAGCGTTCAACGGTCCACTGATATCCCTGCGGGACAATTTTGACCCCGGCGCCCACAATAACCAGCGCAACGAATATAAGGACAGGAACAACGATAAGCATAAAAACCTCCTGTTTTGCATGCTGTTGATGAGTAAAAATGCATGTTTATTGTTCATCAGTATATCGGCTATCGGGCTGAAATTCGCCTCTGAAAATAGGCTGGGAATGGACAAAGGATTATGCTACAGACGATTTTTACCAGAATCGGTTAACGGAAGCGGAATGAACGATCAAAAAAACATATTACATCTCAGGGATGTCGGGTTTCGTGTTGGGGGGAATACGATCCTTCAGCACGTCGAATTTTGCCTTTCACCGGGCGAGTTTAAATTAATCACCGGGCCGTCAGGCTGCGGCAAAAGCACGTTGCTGAAAATTGTGGCTTCACTGCTAAGTCCTACGGAGGGAACCGTTCTGTTTGAGGGCCACGATATTGCGACCCTCTCCCCGGAACGCTATCGCCAGCAGGTCTCTTATTGTGTACAGACCCCTTCACTGTTCGGCGAAACGGTCTATGACAACCTGATCTTTCCGTGGCAGATTCGCCAGCAAACGCCGGAGCCGAATAAATTTATCGCTGACCTGGCCCGCTTTGGCCTGGCGCAGGAGACATTGACCAAATCCATTAATGAGCTCTCCGGGGGCGAAAAGCAGCGCGTTTCGCTGATTCGTAACCTGCAGTTTTTACCGAAGGTGCTGCTGCTGGACGAGATCACCAGCGCGCTGGATGAGGCCAACAAGCGCAACGTGAACGACATTATCCATCGCTACGTCAGTGAACAAAATATTGCCGTGCTGTGGGTGACGCACGACGCAAATGAAATTGCCCATGCGGATGATGTCATCACGCTGCAGCCGCAGGGTGGGAAATGGCAGGAGGCAAACCATGGGTGAGCATAATATCACCAACGCATCGCTGGCGTTTTCCATGGTGCTGGTACTGGTGGCGATTTTAGTGAGCTACCGGGAAAAGCTGGGGCTGGAGAAAGATATTCTCTGGAGCATCTGCCGCGCGGTGATTCAGCTCATCATCGTTGGCTATGTGCTGAAGTACATCTTTAACGTCAACCACGCGGTGCTGACGCTGCTGATGGTGCTGTTTATCTGCTTCAACGCAGCGTGGAATGCGCAGAAGCGCAGCAAATATATCGATAAGGCGTTTGTCTCGTCATTTATTGCCATTACGACCGGGACCGCGCTGACGCTGGCGGTGCTGGTGCTATCTGGCTCTATTGAGTTTACGCCAATGCAGGTGATCCCCATCTCCGGGATGATCGCCGGGAACGCCATGGTGGCGGTAGGGCTGTGCTACAACAACCTTGGCCAGCGCTTCAGCAGTGAGCAACAGAAGCTGCAGGAGAAGTTAAGCCTGGGGGCCACGCCAAAAGTGGCGTCGGCGCGGCTGATTCGTGAGAGTATCCGCGCGTCGCTGATCCCTACGGTGGATTCGGCGAAAACGGTGGGGCTGGTGAGTCTGCCGGGGATGATGTCAGGGCTGATCTTCGCTGGCATTGATCCGGTGAAAGCGATCAAATATCAGATCATGGTGACCTTTATGCTGCTCTCCACGGCGAGCCTGTCGACCATCATTGCCTGTTATCTGACGTATAGGAAGTTCTACAACGCGCGCCACCAGCTGGTGGTCACACAGCTAAAAAAAGCGGATTAAGCCTGTTTGTGTAGGCCCGGTAAGCGTGAGCGCCACCGGGCATTTTTTTTAGTAGAGCAGCGCGTACAGCTGACGACGGTACTTCGAGGCCAGCGCATCGCCGGTACCCAGCGCGGCCAGGATCTCCTGGAACATTTTCCGCGCCTGACCGTCAGCGGCAGCCAGATCGTTTTGCAGGTGGCTGAACAGCAGTTCCAGTGCCTCTTCGTTTCGACCCACCTGATGCAGCTGGAGTGCCAGCTGGCTTGCCAGCGCTGCGTCGGCCGGGTTATCGGCAACCTGCTGCTGGAGTTGCTGGATTTCCGGGGTATCCGCCGCCTGTTTCAGCAGATCAATTTGCGCCACCAGGCCCTGATAGCGGGTGTCCTGATCCTGCAACGGGATCGTTTTTAGCACGGCTTCAGCATCTTCTGAGCGGTGCAGGGCAATCTGCGTTTCAGCCAGCAGCAGGCCAATCTGGCTGTTCTGCTTAGAGAGCTGCCAGGCGTCTTTCAACAGCGGCAGGGCTTCGTCGTATTTACCTTCCTGCATCAGCGCCATGGCTTCCTGCGCTTTTAGCTCCTCCTCACGCGGCAGCACTTTATCCAGCAGGGCGCGGATCGCCTCTTCAGGCTGCGGTCCCTGGAAGCCATCAACAGGCTGTCCATTCTGGAAAAGGTAGACCGTGGGGATGGCGCGCAGGCCAAACTGAGAGGCCACCATGGGTTCTGCATCACAGTCCAGTTTGGCGAGAATGAACTGGCCATTGTATTGTGCGGCAAGGCTTTCGAGGACCGGCGTCAGCTGCAGACAGTGTTGGCTGCGTTCAGACCAGAAGTAGAACAGTACCGGTTTAACCATCGACTGTTCGAGGACCTGTTGCAGGTTTGCTTCAGTAATATTGACGATATTCTGTACGGACATGCGGCATTCTCTTTTATCGGTTTGTTATTTACATGGGGGTGAGCGTCGTCGCTTCAACTCAACCGTGTAAAATTTTGTCCATCATCCGGCCCGGCAGCAGACGTTTTAACCAGCCTACGGCATGGGTGACCAGCGTTACCGGATAGCGCATTTTTGGGTTATCGCTCTCAAAAGCATGGCGCACTTTCGCGACAACCGCTTCCGGCCCAAGGGTAAAACGTGCGGCGATGCCGGGGTTTTCGACCGGTTTGTCCGCCTGCGTCTGGTTGACGTTATCCGTAAAACGGGTGCGGATGGGGCCGGGTTCAATCAGGCTCACCTTAATCCCGCTGTGACGCAACTCCATGCGCAGGGCGTCCGACCATGCTTCCAGCGCATATTTGCTGGCGGCATACGCGCCGCGGCCGGGGGTAGAAATCAGCCCCATGACCGAGGAGGTCATCACGATACGCCCTTCACCGTGAGGCAGCATCGCCGGAAGCAGGCGCATGGTGAGCTGATGCACACCGAAAAAGTTGCTGGAAAACTGTTGTTCAAGCTGTTCGCGGGAGATCGTATTCAGCGGGCCATAGAGACCGTAACCGGCATTATTGAACAGACCGTACAGACGGTTGCCGGTAAGGGCGATCACCTCATCTGCGGCGCGTTCAACGCTTTCCGGTGAGTCCAGATCCAGCAACACGCTGGTGAACCCCATCCCGTTGAGGCGTTCCACATCGTCAGGTTTACGGCAGGCCGCCAGCACCTGAAATCCCTGACGCTTTAATTCGAGCGCGCTTTCAAGACCAATTCCGCTGGAACATCCTGTAATTAAGACCGATTTTTGCATAACTTTACCTGTCAGGATCTCCGCTTAATCAGGAGTCATGGTTAACTAAAGGAGCCAGCCGCGTTGCCATCCAGTCGGCAATAAACGGCTGTGCATCGCGATTGGGGTGGATCCCGTCATCCTGCATCCAGTTGGGTTTGAGATAGACCTCTTCCATGAAAAATGGCAGCAGCGGAATATCAAACTCGTTGGCAAGCTTAGGGTAGATCGCGCTAAAGGCTTCATTATACCGACGACCGTAGTTGGCGGGCAGGCGAATTTGCATCAGCAGCGGCTGGGCGTTCGCCGCTTTAATGTCCTTCAGGATGGTGCGCAGGGTTTGTTCCGTTTGCTGAGGCTGGAAGCCACGCAATCCGTCGTTACCGCCCAGCTCCACCAGTACCCATCGCGGTTGATGCTGTTTGAGCAAGGCTGGCAGACGCGACAAGCCCTGTTGCGAGGTATCACCGCTGATGCTGGCGTTGATAACAGACGTTTTGCTCTGCCATTTTTCGTTGAGCAGAGCCGGCCAGGCCGCACTGGCCGCCATACGATAGCCTGCGCTGAGGCTGTCGCCGAGAACCAGTAACGTGTCCGCTGCCGCCGCGCGGAAAGTCATCAGAATCAAAAACAGGAAGGGCAAATGCCAGCGGAAAACATTGTTGAAGTTCATCGTCTTAAGAAGTCCGTCGGTCAGGGGGAACACGAGCTTTCCATCCTCACCGGAGTTGAACTCGTTGTCAAACCTGCCGAAACCATTGCGCTGATTGGCGAATCCGGTTCCGGTAAGTCCACGCTGCTGGCTATTCTGGCCGGACTGGACGACGGCAGCAGCGGCGAGGTTAACCTGGTCGGACAGCCGCTGCATCAGCTTGATGAAGAGGCGCGTGCCGCGCTACGTGCCCGTCACATCGGCTTTGTGTTTCAGTCCTTCATGCTGATCCCCACCCTGAACGCGCTGGAAAATGTTGAATTGCCCGCGCTGCTGCGCGGAGAAAGCAGCCGTGAAAGCCGCGATCATGCGAAGGCATTGCTGGAACAGCTGGGGCTGGGGAAACGCCTTGACCATCTTCCGGCGCAGCTTTCCGGTGGAGAGCAGCAACGCGTGGCGCTGGCCCGCGCATTTAATGGTCGCCCGGAGGTGCTGTTTGCCGATGAACCCACCGGGAACCTGGACCGTAAAACCGGCGATAAGATTGCCGATCTGCTGTTCTCGCTCAACCGGGAACATGGCACCACGCTGATTCTGGTCACGCACGATCCGCAGTTGGCCGCCCGCTGCGATCGCCGCCTGCGGCTGGTCAACGGTGAATTGCAGGAGGAAGCATGATTGCCCGCTGGTTCTGGCGCGAGTGGCGCTCGCCTTCGCTGCTGATCGTCTGGCTGGCGTTAAGCCTGGCGGTGGCCTGCGTGCTGGCGCTGGGCAGCGTCAGCGATCGCATGGAGAAGGGGCTTAGCCAGCAAAGTCGCGAATTTATGGCGGGCGACAGGGCGCTGCAAAGCTCGCGCGCCGTCCCGCCAGGCTGGATCGACGAAGCGCGCAAGCGGGGGCTTAAGGTCGGGGAGCAGATAAGCTTCCAGACCATGACCTTTGCCGGTGACACGCCGCAGCTGGCCAGCGTCAAAGCCGTGGATGATATCTACCCGATGTACGGTGAACTGCAGACCAGCCCGCCAGACGTCAAGCCGAAACCCGGTACGGTGCTGCTGGCACCGCGACTGATGGCGCTGCTGAACCTGAAAACAGGTGACAGCATCGACGTGGGGGACGCGACGCTGACCATTGCCGGGGAGGTGGTTCAGGAACCCGATTCCGGCTTCAACCCGTTCCAGCTCGCCCCACGCTTGCTGATGAACACCGCAGACGTGGCGAAAACCAACGCCGTCCAGCCGGGGAGCCGCGTCACCTGGCGCTATAAGTTTGGCGGCACGCCTGCGCAGCTGGAGGCGTATGAAAAATGGCTTCTGCCGCAGTTAAAACCGGAGCACCGCTGGTACGGGCTTGAGCAGGATGAGGGCGCGCTCGGCAAGTCTCTTGAACGCTCTCAGCAGTTTCTGCTGCTCTCGGCGCTGTTAACCCTGCTGCTGGCCGTCGCGGCGGTAGCCGTGGCGATGGGACACTACTGCCACAGCCGTTACGATCTGGTGGCGATCCTCAAAACCCTTGGCGCGGGCAGGGCGCAATTGCGGAGGCTGATTGTTGGCCAGTGGCTGATGGTGCTGGCGCTGTCGGCCGTCACCGGTGGGGCGACAGGTCTGCTGTTTGAAAAGCTGCTGATGATGCTCCTGAAACCGGTACTGCCTGCCGCGCTGCCGCCAGCAAGCCTCTGGCCGTGGCTGTGGGCGATTGGCGCGATGACCGTGATTTCATTGCTGGTGGGGTTGCGCCCGTACCGGCTCCTGCTCGCCACCCAGCCGCTGCGCGTGCTGCGCCGCGATGTGGTGGCCAGCGTCTGGCCGCTCAAATACTACCTGCCGGTGATGGTTGCCGTGGTGGTCGGGCTCCTTGCCTGGCTGATGGGCGGGAGTACCCTGCTGTGGGCCGTGCTGGTCGGGGCGGTGGTTCTGGCGCTGCTGTGTGGCGTGCTGGGCTGGATGTTGCTCACTGTTCTGAAAAGGATGACGATTAACTCCCTTCCCGTGCGGCTGGCGGTGAACCGTCTGCTGCATCAGCCGTGGTCAACGCTGAGCCAGCTTTCGGCGTTTTCGCTCTCGTTTATGCTGCTGGCGCTTTTGCTGGTGCTGCGCGGCGATCTGCTGGATCGCTGGCAACAGCAGCTTCCGCCGGAAAGCCCGAACTATTTTCTGATCAATATTGCTCCAGAACAGGTGACGCCACTGAAGGGTTTTCTCTCTGAGCATCACATTATTCCCGAGTCGTTCTATCCGATCGTGCGTGCGCGCCTGACGCAGATCAACGGTCAGTCGACGGAGGGGAATAAAGATGAGTCGCTCAACCGTGAGCTAAACCTGACCTGGCAGGAGAAGCGCCCGGATCACAACCCTATCATCGCCGGAAGCTGGCCGCCAAAGACCGGGGAAGTGTCGATGGAAGAGGGGCTGGCAAAGCGTCTGAATGTGAAGCTCGGAGATAGCGTGACCTTTACCGGCGACACGCAGGATTTCAGCGCCAGAGTGACCAGCCTGCGCAAAGTGGACTGGGAAAGCCTGCGGCCAAACTTCTTCTTTATCTTCCCTGTCGGGGCGCTGGATGGACAGCCGCAGAGCTGGCTCACCAGCTTCCGCTGGGAAAACGGCAACGGCATGTTGACGCAGCTTAACCGGGAATTCCCGACGGTCAGCCTGCTGGATATTGGCGCGATACTGAAACAGGTCGGTCAGGTGCTGGAGCAGGTCAGCCGCGCGCTGGAGGTGATGGTGGTGCTGGTGACGATTTGCGGCGTGCTGTTGCTGCTGGCACAGGTGCAGGTTGGCATGCGTCAGCGTCATCAGGAGCTGGTGGTCTACCGTACGCTGGGAGCCGGCAAGCGCCTGCTGAGGGCTACGCTGTGGAGCGAGTTCGCCCTGCTGGGGCTGGTGGCAGGCCTGGTGGCCGCCATTGGCGCAGAGGCGGCGCTGGCAGTGCTGCAGTCGAAAGTCTTCGACTTCCCGTGGGAGCCAGACTGGCGCCTGTGGCTGACGCTGCCGGTGTGCGGTGCGCTTTTGCTTTCACTTTGCGGCGGCTGGCTTGGAACGCGGCTGTTAAAAGACAAAGCACTGTTCCGCCAGTTTGTCTGTTAGTTCACAGACGTGATGGTTGCGTGCCGGTTTAAATGCTGGTGCGCAGCCCGTTAACAGCACAAATCGATAATACCCACTCATTTAGTAGCACAAAACATTAAAAACCCGCCCACACAGCCCGATTATTTCCAGTTAATATTCACACGCTAAATATTTAGCAGCGTGTCTATTAAGGAAAAATAATGACTATAAAAACAACCGCGCTGGCGACAGCTATTGGCGCAGCAGTGGCATTAACCTCCTTCGCATCTCAGGCGGAAATCACGGTTCTTAAGCAAGATCCTCAGGCGGGTAACCCGCTGAGCCGTCTGAACTTTACCGTTGGCGGCAGTATTCGTCCTCAGTTCCAGAACATGACGGGCGACGACGGTAAAAACAGCTACAAACGTAACGGTTTCGACGGCGGCACCCGTTTCCGTTTTGCGGCAGATTACTATCTGTTCGACGACATCAGCTGGATCAGCTACTACGAACTGGGTGTGAATATCCCTGCCCAGTTCAACTGGGATCATCACTATGCCGAGGGTGCCCACGACACCACGCGCCGTATGCTCTACACCGGCCTGAAGAGCGACACCTGGGGTACGCTGACCTTCGGTCAACAGAACAGCGTGTACTATGATGTGGTGGGCGTGAAAACCGATATCTGGGACTACGACATGATCGGTCAGGCACCAGGTAACGGTATCAACGGCGACTACGATGGCTCTTATCGTTCACGCAATATGCTGAAATATAAGAAAACCGTTGGTGATGCTGATATCTACGCCTCTTACCTGTTTGAAGACAGCGAATACCTGCCGGGCAACGGTCTGCGCTACAAGCGTAAAGGCGGCGGTTCCCTGGGTATCGATTACCACCTGACCACCGATCTGACCTGGGGCGCGGCATGGAACTACACCCGTGCGGATATGCGTAACCCGGACAACGGCGACAGCAAAACCTATGACCAGAACATCCTCGGTACCGCGCTCAGCTGGACACCGGATAACTGGACCTTCTCTGCTGGCGGCGGCTGGTACCAGAACTTCCTGACCACCAAAAAAGTGTCTGTTAACGACTACTTTGCCGGTGACGCATGGGGTATCGAATACTTCGCAGGGTACAAATTCCCAATCAATCAGTATGCGGTTAAATCCATCCAGCCATACTTCATGGGTGACCGTATCGAGTACGTGAACGGCCGTAACTACCAGCGCATCGACAACGGTGTGGGTATCAGCTTCCAGCTGGACTACGGTTTCCGTGTGGATTACGAACACGTGTTCACCTCCAGCACCGACAACCTGGGCGATATGAACCTGGTGCGTCTGCGTTACGACTTCTAAGGTCGAAGCACAGGGTGCGGTCTGATGCCCTCACCCTGACCCTCTCCCACAGGGAGAGGGTACAAACATTAAAAACGGCAACCAGGTTGCCGTTTTGCTTTTACCTCGCCACCCGGCTTTCTTTTAGCGATCAAGCCAATCAGCGACCTCGCCATACATCCCGCGATATACAATCTTTTCTGCCTTTTTCTCCAGCTGATAGCCGTACATCGGGTCGTAATAATCTCTGAGCAGCGGCGCAAGCCAGCTAAAGTGTGCGTCAGTGCTGCCAGAGCGTTGTTGTTCCAGCAGTGCGGAATCTAACAGCGCGGTGAATTCCGCATAACGCTGCAGCCCCAGACGGCGGCGAATGGCGAACAGGCCGTGGTGCAGATACTCGCTATACTCCTTCCAGCCCGCCTCTTCGCCGTAGGCGGCAGAAAAATCGGCCCACATATGGTCGAAATACTCTTCACGCAGGCGCTCAAGACGAATGTCAAACGGATCCTCTACCACCACGATAGGGGCTTCGGCCATCCGGTCGCGCAGGCATTCCGGCAGATGGTTAGAGCCAATCATCCTGCCCTCATCCTCCAGCACCCAACGTGCAGCATCTTTTTTCAACAGCTCGACGGCCAGATGATTTTCAAAGCTTGCCTGGGAAAGCTGTGGCGTGAGCGTGCGGCCAAACGACGAGCCGCGATGGTGGGCCAGCCCTTCCAGATCGATCCCCTGCGCGTGCTGCTTCACCAGCAACGTTTTACCGTTTCCGGTACAGCCGCCGATAAGCACCATCGGTTTTTGTGACTGCTCAATAGTGACCTGAATCGCCGTCTGACGCAGGGCTTTATAGCCGCCGCGGATCAGCGGGTAATCCACGCCCGCCTCTTTCAGCCAGGCCTGCGTGATATGCGAGCGCTGTCCGCCGCGCGCGCAGCAGATAAAGCCCTCAGGACGGGCAAGACAGGCTTCGCGCCAGGCGTTGATCCGGGCCTCCCGCGTGTCGCCGTTCACCAGACTATGGCCGAGCGCCAGCGCAGCGTCGGGCCCCTGGCGTTTGTAGCAGGTCCCCACGGCGGCGCGTTCGTCGTCGTTCATTAAAGGCAGGTTGATTGCCGCAGGCATCGCACCCTGCGCAAATTCGATCGGCGCGCGAACGTCAATCAAAGGGGTATCGGACGCGAGTATCGCGCGATAATCCGTTCCATCGTTCATGGTTATTCCAGAAATCAAAACAGCAATGGAGGGGGATTTTACGCGCGTGAGGAGAGGCCGGGGAAGGGGAAGATCAACTCCCCGGCAATTATCGCTTATTTGAGCTTTGATTGCGCCCAGACAATCCCGCTTGCGTATTCCGGCGGCAGGAGAGGGATCATCGCTTCCAGGGTAGCGCTCAGGCGGCCTGCGTCGCTGTCGTTCAGGTTCAGGTGACCCACTTTACGCCCCGGACGAACCTCTTTGTCGTACCAGTGCAGGTGCACCAGCGGCAGCTTCAGCCAGTCGTAGTTCAGATCGGTACCGATCAGGTTGATCATCACTGAAGGGCTATTAACCACCGGCTGTGGCAGCGGCAGGTCAGTAATGGCGCGCAGGTGCAGCTCAAACTGGCTGATTGATGCGCCGTTTTGCGTCCAGTGACCGCTGTTGTGAACGCGCGGTGCCAGTTCGTTGATCAGCAGACCAGACGGCGTTACAAAACACTCCATCGCCATCACGCCCACATAACCCAGTTCATGCATAATGGCCGAGAGCATCTCTTCCGCCTGGGTCTGCTGTTCAGCATTGGCCTGCGGGAAGGCGACGCTGGTGCGTAAGATCCCGTCCTGATGCAGGTTATGGGTCAGAGGATAAAATACGGTACGCCCGTCGTGGCCGCGAGCGCCAACCAGCGACACTTCACCGCTGAAGTTGATGCCCTGCTCAACGATGCACTCTCCGTAGCACTCTTCCGGCAGTTCGGCGGTTTCGTGCGCGCGCAAACGCCACTGTCCGCGGCCGTCATAACCGCCGACGCGACGCTTTACAATCGCCAGTTCGCCCAGCATAGCGAAGACATCGTTCCACTCGCTTTTATCAGACAGCAACTGCCACGGCGCGGTCGCCAGTCCGAGCTTGTCGAACAGCTGTTTTTGCGTCAGACGGTCAGCAATGATTGGGAACACGTCGCGGTTCACAAAAGCGTTATGGCGCGCCAGTTCACGAGTCAGCGCGGTTTCCGGCCAGCGTTCAATCTCAGCGGTAATGACGCTCTGGTGGAACGGCACGGCTTCGGGTTCGGCATCCAGACCGACCGGCCAGACGGCAATGCCCAGCGGTTCACCGGCCTGGCGCAGCATGCGGCCTAACTGACCATTGCCGAGGACGCAAACCTGCTTCATGCCGCACCCCGCGGGTCCGGGTTGTCCAGCACTTCGTCGGTCTGGGCTTTACGCCAGTCCGCCAGACGCTGATGTAAGGCTTTATCGTGCGTCGCCAGGATCTGCGCCGCCAGCAGAGCCGCGTTTGCCGCGCCCGCTTTGCCGATGGCCAGCGTACCCACAGGAATACCACGCGGCATCTGCACGATGGAGTAAAGGCTGTCGACACCGCTCAGTGCGGCGCTCTGCACCGGAACACCCAATACCGGCACCAGCGTTTTGGCGGCAATCATGCCCGGCAGATGTGCTGCGCCACCCGCACCAGCAATGATCACCTCGTAACCGTTCTCTTGCGCGCTTTCGGCAAAGCTGAACAGTTTATCCGGCGTGCGGTGTGCGGAAACCACTTCAACGTGGTGAGGAACATTCAGGATTTCAAAGATTTCGGCGGCGAACTGCATGGTAGCCCAGTCGCTTTTGGACCCCATCACGATGGCGACACGCGCCGGATTATTGCGGGAAGACATGCGTCTTAAAACTCCTGTGGTGCGAAACACACTGCTTTCGAGGGCACAAAGAATAGCATGTAATACGGGCAAGGAAAACGGTTGCGCGGTTAAAAACCGAGCCGTTGTGGTGCGCGGGAATAACAAAACAGACCGCATTCAGGCGGTCTGTTTTGAGAGGTTATTGAAGATCCCCTGCGGACAGGTTCTCTTTGTCGAATGCGTGGCTGACATCAATATGATTCACCATGCTGGTGTCGATATTCGAGCCGGCTTCCGGTACACAGAAGCCATTCTCTGCTGCCATCGCGCCAGTGGACAGTCCAGCGGCCAGCAGCAGGGCACTTACGATGCTGATTTTTTTCATTCTCTTTCCTTCCTCATCGTCTTGTCGCTGTCGCGGATCTACTGGCGGCACGGCAAACGGCGATCTTATTTAGTCAGTTCTGCAGTCATGTGCACGCGGTTATTGAACTGTGCGCTGGTGATTTTGTAAGACGCGCCCTGTTCAGCAGCCTGAGCGGCAATTTTCGCTTCTGCACGATCCAGGGTTGAGGCTGTCGCGCTAACGCTTTGTGCGAAAGAACCGAAAGAGATCAGAGACAGAGCGGCAACTGCAACGAAAGTTTTGATAGATTTCATGGTCGTAATCCTTAAGTGTTTTGTTTGGGATAGGGCGTGTTGCCCTGATGTGATAAATGATAGGCCGACCACGGGCTGATTAAAATCGAAACAATTTGCCGATATCGTTCAAAAAAATAGAATGAGTTTTGCGGGGGAGATTAAAACGGGAAAGCGATCAGTTCCACACCTTCAGGCGTGACTTTCACCATCGATCCTTCGCTGTGCCACGCGCCCAGTACCACACGGTGAGCCGGTTCGCCATTGGCGACCAACGTATGCACGTCGGGACGGTGGGTATGACCGTGGATCAACCACTGGACGTGGTGTTTCTCCATCATGTTGACCACTGCCTGCGGGTTGACGTCCATGATAGTCATCGACTTACTGCTGTTGGCGGCTTTACTGCCCGCGCGCATTCTGGCGGCGATACGGTTCCGGATAAACAGCGGCAGGGCAAGGAACACCTTTTGGATCCACGGGGTGTGGACCTTCGCGCGAAACGCCTGATAGCCGGTATCGTCCGTACAGAGCGTGTCACCGTGCATGATCAGGACTTTTCGACCATAGAGGTCAAGCACCTGTTCTTCTGGCAGCAGCGTCATGCCGCTTTCGCGGGCGTAGCGAGGGCCGACCAGAAAATCGCGGTTGCCGTGAATGAAGTAGCAGGGAACGCCGGAGGTGACCAACGCGTGAATGGCGGCAGCCATTTCACGGTGCAGCGGGTTGGGGTCGTCGTCGCCGATCCAGGCTTCAAACAGGTCGCCAAGGATGTAAAGCGCGTCGGCGTGTCTGGCTTCACCCGCTAAAAAACGCAGAAAACCGGCGGTGATCGCCGGTTCTTCTGTTTGCAGGTGCAAATCTGCAATAAAGAGTGTCGCCACGAATTACTCGCTGACGGTCACGCTGGTAATCACAACGTCTTCTTTTGGAACGTCCTGATGCATGCCGCTGCGGCCGGTGGAAACAGCTTTGATCTTGTCGACCACGTCCATGCCTTCAACCACTTCTGCGAATACGCAGTAGCCCCAACCCTGCAGGCTTTCGCCGGAGAAGTTCAGGAAGTCGTTGTCAGCCACGTTGATGAAGAACTGCGCGGTGGCAGAGTGAGGTGCCTGAGTACGCGCCATCGCCAGCGTGCCGCGGGTGTTTTTCAGGCCGTTATTGGCTTCGTTTTTGATCGCTTCTTTTGTTTCTTTCTGCTTCATACCCGGTTCAAAACCGCCGCCCTGGATCATAAAGCCGTTGATCACACGGTGGAAAATGGTGTTGTTGTAGAAACCTTCGCGGCAGTAGTCCAGGAAGTTTTTAACTGTTTCAGGCGCTTTGTCATCAAAGGTTTTGATTACGATATCGCCATGATTAGTGTGGAAAGTAACCATTTTTGCATCCTGTTCCGTTATTGTGGTACGTCGACCCGCGTTCGGGTCAGATATAGGGGCCTGTTATAGCATAACCACAGGATGCGATCACCTTGCATTGTGTGCTGCTTCGGGTTTGAATTACGGGTAGAATACCCGGTTTTCGTCCACACACGTGTTTACATGGAATCTTCGATGTTAAAAATCTTTAATACAATGACGCGCCAGAAAGAGGAATTTAAACCTATCCATGCCGGGGAAGTCGGCATGTACGTGTGTGGTATTACGGTTTACGATCTCTGTCATATCGGCCATGGCCGTACCTTTGTCGCATTCGATGTCGTGTCGCGTTACCTGCGTTTCCTCGGGTATAACCTGAAGTACGTGCGTAACATCACCGATATTGACGACAAAATCATCAAGCGCGCTAATGAAAATGGCGAAAGCTTTGTCGCGCTGGTGGATCGTATGATCGTTGAGATGCACAAGGATTTCGACGCGTTAAACATTTTGCGCCCGGACAGCGAGCCGCGTGCGACCCACCATATTCATGAAATTATCGAGATCACGGAAAAGCTGATTGAACGCGGCCACGCGTACGTTGCGGACAATGGCGACGTGATGTTCTCAGTGCCAACCGATCCTACCTACGGCTCGCTTTCCCGTCAGGATCTTGACCAACTGCAGGCTGGCGCCCGCGTTGACGTGGTTGACGTGAAGCGTAACCCAATGGACTTCGTGCTGTGGAAGATGTCCAAAGAGGGCGAACCAAGCTGGCCATCTCCATGGGGAGAAGGGCGTCCGGGCTGGCACATTGAGTGCTCGGCGATGAACTGCAAACAGCTGGGCAAACATTTTGACATTCACGGCGGCGGTTCAGACCTCATGTTCCCGCACCACGAAAACGAAATCGCGCAGTCCACCTGTGCGCACGGCGGCGAGTATGTGAACTACTGGATGCACTCCGGGATGGTGATGGTTGACCGCGAGAAGATGTCTAAATCGCTGGGCAACTTCTTCACCGTGCGTGACGTCCTGAAGTATTACGATGCGGAAACCGTACGTTACTTCCTGATGTCGGGCCACTACCGCAGCCAGCTGAACTACAGTGAAGAGAACCTGAAACAGGCACGCTCTGCGCTGGAGCGTCTGTACACTGCGTTGCGCGGTACCGACAAGTCCGTGGAGGCCGCGGGCGGCGAGGCGTTTGAGGCCCGCTTTGTTGAGGTGATGAACGATGATTTCAACACCCCGGAAGCCTACTCGGTGCTGTTCGATATGGCGCGTGAAGTCAACCGTCTGAAGTCAGAAGATATGGCGGCGGCGAATGCGCTGGCTTCTCACCTGCGTAAACTCTCTTCCGTGCTTGGCCTGCTGGAGCAGGAGCCGGATGCTTTCCTGCAGAGCGGTGCGCAGGCGGATGACGGCGAAGTGGCAGAGATTGAAGCGCTGATTAACGCGCGTCTGGAAGCCCGTCAGGCGAAAGACTGGGCGGCAGCGGATGCGGCGCGCAATCGCCTGACCGAGATGGGGATCATCCTGGAAGATGGCCCACAAGGGACCACCTGGCGCCGTAAGTAATTTTCCCCTCACCCTAACCCTCTCCCAAAGGGAGAGGGGATTGTTAGGTGTTCTCCCTCTCCCTGTGGGAGAGGGCCGGGGTGAGGGCATCAGCGTGCACGCTTTCGCCACCACAACAACCCCATCAGCACCACTCCCGGCAGCCACACCCACAGCAGTTCAGAGATAATCACCTGATGCCCGTACGGCGTGGTATAGCGCGACAGGGCAAACGGGGCGACCTTAATCACCTGCCACGGCGCAAAGAACCGTTCATCTGACCACGGCCACAGCCAGCCGACGCCCTTGCCGCCGGTGGTGACGGAATCCAGCAGGCTGTGCGACAGCAGCGACACGGTTAAAAACAGCCAGCAGCGCGTCAAACTTGCCCTGAACCATCGTCGCCCGACCAGTACGCAGAGTATCGGCACCACGAAGGCAAACAGCAGTGAATGGGTAAAGCCGCGATGGCCGAAAACATTGCCGTAAGCAACGCCGAACTTAAACGCCAGCACGTCGGCATCGGGCAGCATCGCGAGCACGACACCGGCGAAAAGCAGGCGGGGAGGAATAACCCGGGTTCCCAGGCCTAAGCCCAGGCAAAGCGGAACAGCAGCGTGAGTGATAACGGTAGGCATCGTAATTTTCCATGACAAATCATGGGAATATAGCAGCGATTTTGCTGGAACTGACCTGTGCTAAATTCCGATTTTTACGCCGATTCCCGCGCGATAAGCTGGCCGGAGAGGGTAATGCGCTGCGTCTGCAGCTCTGGCTCTTTCAACTTACGGATGATAAGACCCGCCGCCTGGCGGCCTGTCTCGTCACTGGCGGAGGAGACATAGGTAAACGACGGCGAGGTCAGGTTGACGTGCAGCATATCTTCAAAGCCCACCAGTGCGACCTGCTGCGTCAGAAACACGTCTTTTCCCACGGTGCGGCCCACCTGATGAATGCCGCTAATGCAGCCGATCATCGCATCCGGTGAATGGCAGAGCAGGGCGGTGATGGTGTTGTTTTTCTCAAGCAGCTGGCGGGTCGCCATCGCCGCGGCTTGCGTGTCATCGCTGCAGGCCGGGGAGCTTTCATCGCGCCACACCAGCCCGTTCTGGGTCATTGCGCTGCGAAATCCGAGCAGGCGTTGCTCGCGAATAAGGCAGCCTTCCCGCCCGCCAATGTAGGCGATGTTGCGGTGCCCACGTTCAATAAGATAGCGCGCGGCCAGGTTCGCCGCCTGGCGGTTATCGCGCATCACCAGGTTGCATTTTTCGTCCAGCAGAGACTGCGAGACCACTACCAGCGGCAGCGGACACTGGCGGATCTGCTCCGGCAGGGTTGAGGAGCGCGTATCCGACGCGAGATAGATCACGCCCGCCACGCCCTGTTGCTTAAAGGAGAGCAGAGTACGCTCTAAATGCTCCCGATCGTTCAGCGGCTGGCCGAGAAAAACCATATAGCCCTGCTTCTCCAGCTCCTGGACGATACTCGCCATGACTTTGATGGAAAAGCTGTCGCTAAAATCACGCAGGATCAGGCCGATCAGGTTGGAGGTGTTGGCGCGAAGGTTGGCAGCGGCAACGTTATGAACATAGCCCAGCGTCGTGATGGCGGCATTGACCTTCTCGATCGTTGCTTCGGAGATTTTCCCTTTCTGGCGCAGCACCAGCGATACGGTAGAGACCGACACACCCGCGTGCTTTGCGACATCAATGATGCTGACTTTCTTCAAAACCGCTCCCTGAAATTTACCGATTATCAGCCAGATACGACACGTCTCTCAGCCTACAGGAGACGTGTCGTTCCGGCATCTTATTATTTGCCAATCATGGTGGACATGGTCTGGGCGATAAACTGTGCTCTGGCACCGAAAATCACCTGAATTCCGTTATCACCCACGAAGACCACGCCACGAGCGCCGAGTCCGTTCAGGCCATCTTTATCCACCGCATCACTTTTTGCCACTTCCAGGCGCAGACGGGTGATACAGGAGCCTACGGAATCGATGTTGTGCGCACCGCCCAGCAGGGTAATGATTTCGGTGGCGAGTTCAGAATCGGATTTATCATCCGCGCTGGCGGTCACTTCGGTACGGCCCGGCGTTTTCACGTCAAAGCGACGGATCACGAAACGGAAAGTGAAGTAATAAATCAGGCCCATCGGAATACCAATGATAATGGCATTGAGGAAGTTGGTCTGATAGCCGTTGAATGACGGCAGGATCCCGAACGACAGATAATCGATAAAGCCTGCCGAGAACGACTTGGCGATATGGGCGTGCAGCAGATACATGGTCATGTACGCCAGGCCCGCCATAATGGCGTTAAAGACGTAGAGGATCGGCGCGACGAAGATGAAAGTGAACTCCACCGGCTCGGTGATCCCCGTCAGGAAGCAGGTGAGTGCCGCAGAGAAAAGAATACCGGCCGCGATTTTTTTATTTTTGGTATGCGCTTCATGATACATCGCCAGACACGCCGCAGGCAGGGCAAACAGCATCAGCGGGAATTCACCCTGCATGAACTTACCGGCGTTCTGGTAGGTGTCGCTGCTGAAGGATTTCACCCCTTCTTCCAGCATCTTGAACCAGATAGTCTGGTCGCCGTGGATCACCTGGCCTGCCTGGGTGGTGTAATCACCAAATGAGTACCAGAAAGAGGGATACCAGATGTGGTGCAGACCGAGCGGGATCAGCGCACGTTCGACCAGGCCGAAGATAAAGGTTGAGGCGGCCTGATTATCGCCGTTCACCACCACGGAGAGCGCGTCGATGCCTGCCTGAATGTGTTGCCAGACGTAGGGCAGCAGCAGACCGAGCAGGAACGAGAGAAACGCCGTGGCAATCGCCACAAAGCGTTTGCCGGAGAAGAAGCCAAGGAACTCCGGCAGCTGCATGGTGTGGAAACGGTTATAGCACCACGCCGCCAGAATACCGCAGATAAGCCCGCCAAAGACGCCCATCTGCAGCGTCGGGATGCCGACCACCATAGCGTATTTGCCGCCCTGAGAGGCCATTTCCGGCGTAATGCTCAGCACAGTACTGATGGTGATATTGGTAACAAACACCGAGACGGCGGCAGAGAGCGCGGCAATGCCGGATTCCGATGCCAGACCCACGGCGGAGCCAATAGCAAACAGCATTGGCAGGTTATCAAAGATAACCCCGCCCGCGTTCATCATCAGCGGCAGGTGGAACTTATCGCCAAAGGCCAGCAGCAGGCCCGCAGCGGGAAGCAGTGAAATTGGCAGCATTAAGGCGCGACCAATCATCGATAACTTAGACAGCGATTTAACAAACCCTGATATCAGACTCATGCTGATTTCCCCCGAGAAGCGCTTTTTTTGGCGCTGTTATTGTAAGTAGAACGTTTTAGTAGAACGTTCTACTTATCGTGGGCAAAGCGTGAAAAACGCGCAACTCAATTTTCACTTTTCAGCAGATGAAATAGTGATTATTTGAAGTTGATCGATAATTAACCGTGATGGGTATGGGGGGATTGTCATCCCCTCTCCCTGTGGGAGAGGGTTAGGGTGAGGGCATCAAACGACTCAGGCCGTAACGGTCACGCTCTGGCCGTCAAAGCTGACAGTCTGACCGGCAACAATCTTGCAGCGCTTACGCGTTTCTACCACGCCGTCGACGAAAACCAGCCCGTCGGCAATGGCAATCTTGGCCTGCGCACCGCTCTCGCTCCAGCCTTCCAGCTTCAGCAGATCGCACAGCTCAACGTGTGGATGTTTACCTAATGAAAATGTCGCCATGTTACGCGTCCTCTACGTCGTGATACTCCTCGCATGCCTGCAAGGTATTCTGAATCAGGGTTGCTACGGTCATCGGGCCTACGCCGCCCGGTACCGGGGTGATGTAAGAGGCACGCGCTGCGGCATCTTCGTAAACCACGTCGCCAACCACTTTGCCGTTTTCCAGACGGTTAATCCCGACGTCCACGACAATCGCCCCTTCCTTAATCCATTCCCCGGGAATGAAGCCCGGCTTACCGACCGCGACGATCAGCAGATCGGCATTCTCGACGTGATGACGCAGGTTTTTGGTGAAGCGGTGGGTCACGGTGGTGGTGCAACCGGCCAGCAGCAGCTCCATGCTCATCGGACGGCCCACGATGTTGGAGGCGCCAATCACTACGGCGTTCAGACCGTAGGTGTCGATGTTATAACGCTCCAGCAGCGTCACGATGCCGCGCGGGGTGCAGGGACGCAGGCGAGGCGCGCGCTGGCACAGACGGCCAACGTTATACGGGTGGAAACCGTCCACATCTTTATCCGGCGCGATACGCTCCAGTACCTTCACGTTGTCGATGCCTGCCGGCAGCGGCAGCTGGACCAGAATACCGTCGATCTCTTTATCGGCATTCAGGGTGTCAATAAGTTCCAGCAGTTCTGCTTCGGTGGTGGTTTCTGGCAAATCGTAAGAGCGGGAGACGAACCCCACCTCTTCACACGCTTTGCGTTTGCTGCCGACATAAATCTGCGATGCCGGGTTGCTACCAACCAGCACAACGGCAAGCCCTGGTGCGCGAAAACCAGCCGCTTTACGCGCCTTCACTTTTTCCGCGACCTCAGAGCGCACCTGCTGCGCAATCGTTTTACCGTCAATAATCTTTGCTGCCATCAGAGAGAAGATTCCGTCTGTAACGTTTGAAAGGGGGGATGGCCTGTATTTTGTCAGAAGCGAGCGCCGCTGTCAGTCACCCTTTGCGAGTTTTCCTCCGGCGGGCGTAAAGACCCTTCTCGGGTGATGGTCAATTTCTTAGGCAGGATTAGGATGTGACCTGGTAAAATGGCAGCGTTTTGACATATTTAAAAATAGTTTCCTGAGCTACTTTGTCTCCTCCGAAATAAGCTTTCAATTTTTCGATTGAACGTATTTCTTATTCCCGAAAATTCGCGGGAAGGGTTATTTACATTTTAAAGGAATAGACATGAAACTCAGCAACATTGCTTCTACTGTTATTGCTTCACTGGCCCTGGTCGCGGGTGCCGCTCACGCTGCCGATCCGGTTACGCCAGTTTCCGTAAATGGCGGTACCGTGCATTTTAAAGGTGAACTGGTTAATGCTGCATGTTCAGTAAATACCGATTCTTCCGAGCAGACTGTTAATCTCGGTCAATACCGTACCGCGAAATTCACCAAAGTGGGTGACACGACGTCTAATATTCCATTCACCATCGAACTGAACGATTGCGATCCGCTGGTGGCGAAAACGGCTGCTGTAGCGTTTACCGGTCAGATCGACGCGACCGACAAAACCCTGCTGGCAGTGACTTCCGGTAGCAACGACAACACCGCGAAAGGTGTTGGTATCGAGATCCTCGACAGCAAATCCAGCGTTCTGACGCCAGACGGTGCCACCTTCTCTGCTGCGCAGAACCTGATCCAGGGCACCAACACCCTGAACTTCAGCGCGCGTTATAAAGCCACTGCTGCGACCACTGAACCAGGCCAGGCAAATGCTGACGCCACTTTCGTTATGAAATACGAATAATTCCTCCGTACAGGGATGTTTTGGCCTCAGGGATGAGGCCCGTCATACGCTCAGGCCAGGAACGAAGGATGACAAGGACAGGAACACTACTGCTGTTAACCCTTGCGATGGCTTCCCAGGCATTCGCCCATACGGTGGTGATTGACGGCGGCAAAGTACACCTCCGGGGTGAACTGGTGAACGGTGGCTGCGCCGTGGCGCCAGACAGCCAGAATATGCGCATCGATATGGGGCAGTACCGAACCAACTCATTTTCCGGGGTGGGCAGTTTTTCCACCGTAAATGTGCCTTTTACCGTGCGGCTGCTGGATTGCAGCGTGGATGTCTCACGCACCGTCGGGATCCAGTTCCAGGGCATCACGCCCGCGGAAGACCCGCAGGTTTTTCTGGCAACATCGCGCCCCGGTGAAACACCCATCAGCAGCGGGGTGGGGCTGGCTCTCTTTGACGAACAGCAGCGTCAGATAATCCCCAACGCCACGGCGGTCAGCTGGCTGCCCATTGATACCCGCGAGCTTGCGTTTCATTTTAGCGCCCGATATCGGGCTATTTCCGAACACCTTGTGCCAGGCAATATTCAGTCGGATGTCTGGTTTACGTTGATTTATCCATAACACCTGCGAACACATTATTAAAGGTACGGTTTTGATGAATACCCTAATTAAACCAGGACTGATTTTATCGTTTATTTTAATGATGGTTTCTGCAAGCGCGAATGCGTCCGGCGGTATTGCACTTGGAGCCACGCGCGTTATTTATCCGGCAGATGCTAAACAAACTTCACTGGCGATCACCAACAGTAACAAGCAAGAACGCTATTTAATTAACGCGTGGATCGAAAACGCAAACGGGCAAAAAGAAAAAACCTTTGCCGTCACGCCACCGTTGTTTGTCAGCGAGCCGGACAGCGAAAACACGCTGCGCATTATTTACGCCGGGCCTGCGTTGCCTGCCGATCGTGAATCGCTGTTTTACATGAACGTGAAAGCGATCCCGTCAGTGAACAAAGCCAAAACCGAAAACAACAACGTGCTGCAACTGGCCATCCTGTCGCGTATCAAGCTGTTTGTGCGCCCGAATAACCTGGCAATGCAGCCGGAAGAGGCGCTCTCTCAGCTGCGCTTTGAGCGCGTTGGCTCGCATCTGAAGATCAGCAACGCCTCACCGTATTACATCACGCTGGTCAATCTGAAGCTGGGCGGACAGACGCTGGATAACATCATGATTGCGCCAAAAAATTCGGCACAGCAGGCGCTGCCGGCTGGTGCGGGTGGTACGCTCTCCTGGCAGAGCGTCAATGACTACGGTGCCATTACTCCGGCGCGTAGCGTCAACCTGTGAGCAGAGTCAGGGCGATGAATAATCATCAATGGCGTTACTGCCCGGTTGCACTGGCGCTGATGGCAACGCTCTGGCCGCAGTCGGGCTGGAGCGAAAGCTACTTTAACCCGGCCTTTTTGTCCGACGATACCGCCAGCGTGGCGGATTTATCGCGTTTTGAACAAGGTCACCAGCAGGCACCCGGCGTGTATCGCGTGGATATCTGGCGTAACGATGAGTTTATCGCGACCCAGGACGTGCGCTTTGAGCAGGCCGACGATACGCCACCGGTGGCGGGCGGACTGGCGCCGTGCATCACACGTAAAATGCTGGAACGGTTTGGCGTTAACCTCGCCGCGTTTCCCGAGCTGGTAAAGGTGCAGGACGACACCTGTGTCCCGCTGGCGACAGCGATCCCCGGCAGCCTGGTCGCATTTAATTTCGCCTCGCAGCGTCTGAATATCAGCCTGCCGCAGGTGGCGATGCAGAACAGCGCCCGTGGCTATATCCCGCCTGAACAGTGGGATGAAGGGATCCCCGCCGCGCTGTTGAACTACAGCTTTACCGGCAACCGGGGAAGCGAGGACGACAGCTACTATCTGAACCTGCAGAGCGGGCTGAACTATGGCGCCTGGCGTTTACGCAATAACGGCGCCTGGCGTTATACGCAAAACAACGGCCAGCGGCACAGTAACTGGCAGAACATTGGCACCTGGGCGCAGCGCACCGTCATTCCGCTCAAAAGCGAGCTGGTGCTGGGCGACAGCAATACCGGCAATGATGTCTTTGACAGCGTCGGTTTCCGCGGCGGGCGGCTTTTCTCGTCCGACAGCATGTACCCGGACAGCCTGCAGGGCTACGCGCCAACCGTGCGCGGTATCGCCCGTACCCCGGCCAAAGTGGTTGTTCGCCAGAACGGCTATGTTATCTACCAGAGCTATGTCCAGCCTGGCGCGTTTGCCATTACCGATCTGAACCCTACCTCTTCAAGCGGCGATCTGGAAGTGACCGTAGAAGAGAAGGACGGCAGCCAGCAACGCTATACCGTGCCGTACTCCACCGTGCCGCTGTTGCAGCGTGAAGGTCGCTGGAAGTATGACCTCGTGGCCGGGGATTACCGCAGCGGTAACAGCGATCAGGACACGCCGTTCTTCACCCAGGGCACGCTGATTACCGGTCTGGCCAATGGTTACACGCTCTACGGCGGTACGCAGCTGGCGTCGCGCTATACCGCGGTGGCCATTGGCGCCGGGAAAAACCTCGGTGACTGGGGGGCTGTGTCGGTCGATATCACCCATGCCCGCAGCCAGCTGGCGGACGACAGCCGCCATGAGGGCCAGTCCCTGCGTTTCCTGTATGCAAAATCACTCAACGGATTCGGCACCAACTTCCAGCTGCTGGGCTATCGCTACTCCACTAAAGGGTTTTACACCCTGGATGATGTGGCCTGGCGTTCGATGGAAGGCTATCAGTATGCCGACAGCAAGGATGATGACGGCGTGCCGGACGTGCAGAGCTATCACAACCTGACGTGGAATAAAAAAGGGCGCTTCCAGCTCAATATCTCTCAGTCGCTGGGTGATTACGGCTCAGTCTATGTCTCCGGCAGCGAGCAGACCTACTGGGGCACCAGCCAGTCTAACCTCTGGTATCAGCTCGGCTATGCCGGAGGTGTAAAAGGGATCAACTACTCCCTGTCATGGTCGTGGAACAAGTCCGTCGGGATAGAGGGCTCGGACCGGATCGCGTCCTTTAACGTCTCGGTGCCGTTCAGCCTCTTTACCCGTCAGGGATATCGCCGGGACAGCGCCATCGATCGCGCTTACGCCACGGCCTCAGCCAGCCGCAACAGCGACGGTGATACCAGCTGGCAAACCGGGGTCAGCGGCACCCTGCTGGAAGATCGCAACCTGAACTACAGCGTTACGCAGGGGCACACCAGCACCAACGGCTCAAGCGGTAGCGCCAGCGCAAACTGGCAGGCGACCTACGGCACGCTGGGGGTGGGCTACAACTACGCGCGCGATCAGCACGATCTCAACTGGCAGCTCTCCGGTGGGGTGGTGGGCCATGCCGACGGCGTCACCTTCAGCCAGCCGCTGGGCGACACTAACGTTCTGATCAAAGCGCCGGGAGCCTCGGGCGTCAGCGTGGAAAACCAGACCGGGGTGAAAACCGACTGGCGAGGCTACGCGGTCATGCCGTATGCCACCGTCTACCGTTATAACCGCGTGGCGCTGGATACCAACTCCATGAATAACAACACCGACATCGAAAATAACGTCAGCAGCGTAGTACCGACCAAAGGTGCGCTGGTGCGCGCCAGCTTCGATACCCGTATCGGCGTGCGTGCCCTGCTGACCGTGACCCGCGGCAACCAGCCTGTGCCGTTTGGTGCCGTGGTCCGTGAAACCCAGAGCGGGGTCACCAGTATGGTGGGCGATGACGGGCAGATTTACCTGAGCGGGCTGCCGCTGGAAGGGGAGCTGCTTATTCAGTGGGGCAATGGGATGCAGTCCCAGTGTCGTGCGCACTATCGTTTATCGCCTGAAAGCCAAAACCAGGCCATTACCATGGCGGGGGCAAGCTGTGACCGTTAACAGGAACCCAAAGATGCGCAGTTTACGCAATGTGTTTAGCTTAGCGCTGCTCTGCAGCACGATGCCCGCGTGGGCGACGGTTTGCCAGAACGCCACGGGCGTGCCGAAGGATATCTCATACGATCTTTCAAACGTCTTTAACAGTTCCAATAACAAACCGGGGCAGATTGTGACCCTTGCGCAAAAATCCGGGCTGGTGGGCGTGAACGCCATTTGCCCTAAAGGAACAACCGGAAAGTCCACGATGCGTAGTTATGTCACCAGCCTGCCGATAACGACGGTAATTGATGGCTATAAGTATGTGAAGCTGAATGACTACCTTGATGGCGCAATGCAGATCCACGATGACTACGCGGGCACTTTCTATCCACCGTCAGACTACATTCAGATGGGGCAGCACCCTAACGTTCCGAACAACAAAGCGTTTCCTGTCACCGATTCGAAGCTGGTCTTTCGTCTGCGGGTCACACGGCGGTTTATCAACATGGTGGTGATCCCCCAGCAGACCATGTTCACCGTCTATGTCACCACCACGTCATCCGATCCGCTGAATACGCCGGTCTATACCATCAGCTACAGCGGCACCATTCAGGTACCACAAAGCTGTGCGATTAACGCCGGGCAGGTGGTGGAGTTTGATTTTGGTGATATTGGCGCGTCGTTGTTCAGCCAGGCGGGGGCCGGCAATCGTCCTCAGAACGTCTCACCACAAAGCAAAACCATTGCCATTAAGTGCACTAATGTGGAGGCCAATGCGTATCTGACGATGCGCATCGAGGCGGAAAAAATCTCGGGCAATGCGCTGGTTTCCGATAACCCGGATTTAGGGTTTGTCGTGGCGAACGATAGCGGTACGCCTCTGACGCCTAATAACCTGAACAGCAAAATTCCGTTCCGTCTGGATGACAGCGCGCAGGCGCAGGTGGGGATCCGGGTCTGGCCGGTGAGCATTACGGGGAATAAGCCAGCAGAAGGCCGGTTCACCTCTCGCGGCTATCTGCGCGTGGATTACGATTAAGGGGAAGAGATGGGGAACTGGAAATGGCCTTTCGCTGCGCTGGCCCTGACGATGTGTCAGGCAAACGCGTGGTCAGCCACAGCGCTGGGCGAGATCAATATTCAGATGTACGGCAATATCGTTGATTTTACCTGCGTGGCAGAGGGCAGCGACAGCGACAAGACCGTCACGCTGGGCACCTGGCCGACGAAGCAGCTCAGCACCACGGGGAGCCGCACGCAGCCCATGCCCTTCACGCTGAAGCTGACAGGCTGTCCGCCAGGTTCGGCATCAATTACGTTTTCCGGGAAAACTGACGGGAGTGACAGCGGATTGCTGGCGTTGAATGACGCCAGTACGGCGAATAACGTCGCGGTGGAGATCAGGGATGCGGATAAAACGCGTCTGGCGTTACAGCAGGCCAGCCAGCCGGTGGCGGTAGATGCGCAGGGTAATGCCGTGCTGTCTTTCTATGCTAATTATATTGCCACAGCGGATAACCCCCGACCCGGACGCGCCGATGCGGATGCCACATTTATGATTAATTATAATTAGCGCTGACCGCACTCCCTGCAACTCAGATAAACTGCAGGGAGTGAATTCAGTTTATAGCAGCTCGTGTGCCTTGGCGTAATCAATTAATTCCACAATGCTTTGCACACCGAGCTTGGAATAAATATTGGATTTGTGCGCGCTAATGGTTTTGTTGCTTAATAGCAGCTGTTCGGCAATTTCCTTATTCGATAAGCCATTCGCCAGATACCGCAGTACGGTGACTTCACGGTTCGATAATGGCATATCAGATGCCATCCCTTTCCCTGAGCCCAGATGATTAATAAAGTTCAACGTTTCCGACGGGAAAAAAGAATAGCCCATCAGAATCATTTCCACGGCGTTGTAGATCTCACCTAAATCTTTTCGTTTACTGACAAACCCATTTGCCCCGGCGCGGATGGCGCGGCCCGCGTAAAAGGACTCCGATTTGGAAGAGAGGAACAGGACCTTGATGTCTTTGTTTAAGTTTCTGATTCTTTTCAATAAAGCGAAGCCATCGGTGCCCGTAAGTTCAATGTCCAGGATCACCAGATCGATGGCGTGATTGCGGATACAGTCGAGAACTTCATGGCTGTCGCCAGACTTCAGTTTGACTGTGATATTTTTATTTTTCTGTAGCAGGACTTCTATCGACATTCTGACGATAGGATGTTCGTCCATAATGATAACGGATGCCGGTTTCATTTTTTATGCCTCAGATTGTTAAAAGCGTTATGCTGAGTTTGGTTCAAACTCTCGAAATGCCGGAAGGATAAATTTGCAGATCCTTATAGGGTGGTATTTCCCTGGAAAGAGCGAAAGCATCCTTGTTAACGTAGTGGTAATGTCATTGCCTCAGCGCGGTCATCTCATTTGGCTGGTGGCGGCAAAAAGGTTTTTCTTATTCATAATTGGTACGCGTCTTATTATACCGTGTAAGTTTTCTCCGAAAAGCCTGCAGATTAATTCATGATTATTGATTTGTATTATCTTCTGGATCCGAATGGCTATTTTTTTAAATTTAGCGGAAATGTCCTGTTATTCCATTTACCGCATCTTTTCATCTTTATGTAATAACAAAAAATAACAGATACCACTATATGTTGCAAAATTGTTAATGAAATAGCGGGGCAGTAAAACGTCTCACCTGCTGCTGAAGTGGCGTGAATTTGCACAGATAGCGCGTCTCATCCTCATCCCGATACCTCTCCCCGATATCAGAAAAATACTATGCCGGAAGAGCAAAATCTTCTGCGGCCTTCGCTTTAAGCGCCAAGGGCGTGCAACCAAATTGCTTGTTTTTACATCATTATCATCCTGTTAACGGAACCATCAATCCCTTAACGCATGGATGAAAGTGCTGCGCTTTACTTATTCTTTAATATTTCACGTGGTTCAGAGTCAGAAATTAGGAATAGTTGTAATTTCGAGATTTATGTTAACAGTTAACATAAAATTAACATTTTCAGTAAGTAACTTCCTAAAGATCTTTAGGAAATAAGGGGTTAGGTTAAGAGTAAAACGGGCAGTCGGAGAGATTATTGAGAAGATGCAGCAGTTCCTGGCGATGGCTAAGCCCGAGCTTCACCAGAATGCAGCTCAGGCGATAGATAATGCGGCTGTAGGGGCGATTCTGCAGCAGGGCGATCTGACGTAGTGACTTCCCCCGCGACAGCTCCTGTAAAATGGGCCACTCGCCACGAGAGAACCACTCTTTACTGGAGCCCTGTGGAGGGCTAATGTCCATCAGGCTGTGCTGGAGTGCCGCCGCCGTTGACTGGCGTTCAAGGACATGAAACGGCCCCGCCGCTTTACAGAACAGACGGGTGTCGTAATTATCCGCCCTGACCAACAGATACGGCGTGAGAAAGGGCGGATACAGACTGTGTCTTCTCAACTGATCCAGCTTTTCCATAAGCGCCGTGGTGCGGCTTTCAATATCTACCACCAGACGGGCTGCAGGCCACTGATTCAGCGCCTGAAAAGCTTCGTCCAGCGTCGGGTAGTCGCTACAGCTGCTCAGGGGAAACTGGCCGTTCAGAAAACCGGTGCGCAGGAAATGATCTTCCGTGACCAGAATAATAAAGGGCGCGTCCGTTTTGCGATGTTGGTGGATGGACTGGCTCAAAAATTCGAGCCGGTCGAAAAAGGGGGGAGCAAAAGGCGAGTGCGTAAATCCCAGTGCATCACTTCCTGTACGCCGCCGCCGGTAACGGCGCACTGTCATTCGCATGGCTTCCCTCCTGGAAATGGCTTTTTATTCCTCCGGCCATGTCCAGGACGGCCAGTAGTACCCCTGGCCGAGTCCTGCTCCTGCCTGTCGTGCCCGGCTATGATCCTTTTCAGTCTCAATACCTTCAATAAGCACGTTGTCGGCAAGCTGAAAGCAACGTGTCACCAGTTGCCCGAGCGCAGGGGGGGCGCGTAAACGCCAGAATGCTTCCTTGTCGATTTTTATGCCGGTTAACGGCAGCCGGTAGGACAAAAACGGTTGGACGATCGCTTCATCAATATCATCCAGCCAGATACCGTGGCCTTGTCTTCTGAGCTGAAGCAGGCGCTGGTGAACGTCCTGCCGTTTTGTGTCAGACAGCGCCAGAAAGCGTGCCGGGTCGACAATTTCTATATTCAGCGGTGCGGCAGGCAGCCGGAGAAGCCGCTGAAAGGCGTCCGGCTGCGTTAATACGGTTATCGGCAGATTGACGTAAAGATTATGACAGTGCGGGGTATTTTTTAGCGCGACAAGTTGCGCTTCAAGCAGCGTAAGTGACCACTCCGCAGACCGATCGTTGAAAAATGCTTCGCTTTGCTCTCTTGCTGACAGAATGCTCAGCACTTCCACCCCAACCTGGCGCTGCGAGGAGAGGGCGACGATAGGCTCAAGTTTGATGCCCGCAATGTCCTGAGAGAGGTGCTGTAAGCCGGGGGACGTATCGATCAGGTTTTGCGCTGTCACTCCATTGTCCTGTTGTCTGTCAGCCTCCAGGCGGCCGGGATACCTCACACTAGTGTGACGAGCTGACGCTCAGGAAAACAGCAGGCGTTACTTAAATGCAGCTAAGCCTTTTCGCAGCGCTAAATTCTACGAAAGAAAGGCCGGGAATGTTGAAAAAACAGCCATATTTACAATCAGCTAGCCCTAATCGGGGGTGAAAACGGAAAAGGCATTGACTCACCTGCCATTGACCGTATAATTCTTCGCGTTTCACCACCGCGAAGTTCACTCTTCTCAGTGCGCCCTTAGCTCAGTTGGATAGAGCAACGGCCTTCTAAGCCGTAGGTCGTAGGTTCGAATCCTACAGGGCGTGCCATTTAAAAACAGGCGCTTACGCCAGTTTCAAACCAGTCTGATTTTCTCCTTGTGTCGTATTTGTGTCATGGTTGCCAAAAATGGCATCTATTTTCCGTGCGTGTTCGCTTAATTGGTTCGATGCCAGGTGAGCATATCGACGGACCATTTCGATAGACTCCCATCCTCCAGTTTCCTGCAGAACGGACAGCGGTACGCCGAAGTCGAAACGGCCGGGGCTGGATAAGAAGATGAAGTTATTGCGGCCAGGTGACACTGTCATTGTCTGGAAGCAGGATCGGCTTGGACGCTCACGCATACACCTCATCGATTTACTGCGCTAATTCGGGCTAATAATATTGAATTTGTCTCAATCACCGAAGGAATAAGGATCAGTACTTCAATCGGCCGATTCGCATACACAATGCTAAGTACTGCGGCTGAGATGGAAAGAGAAAATATAATTGAAAGAACGAGAGCAGTTTTAGCCATGGCAGGGCAAAGGGGATAATAGGTGGGAGGCGTCCGAAGCTGACTCAGGAGCAATGGGCGCATGTATGGCGACTAATAGCGAATGGCGTGGACAGGAAGCAAGTAGCGATAATTTATGATGTGGCTGTGTGTACTTTGTATAAAAAATTTCCCGTTCTGACTGTCGCAACTGCTGATACATAAAGAGCTATTGATTGTCGTCTGAACGAATGTATTATTATTGAAAAGTATTTGTGACATGGAGGTCGAATGTATAACCATAACCGTGACAAAAATCGGTTTGAGCATAAAGTGCGAGAAATTGAGCTTCTTACAGAGCAAATTTCCGCAAAACATTTATTTTATGGTACTTCTGGTCTGTTTTTTGAGATTCAACAGCTCGTGGGTCATTTGAAAAGAGAGATCGAATCCCACTGCCTTACCTTTCTCGGAGGGACTCAAATCCTTGACGAACAGATACGACATCTCCGCGAACAGGATGATCTGCTTACCTTTAACCGAGCAAAAATGTTTATAGTTGTCGAGAAAAATCAGGCAACAACAACGACTATAGCTCTCAAGCAGATTGGCTTTGTTGCAGGCGGAGCACAAGTTTATGGTGGGGCTAGTTTATGCGTTGGATCGCTTGGGTTAGCTTGTGCTGCATACGGGGCTCCGATGATTGCTCATGGGTTAAATAATGTATACGAAAACGGGTACTATCTTCTTTTCCGTGAAGAACAATCAGGAACCGTGAGAGAAGCGTACAGATTTGCTGCAACAAAGCTGGGTTATGGTAATAATCAAGCAGATTTAATTTACGGTGTAATTGATCTTTCTTTATCAGCATACGGTGCAGGTAGAAAAGTTCTGGCTTCCAGAGAAAAGTCATGGAGTTTGTTTCACAATATCCAATCTGATTATATCAGAGGCTGGCAAGAGGCATCTAAAACCGCAATTACACTTGATGCGACCAGTAGTAGCATTACAGGTTGGCAGATGTACCAGATAGCTAAAGAGAACTGATTATGTCACAAGATTTAGAATTTTCGCTTTATCCACCGATCTGGCCTGCTGTGGTCTATTTCATTGTGTCTATTGTGGTTTTTTTCTTGCTTTATTTGGGGAAGTTAAAAGTTAACAGGCTTCATAAATATCCATTGTTTATTGCTTATATGGTATTTGTAATCGCTATTGCATCCATTCAGATAAACATTTTTGCAAATGGATACGATTTTGTAAGAGGATTTTTGCATATTGATTTTGATCCCTATCGATATGACTCGGTATATTGGGGATCCTTGTTTTTCTCCATGCTTTACTTGCTGGCGACGCCCAGAAACAATTTTTAGCATTTCACGCGGTAGTTCAACGTGCCGGCTTTGGTGGCCGAGAAACCACTTATAAGCAGTAGTGGGCTGCCCAGTGTGGTTAAGGTTGCAGCCCGCGATCACGTGTGCGTCGTGCTATGGCGATCATTTTCTTTGGAAAACGCTTGAGGTAACAGGCTAAAAAAAACTTCAACAAAATGATCAGATTACAGCTGATTTTTTCACACCTGTAATTCCATCTAATAAGAAAGGCCATATCTCTGTGACTTCTTTCATCACGCAGATGCCTCTTTCGTCATCCGAAGAAGCAATAATCCGGGTCTGCACGCACAAGCTCAAGTGCATCCGTCAGCGAAAGCTCAGTACTGTATAGATGCCATTTCAAATCTTTGCGCATCCAGTAGAGTTTCCATCTGTCCTGTGAGCGGACGTATCTGATTCTGACGTTTGGAAGAATGTGCGTTTCACCTGGTTCACCTCGCCATACAGGTCGTAACTGACCAATATCTACAGTCTGGTCGCTGATGCTGTAGACGATATCCAGCTTAGAACGGATATGGACTGGTGGTCGGATGCTTTCAACAAATTGCTTCACTTCCTTTTTGATGGCGTTGAACTCAATGTCATTGAATGCCATGCATCCTCCTGTTCAATATTTACTGTTTGGTTGGCAGCCTGACGCTCATCAAGCCAGCGCTCAACCTCTTCAGCGTTCCAGGCACAGCGCCCATCTGTAATGTACCAACGCTTCGGAAATCCTCCATTCTTTTCCAGCCTGTAGATAGTGCTCAGTGACAAAGGCACTATAGTCAGAAGCTCTTTCTTCCCAACCGCTAGTTTCATTTTTTCCTCCTCAGTTGTACCAATTTCGCTATTTGGAACAACCAGAACAACGTTTTCTGAATATATATGCGTATTTTTGTTTGCGAGTTGCCCCGCCATAAACTATGCCATCGTATAAAATTTTGTTGGCGTAATGCTGTAATTGATTACGGATTCCCGTGATGATTCCTGGCGCAGTATCCATGCAGACGAATATGGGGGCTTTAGGGGGATGTAGGATTATTGAATGTGATAATTCAATTCATTTTCAATGAGTTGATTTTTAATATTCAATCCTACAGGGTAATCCAGCCCACTCTTCCCCAAACCGACCAACCGCTACCGATCCTTCACTCTGTGCCTGCTTTTAACCGTCTGATTTGCGTGGTTAATTCCAGATGTGTATCATTCTGAACCCGGCCCTGTAGCCTGTCGGTCAGAACGTTTGTTCCGCCATCGACCGGTCATTGGCGTAGTTCCAGTCAGGGCCACCATACCGCCACTAGCTCATCGGGAAGAGCGAAAACCAGGATGTTGTAGTACGGGGTTCGAGGCTCCGGTGGCGGACCAACGCCGACTTAGCTCAGTAGGTAGAGCAACTGACGTGTAATCCGTAGGTCACCCGTTCTATACCGGTAGTCGGCACCCTATTTATGGCTTCCCCGCGGGATGCCTCCGGCACGACATTCGTTTCACTGTTGTACATGCCAATCATGAAGGACATTTATGTGGTATCTACTCGCAACTTCGCTTGCCGCACTTTCCCTGAATAAAAGCCTGGCTTACCTGATGCTGGGGTTAACGGCATTTCTCGGCTGGAAACAGAGCATTCTTGACGCCCCGGCGCTGCTGGTGATTGCATTAATCGTTATTGGCTGGTCTGTTGTTGAATGGCTACGTAATAAAAATAATAAATATACTTATCTGGTCGAGGGCCTGTGCGTGGTCATCGCCGTTGCCCTGGTTTTGCATGCGATCCCTGGCTTCCATAACCCGAAGGTACTGGACGCTGTCGTTGTTGGTCCGCAAAGCATGCCGTTCAGTATGTACTTTAATATGGACAAGGCAGTGGTGCCGTTCTTTTTAATTACGTGCATGCCAACGTTATTCGTAGCAAAACCCCTTTATAAAGCTGGCAAGGTCGGCTGGGGAATATTGGTATTGGCGATACCCGCGCTGTTACTTCTGGCTGTTGCGTTGGGCGGGCTGAGAATTGAGCCGCATGCGCCAGAATGGTTTGCTCAATTTGCCCTTGCGAATATTTTCTTCGTCTCTTTGGCCGAGGAAGCCTTGTTCAGAGGCTATCTGCAGCAGCGCTTGTCCCGGGTTGTGCATCCTGTTGTAGCGCTATTGATTGCCTCACTCATTTTTGGGCTAATGCATTATAGCGGCGGTTTACTGCTGATTATTTTTGCCAGCCTCTCCGGTATTATTTACGGCCTGGCGTGGATGTGGAGCGGCAGGCTCTGGGTTGCAACGTTCTTCCATTTTGGGCTGAACTGCGTGCATTTATTGTTCTTCACCTATCCGATGTACGCCCCTCACGCGTCTGTGTGATGCTTTTTAAAATAGTGGCCTTATAAATTTGGCTGCCTCCGGATAAGCATAAAAAGCCCCGAAGCATCGGGGCTTTTTTTATATATGCCGCGGGCATGAATAACACATTTACCTTCGCGTCAGAATAAATAGAAGGCTAATGAATTTCATTGTTGGCAGGCTTAAGGTTTTCTTAATCTAAAAATTATCTCGCATTAAAATTTGGGTTTTTATCATTCTAAAATCTGCTAAAAACGAATTTTACACTTTTACGTCTAAACTCGATTGATAGTAATTATCATTAGCGTTGTTGTATGCTTTAATCCTGTCCCACACAGCCCTTTGTTGTTTATCACGTTGGTCTATTAAGGATATGTTCATGAATTCTCGCCTGCTGTCATGCTTCTCGCTTGCCCTGTTATCTTCATCACTTTTCCTTTCAACTCAATCGTTTGCCGCTGATAACAACGAAGGTATCGTTGTTTATAACGCGCAGCATGAAAATCTGGTGAAGTCGTGGGTAGACGGTTTTACCAAAGAAACGGGTATTAAGGTCACGCTGCGTAATGGCGATGACAGCGAGCTGGGCAACCAGCTGGTGCAGGAAGGCAGCGCATCGCCTGCGGATGTATTTTTAACTGAGAACTCGCCGTCAATGGTGCTGGTTGATAACGCCAAACTGTTTGCACCATTAGATGCAGAGACATTAAAGCAGGTACCGGCGGAGTATCGTCCGGCACACGGCCGCTGGATCGGGATCGCCGCTCGCAGCACGGTGTTTGTCTATAACCCGGAAAAACTGAGCGAGCAGCAGCTGCCAAAATCGCTGATGGATCTGGCTAAACCCGAGTGGAAAGGCCGCTGGGCTGCCTCTCCGTCAGGAGCCGATTTCCAGGCGATCGTCAGCGCAATGCTGGCTCTGAAAGGCGAGCAGGCCACCCTTGAGTGGCTCAAAGCGATGAAAGCCAATTTCGTTGCCTATAAAGGCAACAGCACCGTGATGAAAGCCGTTAACGCCGGTCAGATTGATGGCGGGGTGATTTATCACTACTACCGTTTTGTCGATCAGTCCAAAACGGGTGAAAACAGCAAAAACACTAAGCTCTACTACTTCAAACACCAGGATCCGGGCGCCTTTGTTAGCCTCTCCGGCGGCGGCGTGCTGGCGTCCAGCAAACACAAAGCGCAGGCACAGGCCTTCATTAAATACATCACCGGCAAAGAAGGGCAGGAGAGCCTGCGCACCAATAACGCCTTTGAATATGCGGTGGGCGTGAACGCGGCCTCTAACCCGAAACTGGTGCCGCTGAACGATCTGGATGCACCGAAAGTGGAACCTTCCACGCTTAACAGTAAAAAAGTCATCGAGCTGATGACGCAAGCTGGCCTGCTGTGATCCTGAGAGTAAAGTGAACGTCCTATGTCTGGTCTGAGTCTCGACATCGGCAAAAACAGAGTGCGGGAGCCTGCCCGCAGGCGTCCTGCGCTGCCGATGGTTGCGTTAGCTGTCCTGTTTTCATTAATGGCGCTTCTGCCTTTGGGCTTTATCATTGCCATAGGCATTGAGACGGGCTGGGAAACCATTAAGGCGTTGGTGTTTCGCCCGCGTGTTGCTGAACTGCTCAGCAACACGCTGTGGCTGACGGCCTTAGCGGTGCCACTCTGTATCGTCACCGGCGTGGCGATAGCCTGGCTGACGGAACGTACTCAGCTGGCCGGGCGGGGGATCTGGTCTGCGCTGGCGGTGGCCCCATTGGCCATCCCCGCGTTCGTGCAAAGCTACGCCTGGGTGAGTGTGGTGCCTTCCATGCATGGGCTTTCTGCGGGCGTGTTTCTCTCCGTGTTAGCCTACTACCCGTTTATCTATATGCCCGTGGCGGCGGTGCTGCGTCGTCTGGATCCAACGCTTGAAGATGTTGCCGCTTCGCTCGGCACGCCGCCGTGGCGGGTCTTTTTTCGCGTGGTGTTACCGCAGCTTAAGCTCGCGATTTGCGGCGGCGCGCTGCTGGTGGCCCTGCATCTGCTGGCGGAATATGGCCTGTACGTGATGATCCGCTTTGATACCTTCACCACCGCCATTTACGACCAGTTCCAGTCGACATTCAGTGGCCCGGCGGCAAACATGCTGGCGGGGGTGCTGGCGCTATGCTGTCTGGCCATCTTGCTGCTGGAAGGGGTCACCCGCGGGAAAGCCCGTTATGCGCGCATCGGCGCAGGGGCGGCACGTGAACAGACGCGCTGGCCGCTAAAGCCTGTTGCTGCGGCGTTGGGCCAGCTGTTTTTCCTCATGCTGATTGTGCTGGCGCTGGGCGTACCGCTCATTGTGCTGTGTCGCTGGATATGGCTTGGCGGCGTACAGAACTGGATGAGCGCCGATCTCTGGCACTCGCTGCGCCAGACGCTGATGCTCGGCGTGGGCGGCGCGCTGCTGACCACCGCCTGTGTCATTCCCATCGCCTGGCTCGGTATCCGTTATCCGCACCGCATCTTCCGGATGCTGGAAGGGTGCATTTACATCACCAGTTCTCTGCCGGGGATCGTCACCGCCCTCGCGCTGGTCACGGTCACCATTCACTATGCACGTCCGATTTATCAGACCGAAATTACGCTGTTCCTGGCTTACCTGCTGATGTTTATGCCCCGTGCGCTCATTAACCTGCGGGCCGGGATTGCCCAGGCGCCGGTGGAGCTCGAAAACGTGGCGCGCAGTCTGGGCAGCACGCCCGCGAAGGCATTGTGGAGCGTCACCATGCGATTGGCCGCGCCCGGTGCGGCGGCAGGGGCGGCGCTGGTCTTCCTTGGCGTCAGTAACGAACTGACGGCGACGCTGCTGCTCTCCCCGCTGGGAACGCGCACGCTGTCCACCGGTTTCTGGGCGCTGACCAGCGAGATCGATTATGTTGCCGCTGCGCCTTACGCCATGCTGATGATTTTGATTTCACTTCCGCTGACCGCCATTCTTTATATGCAGTCCAAAAAAATTGCAGGGCTATGAGATGCTTGAATTAACGTCCATTTCTAAATCGTTTTCCGATGCGCAGGTGCTCGACAGCTTAAACCTGAGCGTCGCGCCGGGAAGCCGGACGGCGATTGTCGGGCCGTCAGGGTCGGGTAAAACCACGCTGCTGCGTATCCTTGCCGGGTTCGAAACGCCGGATAGCGGACGGATCGTGATGCAGGGCCGAACCCTGTTCGATCAGAACAACTTTATTCCCGCGCATCTGCGTAAAATTGGCTTTGTTCCTCAGGAGGGGGCGCTCTTCCCGCATCTTAATGTGGCAGACAACATTGCCTGGGGATTAGACGGTACCCGCCACGAGAAGCGCCAGCGCGTGGAAGCACTGATGGAGATGGTCTCGCTTGACAGACAACTCGCCACGCACTGGCCGCATGAGATTTCCGGCGGCCAGCAGCAGCGCGTGGCGCTTGCCCGCGCGCTGGCGCAGCGTCCTTCCCTGATGCTGCTGGATGAACCCTTCTCGGCGCTGGATACCGGCCTGCGCGCCATGACGCGTAAGGCCACGGCTGACCTGCTGGCGGAAGCGGGCGTGGCCTCGATCCTGGTTACTCACGATCAAAACGAAGCGTTGTCCTTTGCCACGCAGGTGGCGGTCATGCGATCCGGACGTTTCACTCAGGTCGGCACGCCTTATCAGGTCTATAGCCAGCCCGTGGATGAAGAGACGGCGCTGTTCCTGGGGGATGCGGTGATCCTGCCTGCTCAGCTCGCCAGCGGCTATGCGCTCTGCGCGCTGGGCGAGGTGCCCACGGATAACGCCCAGGCGACGGGGCAGGGCAGAGTGATGTTGCGCCCTGAGCAACTGCACGTGACGGCATGCGCGGCGCACGAAAGCCCGGTGTCGATTGTTGATGTGGATTTCACCGGCCAGCTCTCCACGCTGACGCTGGCGTTAGCCGGACAAACGGAGCCGATTACCCTGAAAACCGTCAGTCAGCCTGGATGGTACCCGGGGGCGGCGGTGCGTATTGATATTGCTGGTACGGCGCGCGTTTTTGAATATTCTTAATGTTCGTTAGTAATTTAATCCAACGGGTTGTTATAAAAGAATTTTCCTTAACGTGTGGCATTTCCTGAGATTCTCTACCATGCTCATAAAACCTCACCATCATGTGTGAGGTTTTTCGTAGTTGCTGATTAATCTCAAGGAAAAAAGGTTATGAAAAAGACGACTGCTATTTTGCTGGGAACGGCGTTTCTGTTTACCACCAATACCTTTGCGGCTGAACTGCTGACGAAAAATGAATTCGAGAAAGTCGAATCGCAGTATGAAAAAATCGGTACGGTAAGCACTTCAAATGAAGTCTCTATTGATGATGCAAAGAAAGAATTGATTGAAAAAGCAGATAAAGAAGGTGCCGACGTACTGGTGCTCACGTCAGGTAATACCAACAACAAAATTCACGGCACGGCCGATATTTACAAGAAAAAATAATGTCCTGCAGCCATCCCGGATCCGGGGTGGCTGTGCGTCACGCTTTCCCTCTGTAACACCTCTCTCTTCCCCGTCTTCATTTAACCCCCTTGTCCTCAGGCCGAAACGCGCGGTTACACTTGCTAACGCAGATATAATGCGTATAGTTCTCATTTGCATTACACATAAGCTTTTCTAAGGCCCGACAACGGGCCATTTTTGCGCGCACATTTAATGAGTCCATTATGAACAACACCAGAATGCATAAAACACTGCTGGCGCTCGCCGTTGGCGCAGTGACCCACGCTGCCCTGGCGGCAGAGGCAAAGCCAGAAGACACCATGGTCGTCCAGTCTGCCACCGGGCCTGATTTCACTCCCGGCGGCGACCAGCTGGTGCCCGCCTTCCTGGATGGACAGGTGGCAAACGGCGGCCGTCTGGGGATGCTCGGCCAGCAGAATGCCATGGACGTGCCGTTTAATATCATCAGCTACACCTCGAAGCTGGTGGAAGATCAGCAGGCGAAAACCATTGCTGATGTGGTTGCCAACGATGCGGGCGTGCAGTTTGTTCAGGGTTACGGTAACAGCGCCGAAACCTTCCGTATTCGCGGCCTGAAGTTTGACGGCGATGACATGACCTTTGGCGGCCTGTCCGGCGTGCTGCCGCGTCAGGTGGTGGATGCCCAGATGGTCGATCGCATTGAAATTTTCAAAGGGGCAAACTCGCTGATGAACGGCGCGGCAAGCTCCGGCGTGGGCGGGATGATCAACCTTGAGCCAAAACATGCGGGCGACGTCCCGCAGGCGAAAGTGGGCGTGGACTACACCTCCGACTCACAGATTGGCACCACGCTCGATGCTGGCCGACGCTTTGGCGACAACGATCAGTTCGGCGCGCGCGTGAACCTGGTTCACCGGGAAGGAGAAACCGGCGTGCCGAACGACCGTCGCCGCACCACGCTGCTCTCCACCGGTCTGGATTACAAAGGCGACAATTTCCGCACCTCGCTGGATCTGGGCTATCAGAAGAAAACCTTCCACGGCAGCCCGACCAGCGTCAACATTTCCGCCGTGGACTTTGTGCCAGAGCCGCCGAAAAACGATCGTAACTTCTCGCAGAAATGGGCCTACAGCGACATTGAAAACGAGTTCGGGATGTGGCGCAGCGAGTACGACATCACTGACAACTGGACGGCCTATACCGGTCTCGGCGCGCAGCACGCGCACGAAGAGGGGATCTACAGCGCGCCGAAGCTGGTGGACAAGAGCGGTAAGGCCACGGTCAGCCGTCTTGATACCAACCGTATCAGCGATTCCGTCAGCGGTATGGCGGGGATACGCGGTCACTTCACTACCGGCTTTGTCTCGCACAAGGTCAACGTGGGGTATTCCGCGATGACCAAAAACGAAAAAATCGCCTGGAAAATGTCGGCGACGGCGGATAACCCAACCACCAACATTTACCACAACACCGGCGTCGCGATGCCGGACAGCTCCAATTTCAACGGCTCTGGCGGCAAATACAGCGATCCGCTGACCAGCGGGCGCACCCGCACTCAGGGCTGGCTGCTGAGCGATACCCTGGGCGTGCTGGATGACAAGCTGCTGTTTACCGCTGGTGCACGTCATCAGAAAGTGGTCATTCGCGGGTACAACAAAATTACCGGTGCGGAAAACGACGCGGACGGTTTTGACGGCAGCCGCTGGATGCCAACCTACGGTGTGGTTTATAAACCGTGGGAGGAAATCTCACTCTACGCCAACCACACCGAAGCGCTGCAGCCGGGTAAAACCGCGCCCAACACGGCCACCAACTACGGCCAGAGCACCGGTATCGTTCACTCTAAGCAGAATGAAGTGGGCGTGAAGGCGGACTTTGGTCGTGTGGGCGGCTCCCTTGCGCTGTTTGAGATCAAAATGCCGTCGGCGATCCTCGACGACAGCGGTCACTACGGCCTGGACGCTGAGCAGCGTAACCGTGGCGTGGAGCTGAACGTCTTCGGCGAGCCAATGCTCGGGATGCGTCTGAACGCCAGCGCCACCTGGCTGCAGGCCGAGCTGACCAAAACCAAAAACGGCGTGAATCAGGGCAACGATGCCATTGGTGTCCCGAACTTCTACGCCGTGCTGGGCGCAGAGTACGACATCAAACCGATTGAGGGCCTGACGGCTAACGCCCGCGTCAACCACTCCGGCACGCAGTACGCCGACCTCGCGAACAGCAAAAAGCTCGACAGCTATACCACGCTGGATCTGGGCATGCGCTATCGCTTCGCGGTGAACCACAATGAAAACCAGATGACGGTGCGCGCGGGCATCGACAACGTGATTAACGAAAACTACTGGTCCAGCGTTGACGATTCCGGCACCTACATCACGCAGGGCGAACCGCGTACCTTTAAGGTCTCGGTTGGCTACGAGTTCTAAGCGTTCCACCTCGTTATCCGGGGCAGGGATGCCCCCATCCTTCCGTACCTTGTTATAAAATTGTAATAAAAGCTTCTTACACTGGCCTCCAGACCTTTACCTCTTGGCCAATGACAGGAAGCCGCTATGGGCAGACCCCTCAAATCCGTATTTAAAAAAGAACATCGCGACGATATCACTAACCGCAGCGCTAACCCGGTATTCTCCGAGGTTGCGGAGGTATTCCTCTCCCGCCGCCGTTTTTTACAGATGGGCGCCGTGGCGGGTGCTGCCGCTTCATTCCCTTTTCTGATCAAACCTGAAAGCGCCATTGCCGCAGTATCAAAGCCTTCTGCACTGGCAAAAGCGGTTTCCCTGGGCTTTACCAGCATCGACGTATCCACGGAAGATACGGTCAGGGTGCCGGAAGGCTATATCGCCCGTCCGTTTTATCGCTGGGGTGACCCGACGGGGACCAAGAACAACATGCCGGCGTTTAAACAGGATGCCAGCAACACCACCGACGAACAGGCCGTGCAGGCGGGCATGCACCACGACGGGATGGCGTGGTTTAGCCTGCCGCAAGGGAAACAAAACCCGGAACATGGCCTGCTGGCGCTGAATCATGAGTACATCGATAACGGGATGCTGTTTACCGACGGCACGGCCAACTGGAATCTCGACAAGGCCCGCAAGGGGCAGAATGCGATGGGCGTGTCGGTGGTGGAAGTGAAAAAATCGGGCAGCGACTGGCAGGTAGTTCGCCCGTCTTCGTATGCCCGCCGCATTACCGTCAATACGCCGATGCAGCTTACCGGCCCGGCCCGGCATCAGGACTTAATGAAAACCGCCACTGACCCGCAGGGGGAACGCGTGCTGGGCACCATGCAAAACTGCGCCAACGGCCATACGCCGTGGGGCACCTATCTCACCTGCGAGGAGAACTGGTCGGATATTTTTGTCAAAAAAGCCGATCTTAATCCGCTGGAAAAACGCTACGGCATCAGCGACAGCGATGAATCCTACCGCTGGAACGAGGTGGATGACCGCTTCAGCGTCGATAAAACCCCTAACGAACCCAACCGTTTCGGCTGGGTGGTGGAGATTGATCCCTACGATCCCACCTCCACGCCGCGCAAGCACACCGCTCTGGGCCGCTTCAAGCATGAAGGCGCCGCCGTCACGCTCGCCGCCGATAACCGCGTGGTGGTCTATATGGGGGACGACCAGAAGTTTGAGTACATCTATAAATTCGTCTCAGACAAAAAATACGATCCTGCAAACCGTGAAGCCAATATGCAGCTGCTGACGTCCGGCACGCTGTACGTTGCCCGGTTCAACGAGGAGGGGAGCGGCGACTGGCTGCCGCTGATCTTCGGGCAGAATGGCCTGGATAAAAGCAACGGTTTCGAAAGCCAGGGCGATCTGCTGATCAAAACCCGTCTGGCGGCCGATGTGGTGGGGGCGACGAAAATGGATCGTCCAGAGTGGATTGCGGTCGATCCGCACGCCAGCGGCAGCGTCTACTGTACGCTCACCAACAACAGCGATCGCGGTAAAGAGGGCAAGGCGCCGGTCGATGCCGCCAACCCGCGTGCCAACAACGTGTTTGGTCATATTATGCACTGGCACGAAGAGGGAGCCGATCCGGCCGCCGCTCGCTTTAAGTGGGATATTCTGGTGATGGCCGGGCGTACCGACAGCGACGATCCGAAGGCCAAAGGCTCCATGCAGGGTGCAGCATTCGGCAGCCCGGATGGCCTGTCGTTCGATCACCAGGGCGTGCTGTGGATCCAGACCGATGTCTCTTCCAGCACCATTAATAAGAAAGCGTACGAAGGGATGGGCAATAACCAGATGGTGGCTACCATTCCGGGCACCAATGAGTATCGCCGTTTCCTGACCGGCCCACGCGGGTGTGAAATCACCGGGATTGCGTTTACGCCGGACAACCGCACGCTGTTTATTAACATTCAGCATCCGGGAGAGGGCGGGGATGATATTACCGACCCGGCCAATCCGCGTGCTGTTTCCAACTGGCCAGACGCGAACCCGAACGGACGTCCGCGTTCGTCGACGGTGGTGATCACCAAAGCGGACGGTGGGATCATCGGTTCGTGACGTTTATCCGCCGGGTGCACGCAGTGGCCCGGCGTTAAACTTGCTACCACCAGCATGAAGTGTTAAAACGTGCCCCTTCTAAAAAAGAGACAGGGGTAGGACGTGAAAGACGCGTCATCCGCTTCAGGCAACGGTAGCGCTGAAGCTTCGTCGGAACAGAACCCGACGCTGCAACGTGGTTTGCAAAATCGACATATTCAGTTAATTGCCCTTGGCGGCGCGATCGGTACCGGGCTGTTCCTGGGTATCGGCCCCGCCATTCAGATGGCTGGCCCGGCGGTCCTGCTGGGGTACGGTATCGCCGGGGTTATCGCCTTCCTGATCATGCGCCAGCTCGGCGAGATGGTCGTCGAAGAGCCGGTGTCAGGCTCGTTCGCTCACTTTGCCTATAAATACTGGGGCCCGTTCGCAGGCTTCCTCTCCGGCTGGAACTACTGGGTGATGTTTGTGCTGGTGGGAATGGCCGAACTGACCGCCGCAGGCATCTATATGCAGTACTGGCTGCCCGAGGTGCCAACGTGGGTCTGGGCTGCGGCCTTCTTTATTATCATCAACGCCGTTAACCTCGTAAACGTGCGCCTGTATGGTGAAACCGAGTTCTGGTTCGCGCTGATCAAGGTGCTGGCGATTATCGGCATGATCGGCTTTGGCCTGTGGCTGCTGTTCTCCGGCCACGGCGGCGAGCGGGCCACTCTCGACAACCTCTGGCAGCACGGCGGCTTCCTGGCGACGGGCTGGAAGGGGCTGATCCTGTCGCTGGCGGTGATTATGTTCTCGTTCGGCGGGCTGGAGCTGATTGGGATCACCGCGGCCGAAGCGCGCGATCCGCATAAAAGCATTCCAAAAGCGGTTAACCAGGTGGTGTACCGTATTCTGCTGTTCTACATCGGCTCGCTGGTGGTACTGCTGGCGCTCTACCCGTGGGTGGAAGTGAAGTCCGACAGCAGTCCGTTTGTGATGATTTTCCACGATCTGAACAGCAACGTGGTGGCCTCGGCGCTGAACTTCGTCATTCTGGTGGCGTCGCTGTCGGTCTATAACAGCGGGGTTTACTCCAACAGCCGCATGCTGTTTGGCCTTTCGGTGCAGGGGAATGCGCCTAAATTCCTCACCCGCGTCAGCCGCCGCGGTGTGCCGGTCAACTCTCTGCTGCTTTCCGGGGCCATTACGTCGCTGGTGGTGCTGATCAACTACCTGCTGCCGAAATCCGCCTTTGGTCTGTTGATGGCGCTGGTTGTCGCCACGCTGCTACTGAACTGGATCATGATCTGCCTGGCGCACCTGCGTTTTCGCGCCGCGATGCGCCGCAAGGGGCGTGAGACGCAGTTTAAGGCGCTGCTCTATCCGGCGGGGAACTATATCTGTATCGCGTTCCTGGCGATGATCCTGGTGCTGATGTGCACCATCGACGACATGCGTCTGTCCGCGATGCTGCTGCCGGTGTGGGTGGTGTTCCTGTTTATCGCGTTTAAACTCTCACGCAAAAATTAGCCCGTTTTTCTCCCTCTCCCTCTCCCTGTGGGTTGAGGGCCGGGGTGAGGGCAACAGACCGCACCAAACCAGACCGCACCTGACTTCACGCCCGGTGGCGCTGCGCTTACCGGGCCTACATGTTGCACTATTAAATCTCAAACGCTATCCGTTTCCCGTTTGGTAACGTCACATCGATGCTTAGCTCCCCTCCAAGCGCACTCACATAGCGTTTGAGCGTTGAAAGTCGGGGGTCGTTTCCCGGCTGTTCGATTTTCGCCACCGTGGGTTGTTTTACCCCCATTGCCGCGGCCAGTTCTGTCTGCGAAATATTGAGCTCTTCCCGCAGTTGGTTCAGCGCAACAATTCTGCGCATCACTTCAACTTTCGCCGCAATGCGCTCCTGACTTTCCGCGCTCTGTTGTGCCATAAGTTCTTTTAGCGTTGCCATATGGCCTCCTTATTCGCCAGATGTCTGTGATACTCAACGTCAGCCAGCGCTATCATCTCTTTATAAAACCGTTTTTGGTTGCAACCGGTTTTGTCCCCGGCACAGAGCACAATTGCTTTGCGGTCAGGATCAAAAGCAAAAAAGGCCCTGATGGGATTTCCTCTGTGCTGAATTCGTAACTCTTTCATGTTCCCAAAGGCTGAAGCCTTCACGGTGTCTACAAACGGCCGCCCAAGTTGCGGACCAAACTCAGAAAGAATATGCATTGCTGCCAGCACATCTTCTTTTAACGCTGTTGTTTGTTCAAAGAACCATTCATCAAATCTGTCTGTTGTCTCGACGTTCCACATCGTTTCTCCTGTAGCTTCCTCGCCTTATTATCTTATAGCCTATTGGCTATAATTCCAATCAGAACACATCTGTTTATCAGGCAAGCCTCTTTATCGTGACCCCCCTCCCAAATCTTCTACGATCCACAGGATCTTTGTTTTGTAATCGATTACTTTTTTGTTTGAACTATTTTGTAATCGATTACTTTTGAGGGTGAGGCTTATCATGGTGTCAACAACTGAAAGTAGTGGAAAGGCGATAGCACCGCACCGGCTGCTGGTGCCGCGTCTGTCGCTGATGATGTTTCTGCAGTTTTTTATCTGGGGGAGCTGGTCGGTCACGCTGGGTCTGGTGATGACCCAGCACAACATGTCGTTGCTGATTGGCGATGCGTTCTCCGCCGGGCCTATCGCCTCTATTCTGTCGCCGTTTGTGCTCGGCATGCTGGTGGATCGCTTCTTCGCTTCGCAAAAGGTGATGGCGGTGATGCATCTGGCCGGGGCGGCAATCCTCTGGTTTGTGCCGGGCGCGCTGATTGCGGAAAACGGTGCGCTGCTGATCGGTCTGCTGTTTGGTTATACGCTCTGCTATATGCCGACGCTGGCGCTGACCAACAATATCGCCTTTCACAGCCTGGCGAACGTGGATAAAACCTTCCCGGTGGTGCGCGTGTTTGGCACTATCGGCTGGATTGTGGCGGGCATTTTCATCGGCGTCACCGGCGTGGCGGCAAGCGTCACCATCTTCCAGGTGGCGGCAGTCAGCTCCGTGCTGCTGGCTCTCTACAGCCTGACGCTACCGCACACGCCTGCTCCCGCGAAAGGGCTGCCGGTGCAGGTTCGCGATCTCTTCTGCGCGGATGCGTTTGCGCTGCTTAAAACCCGCCACTTTTTCGTCTTTTCCGTCTGCGCGATGCTGATCTCCGTCCCGCTGGGGACCTACTACGCCTACACCGCTTCGTATCTGGCGGATGCGGGTATTGCGGATGTCAGTACCGCCATGTCGTTCGGGCAGATGTCTGAGATCTTCTTCATGCTGGTCATTCCGCTGCTGTTCCGCCGCCTGGGCGTGAAAATCATGTTGCTGATCGGCATGCTGGCGTGGTTTGTGCGCTACGCCATGTTTGCGCTGGGCGTGAGTGAAGAGGGGCGCATCCTGCTCTATCTCGGCATTCTGTTGCACGGCGTCTGCTACGATTTCTTCTTTGTCGTCGGCTTTATCTATACCGACCGGGTCGCAGGCGAAAAGGTCAAAGGTCAGGCGCAGAGCATGATCGTGATGTTCACCTACGGCATCGGCATGCTGCTTGGCTCGCAGATATCCGGCGCGCTCTATAACCGCCTGGTGGCCGGGCAGGCCGTTCCGCAGGCGTGGGTCACGTTCTGGTGGATCCCGGCGGTGGCTGCCGCGGCGATCGCGCTGATTTTCCTTCTCACGTTTAAGTATGACGATGACAAGGCGTAATGTTCTGGAGGTGGTATGAGAACGATTAAGGGACCGGGTATTTTTCTGTCGCAATTTATTGGTGTGAATGCACCGTTCAACACGCTCGACGGGCTGGCGGGCTGGGCGGCAGCGATGGGCTATAAGGCGGTGCAGATCCCCTGTAACCATCCGGCTATTTTTGATGTGCAGAAAGCGGCTGAAAGCCAGACCTATTGTGATGACATCACCGGCACGCTGGCGGAGCACGGGCTGGTGATCAGCGAGCTGTCGACCCATCTGGAAGGCCAGCTTGTGGCGGTGAACCCGGTGTACAGTGACGCGTTTGACCACTTCGCCCCTGCAGCCGTGCGCGGCAATGAGGCCGCCCGGCAGGCATGGGCCACAGAAAAACTGAAACAGGCCGCCGTGGCCTCGGCGAGATTAGGCCTGAAGGCGCACGCCACCTTCTCCGGCTCGCTTGCATGGCCGTTTTTCTACCCGTGGCCGCCGCACAATGAGCAGCGTTTTCAGGCGGCGTTCCTGGAACTGGCAACCCGCTGGCGCCCGATTCTGGACGCCTTTGACGAGCAGGGCGTGAACGTCTGCTTTGAGCTGCATCCGGGGGAAGATCTGCACGATGGAGTGACCTTTGAGCGTTTTCTGGCGCTTGTTGATAACCACCCGCGCTGCAACATTCTCTACGACCCAAGCCATATGCTGCTCCAGCAGATGGACTACCTGACCTTTATCGACATCTACCATGCGCGTATTAAAGCGTTTCACGTGAAGGATGCCGAGTTTCGCCCCAACGGGCGCAGCGGCGTCTACGGTGGCTACCAGCCGTGGCTCAACCGGGCCGGGCGGTTCCGCTCACTGGGGGACGGGCAGATCGACTTCAAAGGCATCTTCAGCAAGCTGACCCAGTACGACTACGACGGCTGGGCGGTGCTGGAGTGGGAGTGCTGCCTGAAGGATGGCGATACCGGCGCGAGGGAAGGCAGCGAGTTTATCCGCTGTCACATCATTCCGGTCTCCGGGCGTGCGTTTGATGATTTTGCCGCAGGGGGTAACGATGATTAACGTCGGCATTATCGGCAGCGGGTTTATCGGCCCGGCGCATATCGAGGCGCTTCGGCGTCTCGGGTTTGTGCAGGTGGTGGCGCTCTGCGACGGTACGTTTGCCGAGGCGCAGGCAAAAGCGCGTCAGCTTAACGTGCCGCACGCCTTCGACAGCGTGGAGGCGTTGCTTGCACATCCGGATTTACACGTGGTGCACAACTGCACGCCAAACCATCTGCACGCGGAGATTAATCGCCAGATCCTGCGCGCGGGAAAACACGTCTTTTCCGAGAAGCCGCTGTGCATGACCCCGGACGAAGCGCGTGAGCTGGTAGCGCTGGCGGAGCAGGCAGGGGTGATCCACGGCGTCAGCTTTGTCTATCGCCAGTTTGCCATGGTGCGCCAGGCCGCAAGCATGATGAGGGCGGGTAGCATCGGGCGGATCTTCGCCGCGCACGGCAGCTATTTGCAGGACTGGATGCTGCTGGAAACGGACTACAACTGGCGGGTGGATGCGGCCCTGGGCGGTGCGTCGCGCGCGGTGGCGGATATCGGCTCGCACTGGTGCGACACGGTGCAGTTTGTTACCGGGCGGCGCATCACCGAGGTGATGGCCGATTTATCCATCGTCTGGCCGACGCGCAAGGCAAACGTGGCAGGCAATCACACCTTCACTCATGACGAAAATGCGCAGTATGAAGACAAGCGGGTCACCACCGAAGACGTTGGCTCCGTCCTGTTCCGCTTTGACGACGGCAGCAAAGGCTGCTTTAGCGTTTCGCAGGTGAGCGCCGGGCGCAAAAACCGTCTGACGTTTGAAATCAACGGCAGCGAACGGTCGGTGGCATGGGATCAGGAGGTGCCGCAACAGCTGTGGATTGGCCACCGCGCACAGGCCAATCAGACGCTCAGTGACGATCCGGGCCTGATGAACCGCGATGTGGCCGACAGCGCTCACTTCCCCGGCGGGCACATCGAAGGCTGGCCCGATGCGTTTAAAAACATGATGGCGCAGTTTTACCGTGCCGTGCAGGCCGGCGTGATGCCCGAACGGCCGGCGTTTGCGACGTTCCACGACGGGGCGAACGTGATGTATATCATTGATGCCATTGTGAAAAGCCATCAGCAGCAGCGCTGGGTTCGTGTGCAAGCGTAACGCGTTGCCCGGTTCGCCGGGCAACGAATTTATGGTAGCCTGCATAAAACGTTAACCGCAGGAAGTGCCGTCGCTATGTCAATTCAGAAAATCGCTCAGCTTGCCGGGGTGTCCGTGGCAACGGTCTCGCGCGTGCTTAACAACAGCGATACCGTGAAGGCGAAAAACCGCGAGCGCGTCGTGCAGGCCATTAAAGAGAGCAATTACCAGCCCAACCTGCTGGCACGCCAGCTACGCACCGCGCGCAGCTATATGATCCTGGTGATGGTCTCGAATATCGCCAACCCGTTCTGTGCCGAAGTGGTGAAGGGCATTGAAGAGGAAGCCGAGAAGAACGGCTACCGTATTTTGCTGTGCAATTCCGGGTCTGATATCGAACGCTCCCGCTCGGGCTTAAGCCTGCTTTCCGGCAAAATCGTCGACGGCATTATCACCATGGATGCCTTCTCAAAATTGCCTGAACTTGCCGCCCTGATCGGCTCCGCGCCGTGGGTGCAGTGCGCCGAATACGCCGATGCCGGAACGGTCTCCTGCGTGGGCATCAATGATGTGGACGCGTCACAGCATGCCATCAGCCAGCTTGCCGACGGCGGACGCAAACGTATCGCGATGATCAATCACGATCTCAGCTACAAATATGCCCGCCTGCGCGAACGCGGTTACAAAAGCGTGCTCCACCTGCGGGATCTGGATTATCAGGCGGTGGAATATGCCCGCGATCTCAGCTCCAGCGCGGGCATGGCGGCGATGCAAAATCTGCTGAAGGACAACCCGCCGGACGCGGTATTTGCCGTGTCCGATACCCTTGCGGCAGGGGCGCTGCGTGCCATACAGCAGGTGGGGCTGCGCGTGCCGGAGGATATCGCGGTGGTAGGGTTTGACGGTACGGAGCTGGCGGAGATGATCTCGCTGACCACCATTGAACAGCCTTCGCGGGATATCGGGCGCAAGGCAGTCGATCTGCTGTTGAATAAAATCGACAACCCGGATGCGCCCACGGAGAGGGTGATGCTGGACTGGCGCTTTATTTCCCGCGCCAGTACCTGATTATTGTGCGATGCTGCCCGCCAGGGAGCGAATATCGTTCCCGGTGGGGGACTGATGAATACGCAGACCAAATTCATCCACCACGGCAAAAATATGGTCGAAGATGTCAGCCTGAATCTCTTCATATTCCGCCCAGACCACCGTGTTGGTGAAGGCATATATTTCAATCGGCAGACCATTTGCGTCAGGCGCCAGCTGGCGCACCATCAGCGTCATATCTTTACGAATACGCGGGTGGTTACGCAGATATTCATTCAGATAGGCGCGGAAGGTGCCGATATTGGTCATCTTGCGCAGGTTTAATACCGATTCCCCTTCACCGTTTTGCTGATTCCACAGGTTTATTTCCTCATGACGCGCGGCCAGATAAGGCTTCAGCAGTTTCGCCTGAATCAGCTTCTGCTGCTCCTGCTCGTCGAGGAAGTGAATGCTGGTGGTGTCGATATTCAGGCTGCGCTTAATGCGTCGCCCGCCGGAGGCAGACATGCCGCTCCAGTTGATGAACGCGTCGGAGACCAGCGCCCACGTCGGAATGGTGGTGATGGTGTTATCGAAGTTGCGGACTTTAACCGTGGTGAGACCAATGTCCGTCACCGTGCCGTTAGCGCCGTATTTCGGCATCTCCAGCCAGTCGCCGAGCTTGAGCATATCGTTAGCGGAGAGCTGAATACCGGCGACCAGCCCCAGAATCGGGTCTTTAAACACCAGCATGAGTACCGCTGCCATGGCCCCCAGGCCGCTTATCAGAATGGCGGGTGACTGGCCGATCAGCAGGGAGATAATTAAGATCCCCACCAGAATGGCGCTCACCAGCTTGATCCCCTGGAAGATCCCCTTCAGCGGCAGCTGTGAGGCGGTCGCCATTTTCTGCGACAGATTAAAAATCACGTCCAGCAGCGAGAAGAAAGAGAGCAGGGCATACACCATCACCCACAGCTTCGCGCAGGTGGTGAGCATTTCCGCTGCTTCGCTGCCTTTTTGCAGCCACAGTACCGCCTGAACGTTGACGATTATCCCCTGAAGGGTAAACGCCAGGCGGTGAAATAACTTGTTCTGCGTAATGATCTGCAACCATAAATGGCTGCTGGCCTGCGCGCGTTTCTCGAAAGCGCGGAGCACCACTTTGTGCAGAATAAAATGAACAATGATGGCGGTAAGAAAAATAATACCAAAGATAATCACTAACGAGGTGGTGTGATTAATTTCAATCCCTAACTCTTCAACCTGAGCAATTAATTCCTGCATAACGTCTCCTGTATTGATGCAGCCCCATAATGGCGGCTGCGGATCTATTATGCAAATTCGCGGCTTATTTGGTGGCGTGGCAGGTTTTCTCCACCGGCAGGCACAGACGATGGCGCATACGTAACGTTGCCAGCCCCAGCACGATCATCATGCTGGTTTCCACGGCGAGGAAGACGTTAATCGCCTGGGTGTAATCGCCGTGGTGGTTTTGCAGCGCGTGCAGCAGGATCGCACCAAAAATCGCCGGGCCAAGCCCCAGGGCGGCCTGCTGCAGCGTACTTAAAATCGCGCTGGCCGCCCCGGCATCGTCAGGCTGAATGTCGCGCATCCCGATGCGGTAGAAGCTGTTGACGATCAGCGCCTGCCCATAGCCAACCAGCCCGGTTGCCGGTGCCAGCGTCAGCGCCGTGTTGTCCATGCCCCAGAGACGGAAGGTAGCAATCAGCGCCAGCAGGCCGATAATCTGAATCGCCAGCCCGGTCAGCAGAATCGAGCTGGTGCTGTAGCGGGCAATCAGACGCGGGGCAAACCATGCCGATATAAAATAGGTCACCCCCAGGGCGATAAAACTGTTCCCCGACTGCCACGGTGCCATTCCCAGACCGGTTTGCATGGTCAGCGCCATACAGAACATAAACCCGGACCAGACGCTGAAAAAGAGCAGCGCAATCAGCACGCCAAAGCGGATGCTGCGAAGCTGCATCAGACGCGGCGGGATCAGCGGATGGGCATCCTCACGCTCTTTTTTACGGGCATTTAAGACCATCAGATACCCCAGCGGGATAATCGCCATCAGTGCGGCCTTCAGCGGCCAGGACCAGTGCCACTGCGGGCCGAGGGCCATCGGAAACAGCAGGCAGCAGAGAATGACGGCCAGCAGGACGGTGCCCGTCCAGTCAATGCGCGACGGGGTTTCGCGACGGGTTTCCGGCACATAGCGACGGCTCAGCCCCAGAACCACCAGACAGATGGGCACGTTGATAAAGAAGGCGTTACGCCAGCCCAGCCCGGCGATGTCTGCCGACACCAGCCAGCCGCCGCCCATCTGCCCGACGATAAACGCAATGCCGCCGATACCGCCAAACAGGCTGATCGCTTTCGCATGGGCCGTGCCTTTTAGCGTGACGTGCAGCGTGGCGAGGATTTGCGGCACGATCAGCGCCGCTCCTGCGCCCTGAATGATGCGCGCGGCAAGCAACTGCTCAATGGTTCCCGCCATTCCGCACAGCAGCGACGCCAGGCCAAAACTTGCCACGCCCCACATAAACAGACGACGGCGCCCGAGGTTATCCCCGAGCTTGCTGCCAAGGGCAAGGCAGACGGCGAAGGCCACGCCGTAGAGCGCGACAATCAGCTCCAGTTCGGTGGCGGTGGCGTGCAAGGAGTGGGTGATAGCGTCCAGCGCTACGTTGGTGATCGAGGTATCAATCAGCGGCAGCATCTGGCCGGTTAACAGCAATATCAGGCCTGCGCGACCCGGTGAAACAACTGACGTATTCATGGTAACTCCATTGCGTCATTCAACAGATGGTCGTAGCATCAACGATCTGATAAACGGGTACCAGTTCTTGCTTATACTGGTACTGGCACTACCATGCAGGGGGAGTTATGGCGCTGATGTCTGAACCTGTTGTCTCACTCAAGGACGACACGCGAAAACAGCTGGGGGCATTTTTACGCGCCCGGCGTGAGAGCCTTGATCCACAGCGTCTTGGATTGCCGCGCAGCGGCCGCCGCCGCACGCCGGGGCTGCGCCGTGAAGAGGTGGCTTTGCTGGCTGACGTGGGCGTGACCTGGTACACGTGGCTGGAGCAGGGCAGAGATGTTAATCCCTCCAGCACCGTGATGGCGGCAGTGGCAAAAGCGCTGCAATGCACCCCGACCGAGACGCGCCATCTGTTTGTGCTGGCCGGATTGCCGCCGGGTGAAGCGCCACAGGCGATGGGCTGCGAGGGGATCAGCGAGGGCACGCGTCGCCTGCTTGATACCCTCATGCCGAAACCCGCCAGCATCCAGAAACCCAACTTCGATATCGTGGCGTGGAACGACAGCTTCGGGCACTTAATGGGCGTCGATTTCAATGCGATCCCGCCGGAAGATCGCAACTGTATTTATCTTTTCCTCACCCATCCCGCATGGCGTGCGCGGCTTGGCAAGCGTGACGACGTGCTGCCGATCTTTGTCTCCTATTTCCGCGCGGCGATGGCCGAGCACCGGGGCGATCCGCTGTGGGAAGCGAAACTGGCGCGTTTCTTTGCGGTGTCTGAAGAATTTAAAACCCTGTGGCATCAGCGCAATGACGTGCGCGGGGTGGAGAACCAGCTCAAGCTGTTTACCCATCCTGAGCTGGGCGAGTTTACCCTGCAGCAGATGTACTGGTACTCTGCACCGCGTAATGGATCGCGGCTGCTGGTCTATCTGCCGGTGGATGACGCGGGGGAGAGGGCGATGGAATGGCTGGCGGAGCAGGCAAAATGAAGGTAACCCGAAAACAGGAGCGGCTTTTGCGCCGCGCGCTCAACGAGTGGCACCAGGAAGGCACATTAAGCGCTGACGAGCATCAGCGTCTGGCGGGCACCTTGACACGCGTCACCATGGACTGGCAGCGGCTCAGCCGCTATGCCTTCTGGACGGCGCTGGCCTGCGTGATCATCGCTATCGGCAGCCTGTTCTCCGACAGTGAATTGATGGCGCGCATTATTGCATTCTTCTCTTTCTCCTCCATCGCACGCATCGGGCTGCCTGCGCTGGTTGCCGTGCTGTTTTATCTGTGGGGCTTCAGCCGACAGCGGCGTGAAACCCAGTGGCATTACAGCACTGAAGCCATGCTTTTTCTCGGCGTGCTCTTTACCGCCATCGCGCTCTGGCAACTCGGGGAGCGGCTGGATAACGGCAGCGGCCATATCGCACCGCTGTTCCTGGCGGGATGTGCGGTTTATGGGCTGGTGGGCTTCTTTGGTCGCTCCGGCCTGGTGTGGCTGTTTTTCCTGCTCTCACTCGGTAACTGGTTTGGTGCGGAGACGGGCTATATGTCCGGCTGGGGCGCCTACTGGCTGGGAATGAACTACCCGGTACGCTTTATCTTCTTCGGCGGTGCGCTGCTGGCACTGTGCTGGCTGCTGCGCGGAAGGCTGCAGGCGCGCCATCTATACACGACCAGCAAAGCGATGGGGCTCATGTATCTGTTTGTCGCCCTGTGGATCATGTCGATTTTCGGCAACTACGATATCGATAACTGGTATGGCGTTACGCAGGCTTCGCTACTGCCATGGGCGCTGCTGTTCGCCGTGGCGGCGGTGCTCTGCATTTACATCAGCCTTAAAACCGACGACGGCATGCTGCGCGGTTTTGGCCTGACCTTCCTCGCCATTAACCTCTACACCCGCTATTTCGAATACTTCTGGGACGGGATGAACAAAGTGGTGTTCTTCCTGCTCCTCGCGGCGTCGCTGGCGGTGATTGGGCGCTATGCAGAACGAATCTGGCACGCGGGTAACCCGGCCAGGTAAGTTTTTTGCGAGAAGGATTCAGGGAATCAGTGACGGTTCTGCTGTATCGATAAAAAGCGCGTAAGGTGAGCTTTGAATTAAACCAACCTACTGAATCTGCGTCATTTAGATGCGTTGTAAAGTGGACTATACTTACGCGATGAGAAACCACCGATGTCACCACTGATGATTGAGTCAGCAGATTTTAGCCAAAAACTCGGGCTTATCTCCCGAAATGTCGAACATACAGAAGCATTCCTGGCGCGGGGCACGGTGGATTTTCAGTTGCCGGGGTATTTGCTACCTGCAGGATACCGGCTCCTGAAATCGCGTTATAGCGATGAATACCGTCTCGTCACTACCGACGAAGGCAAACCTTATACGGCATATGCCGTGAAGCTGGCGTTCCATAAAGAGATCACCTTTCCTCACGGTGCCGCAACGCAAGTTATGGTCTGGCGTACGCCCCGCGCTGTCCATCAACGCGTGATAAGCGGATTACCACAATTGTTTTTTCAGTGGGTGCTAAGCGAATACGACATTGTAGTGTCAGACAGCGAGCAAACCGGAGACGGTCAACGGTTCTGGTTACGCATGATCGACTGGGCATTTACCATGAATTATCGCATTAGCGTGGCGGACGGCACGGAAGGAGAAGAGTGGAGACTCACGCCAGTAAGTTCATACGCGGAACTGGAAGAGCGCTGGATCGCCTTTGCGTGGGGGTACGATCGTGACGTTCATCCGCACCGCAGATTGGTGATCAGTAAGGCGTAAAGGGCCGCTGCGAGCGGCCCGTATGTATTAGCACTCAGTCACAATCGTGCTCAGCGGCAGGCGAGATTTTGGCAGCGTGGCGTTGAAATCTTCCACGCTGTGATGCCCTACCGGCACCACCACCAGGCTGGTGAAACCTTTCTCTTTCAGGCCGAACTCTTCGTCGAGGATCGCGGCGTCGAAGCCTTCAATCGGTACCGCATCCAGGCCCAGCGCAGCCACGCCCAGCAGGAAGTTACCCACGTTCAGATAAACCTGTTTCGCCATCCACTGGTCGTCATCTTTCAGATCCACACGGTGCATGTCAGCGAAGTAGGTACGACCTTTATGGTTCGCCGCTTTAGCTTCTGGCGTGTTGAAACGGCCATCGGCCTCTTCCTGATCCACCACGCGTTCCAGCCAGGCATCGTCCATCGCGGTTTTTGCGCAGAACACCACCACGTGAGAAGCGTCCAGCATTTTGCGCTCGTTGAAGACGTAAGTACCTGCGGCAGATTTCGCCACGCGAGCTTTACCTTCCTCGGTGCTGGCGACAATAAAGTGCCACGGCTGAGAGTTGGTGCTGGACGGGCTGTATTGCAGCAGGGTTTTGATCTTTTCCGCTTCGTCTGCGGTCAGTTTTTTAGCGGGGTCGAACGCCTTGGTGGAGTGGCGTTTCAGGGCGACAGAAATAATATCCATAACAACTCCTGGTAATGAAATTCGCCCGCACGCGGGCGCGAAAGGAGAGCAGATTACAGCGAGACGCGGAAAAAGATAAGTGCGATTCGAGCGCTTATACTGTTCGTCCCAGACGAACAATCAAACCGGTCTGATCCACTTCTGGTCTTTTTTCGGCAGCTTATCCACCACCAGATTCCACGAGTCATTGATGAGATCGGTCACCAGCTCTGGCGTAACGTCGTCGGTACCGTAGAGGGAAATCCAGTGTTTTTTATTGAGGTGATAGCCCGGTTCCACCCCGCGATAAATCTGCTGGTTTAACAGCGATTTTTCCGGGTCTGACTTCAGGCTGACGTGGGGCCGTCCATGTACGGTGCCCATCAGCATAAAAATTTTTCCGCCTATCTTAAACACATCGTATTCCGGTCCAAACGGCCAGCAGTGTTCGGTGAAAGGCAGCTCCAGCGCCACGCGTTTGGCGTGCTCCTGCAGGGATTTACTGTCCATCGCTCTCTTCCTGGGCAAGCCCGCGCCACATAACCTCAAACCCGAGCGCTTTAAAATCGACGGCGCGGGAAGGATCGCGGGTGGCAAATTCCATTGTGGATTCGGCAAGCGATAAGAAAAGCGCATCGCCAAAGGTTTTAAACTCATCGGACATAAATACCTGGCGCACCGAGCGGCGGCAGAGTTCATGCAGCTCCGGGAACATCTCTTTCACCGCCAGTTCCGTTTCGGCGCTCAGCTTTTCACTCACGCCTATCTGGCGGATTGCCGCATGCGCCACGGGGTTACGAATCCCCCAGTCCACATAGCTGTTCCAGATGTTTCGCGTATGCTCTTTCGGTGTGGTAAGGCTGCGGTCCAGATTAGAGAGCATTGACTGACAGAGGTCCTGCTTGAGGTGCAGGTAGAGGGCATTCAGCAGATCGTCTTTGGTAGCAAAGTAGCGGAACAGGGTACCTTCGGCGACGCCCGCTTTACGGGCAATTAACGCCGTTGAGGCGGCAATACCTGACTGCGCAAATGCCGCGGTTGCGGCGTCCAGTAAGGCCTGTTTTTTATCTTCACTCTTCGGACGTGCCACTAAATTTTTCCTCCTGTCAATTGTAAAAACCCTGATTGAAACACGTGCTTTGACCCGCTGCAACGCGGAATGTCAAAGATCGAAAACGTCTTGACGACTTTATCATCATATCTATAATGAGTGCTTACTCACTCATAATCAAGTTCAGCCCGCGCAAACCATCGGATGGGGCGCGTTTTCGGGTCAGGATATGAAAAAGTCCCTCTTCATCTGCGTGGTGTTTGTCATGATTATTGCTTCAGCCGCGAGTTTACCGTTTGTTCTGAATGCCGGATTTGGCCAGCCACCGCAGGGTGCGCAGCTCACGGAAGTGGAGGCCTCGCCGCAGTATCGCGACGGCAAATTCCACAATACGTTGCCCACGCCAGGCTATAACGGCGACAAAAATATGCTGGTGGCGATGTGGGAGTTCCTGACCAAAAAGACCGAAAACGCCCGTCCTGCACAGCCGCTGCCGCTGGTGAAAACCGATCTCGCGAGCCTGCCGCGAGAGCAGGAGACGCTGGTGTGGCTCGGTCACTCCTCCTGGTATATGCAGCTGGCGGGGAAACGGATCCTTATCGACCCCGTTCTTGGAAATTACGCCGCACCGTTTTCATTCCTCAACAAAGCCTTCGCCGGGGAATATCCCTGGCAGGCGAGCAGCATGCCGGAGATCGACCTGCTGATCATTTCGCACGATCACTACGATCACCTGGATTACGCCACCATCACGGCGCTGCTGCCGAAGGTGAAACGCGTGGTCACTCCGCTGGGCGTGGGATCGCACCTGCGTTACTGGGGAATGAAGCCGGAGATTATTGAAGAGCGCGACTGGAACCAGTCGGTGCGCATCAGCGAGGCGCTGACGGTGCATGTGCTGCCCGCGCGTCACTTCTCCGGGCGCGGCATCAAGCGCAATCAAACCCTGTGGGGCAGTTTTATGTTCGTTACGCCCGAACAGAAGATTTATTACAGCGGCGATTCAGGTTACGGGCCGCATTTTAAGGCCATCGGCGAGCAGTTTGGCGAAGTGGATTTAGCCATTATGGAAAACGGTCAGTACGACCAGGACTGGAAGTACATCCATATGCTGCCAGAAGAAACGGCGCAGGCTTCGGTGGATCTGAACGCGAAAGCCGTGGTGCCGGGACATAACGGGCGCTTCGTGCTGGCGAAACATACCTGGAACGATCCGCTGATCCAACTGGCAAAAGCCAGCAAGGACAAAAATTATCGGCTGTTGACACCCGCGCTGGGCGAGCCTGTCCGGGTGAGTGATCCCACGCAAACATTTCGTGAGTGGTGGGAATAATGATCAATCAGGAAGCTGAAGGGGAGAGCAGTATGACCATTTCCGCTCAAGTCATCGACACTATCGTCGAGTGGATCGACGATAACCTGCACCAGCCATTACGTATCGAAGAGATTGCCCGCCATGCGGGTTACTCGAAATGGCACCTGCAGCGGCTGTTTATGCAATACAAAGGGGAGAGTCTGGGGCGCTATATCCGTGAACGCAAGCTGCTGCTGGCGGCGCGGGATCTGCGCGAATCAGACGCCCGGGTGTACGACATCTGCCTGCGTTACGGGTTTGACTCGCAGCAGACCTTCACCCGCATCTTCACCCGCACGTTCAACCAGCCGCCTGGGGCGTATCGTAAAGAGAACCACAGCAGGGCACACTGAGCTGTTTTACCCGGGGGCGGTTTCGCCTGACCGGGCCTGCATCACGCTTACGACGCCAGAGAAAACCAGCGGCGCAAGACGAAACGCAGCACGAAGAATTCGATGGCGCCGAGCAGTAAGAACCACACGCAGAACAGAATGGTGTAGAGCTGGTTAAGGTCGACCATGTGGAAGGTCTGAACCAGCTTCTGCGCCAGCACCAGCCCGAGAGAGGGGGCCGGTAGCAGCAGGCACGAAAGCAGGGCCAGCAATAAAATGCCGCCCGCAGTGAGCAGCGATTCTAACGGGTGTTTCATCGTAATGTTAATCGTCAGTTAAAAATGTCATTGTCCGGCATCCCGGAACGTAAAGCAATATAAACCCACCCACCCGGTTTCACTGAAATAATCACCGCTTATCAGCTTCTTATTCGTAAAATAAAAATAAATCCTCACGCGCGATTAAAAGAATATCGCGTTATGTCAATTAATGTCTGGATTACGAAAATAATTTTACAAAGGAATAGGTGCTATATCCAATTAACGTTGCAATAACAATGGCTGCGATAATGTATAACGCCAGACGGCGTCCGCGATAAATACCAAACATGGTTCCTCCTCGTTTAAAGTTGGTTTAGAAATATTTTGTAAAAATTGGCTCATCGAAATACTTTTATGCAGTTTTGAATAACCGAGAAGTCATTATATTGCGGTAGATCAATTTTACTCGCAAGACTTTAAAATGAATTTATTTTAGCCCGAAAGGAATTCAGGCTTCAGTTCACCGGATATTGAAGGAAAAATACGATGACCGAAAAAAAATTGTCCCCGAACGTGCCGCCTTCCGGCGGGCTGGCATACCAGCAGACCGTAGAGCAGGTGCTTGCGCACACCCAGAGCCAGGCCACAGGTCTGGAGCGTGCAGAGGCGCAGGCGCGTTTGCAAAAACATGGCCCGAATGCGCTGCCGGAGAAAAAAGGTAAACCCGCCTGGCTGCGTTTTTTAGCCCATTTTAATGATGTTCTGATTTATGTCCTGCTGGCCGCAGCCGTATTAACGGCAATAATGGGCCACTGGGTCGATACGCTGGTTATTTTAGGCGTGGCGGTGATCAATGCGTTAATTGGTCATATTCAGGAAAGCAACGCGGAAAAATCGTTGAAGAGTATTCGTAATATGCTCTCCAGCGAGGCGCGCGTTATTCGCGATGGCAACCATGAAACAATACCCACAACTGAAATAGTTCCGGGGGATATTATTGTTTTACGTGCGGGGGATCGTATTCCCGCAGATATGCGCTTAATCGAAGCACATAATTTACGCGTGGAAGAGGCGATTCTCACCGGCGAATCAACGGTGGTAGATAAACACACCAACCCGCTGAACGGTGAACTGCCGCTGGGCGATCGCACTAACCTGGTCTTCTCGGGCACCACCGTGAGCGCGGGTGGGGGGATCGGCGTGGTGATTGCCACCGGGCGGGAGACCGAGCTTGGCCACATCAACCAGATGATGGACGGGATTGAAAAACACCGCACGCCGCTGCTGGTACAGATGGACAAGCTGGGCAAGGCTATCTTCGCCATTATTCTGGCGATGATGGCGGCGCTGTTTATCTTCAGCCTGGTGTTCCGCGAGATCCCAATGGGCGAGCTGCTGCTCTCGCTGATTAGCCTGGCGGTGGCGTCCGTACCGGAAGGTCTGCCGGCGATTATCTCCATTATCCTCTCGCTGGGTGTGCAGGCGATGGCGCGCAAGCGGGCGATTATCCGCAAGCTGCCAACGGTTGAAACCCTGGGGGCGATGACCGTGGTCTGCTCGGATAAAACCGGCACCCTGACCATGAACGAAATGACGGTGAAGGCCATCATCACCGCTGACGCCTGTTACCGCGTGGACGGCAACAGCTACGAGCCGGTGGGTAACATTTACCTGGAAGGCAGCGACGAACCGATGCAGATCCAGCCGGACACCGTGCTGGAGCAGTACCTGCGCACCATCGACCTGTGCAATGACAGCCAGCTGATTCAGGACGAGCGCGGCCTGTGGGGCATCACCGGTGGGCCGACCGAAGGCGCGCTGAAGGTGCTGGCGGCGAAAGCCCACCTCGCGCCGGTCATGACCACGTTGATTAACAAAATCCCGTTCGACTCGCAGTACAAGTACATGAGCACCCACTACCAGATTGGCAGTGAGGAGCAGATCCTGATCACCGGCGCGCCGGATGTGATTTTCGCCCTCTGCGCACAGCAGCAGACCCGCAACGGTGCGCAGACGTTTGACCGCGCGTACTGGGAAAGCGAGATGGAGCGCTATGCGCGCCAGGGACTGCGTATGGTGGCCGCAGCGTTCAAACCGGCAAACGGCGAGCAGGCGCTGACGCATGACGATCTCAGCCACGGTCTGATCTTCCTCGGTATCGCCGGGATGATGGATCCACCGCGCCCGGAAGCCATTGACGCCATTAACGCCTGCCAGCAGGCGGGGATCCGCGTGAAGATGATCACCGGCGATCACCCGCAGACGGCAATGAGCATTGGCCAGATGCTGGGGATCACCAACAGCGAGCAGGCGGTAACCGGCTACCAGCTGGAGAAGATGAATGACACCGAGCTGGCGGACGCGGCGGTGAAGTATGACATCTTCGCCCGTACCAGCCCGGAGCATAAGCTGCGCCTGGTGAAAGCGCTGCAGGACAAAGGCGAAATCGTCGGCATGACCGGCGACGGCGTGAACGATGCCCCGGCGCTGCGTCAGGCGGACGTGGGTATTGCGATGGGCATCAAAGGCACGGAAGTGACCAAAGAGGCGGCGGACATGGTCCTGACGGACGATAACTTCGCCACCATTGCCAGCGCGGTAAAAGAGGGGCGTCGTGTCTACGACAACCTGAAGAAAACCATTCTGTTCATCATGCCAACTAACCTGGCGCAGGGGCTGCTGATTGTGATTGCGCTGCTGGCGGGGAACATCATTCCGCTCACGCCGGTACTGATTCTGTGGATGAACATGGCAACCTCCGCCACGCTCTCCTTCGGCCTGGCGTTTGAAGCCGCCGAGCGCAACATCATGCGCCGTCCACCGCGTCAGACCGGGCAGCACGTAATGGACGCGTATGCCGTGTGGCGCGTGGCCTTTGTGGGCACCATGATTGCCATCGCCGCCTTTGCGCTGGAAGCCCTGCTGGCCCCGCGCGGTCACAGCGCGGAGTTCATCCGCACCGTGCTGCTGCAGATGCTTGTCTGCGCCCAGTGGGTGTACATGATCAACTGCCGCAACACCGAAGGGTTCTCCCTGAACCGTGGCCTGCTGGCAAACAAAGGGATCTGGCTGGTTACCGGCGTGCTGTTCCTGCTCCAGGCGGCCATCATCTACCTGCCGTTTATGCAGATGCTGTTCGGGACGGAAGCGCTGCCGCTGCGCTACTGGTTCGTAACGCTTGCGGTAGCGGGCGTGATGTTCTTCGTCGTCGAAATCGAGAAGCGACTCACCCGCAGGTTCCGTAAGGCTGCATAACCTTTTGCCCTCACCCTAACCCTCTCCCACCGGGCTGAGGAATCCCCACTAATTTTTTATTAGTGGTTTCAGAGGATTAGAATGAATATTTTGCGAGCAGTTAGATTCACTCAGCTCGTAGACAGACAGAAAACGCTCATAAATGTGCATCTTCTGTCGAGTTATCGGTTGTTTTTAGCTCCATTTTTGAACAATAAACAACCATTTATCCATATCTAATTTTCTGGGGATTCCTCAGCCCACCGGGAGAGGGTGGAAAAATCATTACCCCTCGTGTAACCCGCACTCGCGCTTCAGCCCAAAGAATCGCGTCTCTTCTTCCGCCATTCCCGGTTCCCATTTGCGCGTGGTGTGGGTATCCCCCACGGACAGGTAGCCCTGATCCCACAGCGGATGGTATTTCAGCCCGTGTTTTTGCAGGTACTGGTACACCGTACGGTTATCCCAGTCGATGATCGGCAGCATTTTAAACACGCCGCGCTGCACCGCCAGCACCGGCAGCGTGGCCCGGCTGCCGGACTGCTCGCGGCGAAGACCGGCAAACCAGGTTTGCGCGTTCAGCTCTTTCAGCGCACGGTTCATCGGCTCGACCTTGTTGATCTCATTGTATTTCTCAATGCCCTCAACGCCCTGCTCCCAGAGTTTGCCGTAGCGCGCCTCCTGCCAGGCCGCGCTCTGCTCCGCGCGGTACACTTTCAGGTTCAGCTTAAGCTTGTCCGTCAGCTCATCGATAAACTGGTAGGTTTCCGGGAACAGATAGCCGGTATCGGTGAGGATCACCGGAATATCCGGGCGGATCTGATTCACCAGATGCAAACTGACCGCCGCCTGAATGCCAAAGCTCGACGACAGTACGTAGTCACCCGGCAGGTTTTCCAGCGCCCACGCCACGCGCCCTTCGGCGTCCAGCTTTTCCAGTTGGGCGTTGGTTTCTGCGAGTGCCAGAATGCGTTCGACTTTTGGCAATGCGTTAAGCGCGTTTAGATCGAGTACGGACATAATTACCTCCCGTGGTTACTCCCAGAAATCCCTTGCGGGATCGAGCACCGGGCGAATAATGCCCGCACGCACCGTAAAGTCGCCGAAGCCTTCACCCGCTTCGCGCTCTTTCGCCCAGCGCCCGACAAGCTCGTCGATGGAATCGAGAATTTCTGGCTCAGTGATATTCTCGCGGAACATACGCGGAATACGCGTGCCGATACGGTTACCGCCCAGGTGCAGGTTATAGCGACCCGGCGCTTTCCCCACCAGCCCAAGCTCGGCCAGCATCGCGCGGCCACAGCCGTTCGGACAGCCGGTAACGCGCATAACAATATGCTCGTCCGGAATACCGTGTTTTTCCAGAATCGCTTCCACTTTGTCTGTAAATGACGGCAGGAAACGTTCCGCTTCCGCCATCGCCAGCGGACAGGTCGGGAACGACACGCAGGCCATCGAGTTTTCGCGCTGCGGTTTGACCGCATTCATCAACCCATGGTCACGCGCCAGCGCCTCAATTTTCGCCTTTTCACTTTCCGGCACACCAGCAATAATCAGATTCTGGTTGGCGGTAATGCGGAACTCACCTTTGTGGATCTTCGCGATTTCCAGCAGGCCGGTTTTCAGCGGACGGCCCGGGTAATCCAGAATACGGCCGTTTTCGATAAACAGCGTCAGGTGCCATTTATTGTCGATGCCTTTTACCCAGCCGATGCGATCGCCGCGACCGGTGAATTCGTAAGGGCGGATCGGCTCAAATTTGATCCCCGCGCGACGCTCCACTTCCTCTTTGAACGTCTCAACGCCCACGCGCTCCAGGGTGTATTTGGTTTTCGCGTTTTTACGGTCGGTACGGTTACCCCAGTCGCGCTGGGTGGTGACCACCGCTTCCGCCACGGCCAGCGTATGCTCCAGCGGCAGGAAGCCGAACTCGCTCGCGGTGCGGGCATAGGTTTTCTTGTTACCGTGTTCAATGGACAGACCGCCGCCCACCAGCAGGTTAAAGCCCACCAGCTTGCCGTTTTCGGCAATTGCCACAAAGTTCATGTCGTTGGCGTGCAGATCGATGTCGTTCTGCGGCGGGATCACCACCGTGGTTTTGAACTTACGCGGCAGATAGGTCTGACCGAGGATCGGTTCTTCATCGGTGGTCGCAACTTTTTCCTGATCGAGCCAGATCTCCGCATAGGCGCGGGTACGCGGCAGCAGGTGCTCGGAGATCTTCTTCGCCCACTCATAGGCTTCAGCGTGCAGCTCGGACTCATACGGGTTCGAGGTGCAGAGCACGTTACGGTTCATGTCGTTGGCCGTCGCCAGCGCGTCCAGTCCGACGGAGTGCAGCATCTGGTGTACCGGCTTCACGTTCTTCTTCAGAATGCCGTGGAACTGGAAGGTCTGACGGTTGGTCAGACGAATGCTGCCATAAATGGTATTTTCACCGGCGAATTTATCAATCGCCTGCCACTGTGTCGTGGTTATCACTCCGCCCGGCAGGCGGCAGCGCAACAGCATCGCGTGACGCGGCTCCAGCTTCTGTTCAGCACGCTCGGCGCGAATGTCGCGGTCGTCCTGTTGATACATGCCGTGGAAACGGATCAGCAGGAAGTTGTCGCCTTTGAAACCGCCGGTGAGACCGTCATTCAGATCTTCAGCAATGGTGCCGCGCAGATAGTTGCTTTCCAGCTTCATGCGCTCGGCGTCTGACAGTTTACCTTCGACCACCAGGGGTCCTGGATGTTTTTCGCTCATTAGTAGACATCTCGCTGATAACGGCGCTCAACGCGCAGCTCACTTAAAAATTCATCCGCCGCTTCGGCATCCATACCGCCGAATTCGGCAATCACTTCCAGCAGTGCCTGCTCAACGTCTTTCGCCATGCGATTGGCGTCACCGCAGACATAAATGTGGGCACCGTCATTGATCCAGCGCCACAGCTCTGCGCCCTGTTCGCGCAGTTTGTCTTGTACGTATACTTTTTCTTTCTGATCGCGCGACCAGGCCAGATCGATACGGGTCAGCACCCCTTCTTTCACGTAGCGCTGCCACTCAACCTGATAGAGGAAATCTTCGGTAAAGTGCGGGTTGCCGAAGAACAGCCAGTTTTTACCCGGTGCCTCGTCCGCCGCACGCTGCTGCATAAAGGCACGGAACGGCGCAATGCCGGTACCCGGGCCAATCATGATTACCGGCGTTTCCGGGTTCGCCGGCAGACGGAAGTTGTCGTTGTGCTCGATAAAGACGCGCACTTCGCCCTCTTCCTCCACGCGATCGGCCAGGAAGCTGGAGGCACCGCCCGCGCGGGCACGGCCTTCGATGTCGTACCGCACCACGCCCACGGTGATGTGCACTTCGCTCTCGACTTCAGCCTGCGATGAGGCAATGGAGTACAGACGCGGCGTGAGCGGACGCAGCAGGCCGATCAGCGCGTTTGCATCCAGCTGTGCCGGAGAGAAACGCACCATATCGACAATCGGCGTAGTCGCAGCGTAATGCTGCAGCTTTGCCTTATCGCCCACTAACGGTAGCAGCGATTCGCTGCGCGTTAAGGTGGCATAGTTCTCAACGATATTGGCGGTATTCACCGTCAGCTCGAAGTGCCACTGCAGCGCTTCAGAGAGCGGCTGCGTTTTGCCTTCGACGGTGACAGGCTCGTCGCCTTTCAGCCACAGCAGTTCGACCAGCTCCTTGACCAGCGCTGGATCGTTTTGATACCAGACCCCCAGCGCATCGCCAGGCTGATAGCGCAGACCCGAGTCGCCCAGATCGATCTCGATATGGCGCACATCTTTTTCAGAGTCGCGGCCGGTAATTTTTTGATTAACCGACAGGCTTGCCGACAGCGGCGCCTCTTTGGTGTACGGGCTGGTGTGAATGTCGTTGACCACGCCGGTCGCGGTGATCGCAGCCTGGGCTGGTGTCTCTTTCGGTACGCGTGCTTTCAGCACGTCAACAATGCGCGCACGCCACTCTGCAGCGGCAGCCTGGTATTCCACATCTGCATCAACGCGGTCCAGCAGGCGCTCTGCGCCCAGCTCCGCCAGCTTGCTGTCGAAATCTTTACCGGACTGGCAGAAGAATTCATAAGAGGTATCGCCCAGACCGAACACGGCAAACGCAGTGCCATCGAGTCTGGGCGCTTTTTTCGAGAACAGGAATTTATGCAGCGCGACCGCCTCTTCAGCGGGTTCACCCTCGCCCTGCGTTGAGGCCACAACCACCAGCAGTTTTTCTGACGCGATCTGTTTGAATTTATAATCCCCGGCGTTCACCAGGTTCACGTTCAGTTTGGCGGCCAGCAGGTCGTCACGCAGCGCTTCTGCCACGCGGCGGGCATTGCCCGTCTGCGAAGCGGAGATAAGCGTAATGGCCGGAATTTCTACCGCCGTTGCCGGAGCCGCAGCCACAGCGCCAGGCTGCTGGTTGAGCATTCCCCAGAAATAGCCAGAGACCCAGGCAAGCTGGGTGGGAGAAAAATCAGAGGTGGCAGCCTGAAGGCGCGCCAGTTGCTCCGGGTTCAGGGGAAGCAAATTTGAAGGTGGGGCCTGTGTTGTCATGCGTCGTTATGTTCCAGTAGCCAAGCGGACTTTAAGCGAATAAATCCAAACTGAAGATAAGGTTAACGGCGAGGATAATAACAATTAAAGAAGGGATGGAAATAATAAATAACCAAATGGACTAACCTGTTTTAGTTATCGTTCTTAACGGTAAAAGCGATAAACTAACCGACTGTAAAATAAGGATATAAATCACAAAGCGACGGCTTTTTTGCTGCAATGAAGGTAAAGGCCGTTTTAGTTAATGCTAAAAATTGTGCTTTCCGGTACTATGCGGCGGTTTTTTCCGCATTACTGAGAGCGATCATGTCCACCACACTGTTTAAAGATTTCACCTTCGAAGCCGCCCACCACCTTCCGCATGTTCCTGAGGGACATAAATGCGGCCGTCTGCACGGGCATTCGTTTATGGTGCGTCTTGAGATCACCGGTGAAGTTGATCCGCATACCGGTTGGATCATGGACTTTGCTGAGCTGAAGGCGGCATTTAAGCCGACTTACGATCGTCTGGATCACTATTACCTGAACGATATCCCGGGCCTTGAAAACCCGACCAGCGAAGTGCTGGCAAAATGGATTTGGGATCAGATGAAACCGCTGGTACCGCTGCTGAGCGCAGTGATGATCAAAGAGACCTGTACGGCAGGCTGCGTGTATCGCGGCGAGTGATGCTTGCCGGGGGTCGGCTTCGCCTTACCCGGCCAACAAAAGCCTGGAACCGTAGGCCCGGTAAGCGCTAGCGCCACCGGGCTTTTTTTTATGCAATATTCAGGTATTTGTGCGTCTGCATCGACAGGCGCCAGTTACGCGCGATACAGGTTTCAATGCACAGGCGCGTGGCGTCTTCTTTCTGACTGATAGGCTGCAGCGCAATCACGCGCTGTTTTTCGTCCGTCAGCGTCGCCAGCAGTTCATCCAGCGCTTCGATATCACGTACTCGCCCTACCGGGTGTTTAATCTCATCAGCACGTTCCAGCGCCTGAGACAGTACGTCGTAGCCGCCGCGCATGTTTACTTTAGGCGATACCGTTACCCATGTGGTGTGGGAGCAGCGCACTTCATGCGTGCCGCTGGTTTCAATCTGGCAACTGTAACCGTTCTTTTCGAGCAGTTCGGTCAGCGGCATCAGATCGTGGATGCAGGGTTCGCCCCCGGTAATGACCACATGGCGCGCCGTCCAGCCCTGACGACCAATAATGGCCAGCAGATCTTCCGCGCTGCCAGCACCCCACTTATCGCTCTCTTTGGTTTTCGCCAGAACGCTAAACAGCGACACTTCCCGATCTGCGAGTTTATCCCACGTATGTTTGGTATCACACCAGGCACAGCCAACCGGGCATCCCTGTAAACGAATAAAAATTGCGGGAACGCCGGTAAAGTAACCCTCGCCTTGCAGGGTCTGGAACATCTCGTTAATCGGGTACTGCATAGTCATCTCAGTTAAGGGGATAAACGATAAGTATCGCAGATCCCCGTGAGATGGTCATGCTCGATCGGTGCTTTGCGCGTCAATTGCCGCCATAAAGCGTTCCGTAATCTGCTGCGGGCGGGTGATTGCCCCGCCCACCACCACCATATGCGCCCCCAACGCCAGACATCTGGCGGCGCGTTCCGGGGTGTCCACGTTACCTTCGGCCACCACCGGTACCGTGACGGCTGCCAGTACCGCTTTCAGAAACTGACAGTCATCATCGGGTAAGGCGTGTCCGGCGGTCTGCGCGGTGTAGCCGTAAAGCGTGGTCCCGACACAATCAAACCCCAGCGCCTGCGCCGTGACGGCCTCATCAACAGTGGCTATATCAGCCATAAGCAGCACCGAGGGATAACGGGTACGAATGCGCGTAACCAGCGTTGCCAGAGATTCCCCGCCAGGCCGCGCCCTGTCGGTCGCATCAAGCGCAATGATCGCCGGGGAGACGGTCATCAGTTCATCCACCTCTTTCATCGTCGCGGTGATAAACACCTCGCTGTCGGGGTACTCCCGCTTGATGATGCCAATAACCGGCAGCGTAACCTGCTCTTTGATCGCCTCAATATCCACCACGCTGTTAGCACGGATGGCCGCAGCCCCTCCCTGACGCGCCGCCAGCGCCATCCGCGACATAATAAACGGGCTATGCAACGGTTCGTTCTCAAGCGCCTGACAGGAGACGACCAGTTTTCCCTTCAGGGTATCCAGTACAGTTTTCATTACGATAAGATCTCTTCCACTTCGTTTTTGATAATCGTGACATGCGGACCATAAATGACCTGAACGCCATTTCCGCGCACAATCACGCCGCGCGCACCGGTGGCTTTCAGCGCCGCGTCATTCACTTTGCTACCGTCTTTAACCGTGACGCGAAGACGCGTGGCGCAGCAGTCCACCTCTTCCAGATTGTCTTTTCCGCCCAGTCCGGCGATCACCGCACTTGCGCGTTCGCTCTGGACTAAAGTCACGTCATTGGCCACCGCCTCCTTTTCCCGACCCGGCGTGGCAAAATCAAAGCGATTAATCAGATAGCGGAACGTGAAGTAATAGAGGAAGAACCACGGTACGCCCACCAGCGGCACTAACATCCAGTGGGTTTTGGCCTCCCCCTGCAAAATGCCGAACAGCACAAAGTCGATAAAACCGCCGGAGAAGGTCTGCCCAATGGTGATGTGTAAAATATGCGCGAGCATAAACGCCAGCCCGTCAAAAAATGCGTGAATGACGTACAGCACCGGCGCGATAAACAGGAAGGAGAACTCGATGGGCTCGGTGATCCCCGTAAGGAAGGAGGTTAATGCCGCTGAAAGCAACAACCCCGCGACGCGTTTTTTGTTCTCCGGTTTAGCCGTGTGGTACATCGCAAGGCAGGCCCCGAGCAAACCAAACATCATCGTGATAAAGCGCCCGGACATAAAGCGCGACGTCCCTTCATAAAACTGACGCGTCGTGGGATCGGCCAGCTGAGCGAAGAAGATCCGCTGCGTACCTTCAACCAGTTGCCCGTTGACGATCTCGCTGCCGCCAAGCGCGGTGGTCCAGAATGGGAGGTAGAAGATGTGGTGTAAACCGAACGGGCCCAGCATGCGCAAAATGAAGCCGTACAGCAGTGTTCCCAGATAACCGGTCGCATCCACCAGCCCGCCCAGACCAAAGATCAGCTTCTGGAAATGTGGCCAGACTACGGTCATTAAGGCTCCGACCAGGATCGCAGCCAGTGAGCTGATAATCGGCACAAAGCGTGACCCGCCAAAGAATCCCAGAAATTGTGGCAGCGCGATCTTATTAAACCGATGATGCAGCGCGCAGGTCACAAGACCAATGACCACCCCACCAAATACGCCGGTCTCCAGCGTCTGGATCCCCAGCGTCATGCCTTGCCCGGCCGCCCCCGGATTCTCGTGCGCCAGTTTTCCGGTGAGGATCAGCAGTGCGTTAATGGTGGCATTCATGACCAGAAACGCGAGTAACGCCGCCAGCCCTGCCGTACCTTTATCATTTTTTGCCAGCCCGACGGCGACCCCAACGGCAAACAGCACCGACAGATTCGCGAATACAATCGAACCGGCGCTGCTCATGATGGTGAAAATAGCCTGTAACCAGTCCACATCTAAAAACGGATATGCCGTAAGCGTATTGGGATTCGATAACGCGCCGCCTATCCCCAGCAGCAGACCCGCCGCAGGCAGTACGGCGATGGGCAACATAAAGGATTTGCCAAAGCGCTGCGCTTTTTCAAACCATCCGCCGGACGAAGCACCACTGAACATTTGCATCATTTTTTCATCCCCTTAGTTAACGATGAAAATTTTTACCATAATTATATTTAATAGTGAAAATTACCATCAAAAACCAGGACGACGATCATACTTTTTCGAAATGACTGGCATCCCTGCCCCGCTTTCCGCCACACTAGGACGCAGAGAAACGCATTAAGGATCTAGCATGTCAGACCATGAAAACCTGCTGCTGAAGCTGCGCCAGGAGGCTTCCGGGTACAGCCCCACGCAAAAAAAACTGGGAGAGTTTGTTCTCAACGATCCGGCCCGGGTGCTCTACCTGACGATCACCGAACTGGCCCGGGAGAGCCATACCAGTGAAGCCAGCGTGACGCGTCTTTGCCGGACGCTCGGCTGCAAAGGCTATAACGAATTCAAGATGGCACTGGCGCTGGATATTCAGCAGGGTCAGCCCGCACGCGTGGCCGGGGACGAAATTGATAACGTCGTCGATGAGTCTGTTCAGGCGCTGCAGGATACCGCCAGACTGCTCGACAGAGCACTGCTGGAAAAGGCCGCTCAGGCGCTGCATCAGGCGCAAGCCGTACAAATATATGGGGTGGCCGCCAGCGCGATCCTCGGTGAGTATTTACATTACAAACTGTTGCGACTCGGCAAACCTGCACAGCTTTTTAGCGATATGCATCGTGCGGCCATGAATGCAGCAACGCTTCCAGAAGGGACGCTGGTGGTGGCCATTTCCAGTTCCGGTTCAACGCGGGATTTGCTCCACGTCGTAAAACTTGCACGCAAACGCGGCGTTAAGGTGTTATCCCTTAGCAATACACCCCGCAGCCCGCTGGCTTCGCTTAGTGATATGCAGCTGGTCGCCGCAAAACCGGAAGGACCACTCAGCGCAGGCGCGCTCAATGCTAAAGTGGGCGTAATGTTACTGGTTGAATTGCTTACAACTTCCCTGATTGCGATTGATAGCCATTACGGTGAAGTTAGCCAGCAAACCGCGAGCGCAACGCTGCCTTTATTACTTTAAAACCCTTTGCAGGCTAAATAAAATAGTCTGCACGGCGTGATGTCGATTCCATTTAAGTGCTGATACGGTTATTTCGTGCGCGGCATAATGGTGTAACAAATTATTTTATTTATTACATATTCAATGAGTGTTAAAAGCAATAAAACCGCACAAATAATATAACAAAATCAGCATGTTAAAATTATTTGATTTATAAATTGAATTTTTCTTACTCCGCTAGTGTCCAATATTTCCACCTGAATTCCTTACCTTAAAATAAGCTTAAGACGCCGTCAGCTTTGCCATTTTTCTATTTAAATGCCGTTTACTTTTGCCTGCCTACAATCCGCCTCATCAATCATTATGAGACGGTATAGATTAATATGTTATTTATTACAGGCGTGACTGGTTTTCTGGGCGGTGCAGTACTTGAAAAAATACTGACCAGCAATAGTTCAGTAAAATTACTGCTGCTTGCGCGCGCCAGTGACCCGCAACAAGGGCTGGAACGCGTGCGGGACAACATGCGTAAATTCAAGGTTTCAGAGGAGATGCTGGCCGCGTTGAACGAGGAGAATATCCTTATCGGCGATCTCAGCCAGCCGGAGGGATTCCTGAACGACCCGCGTCTGGAACAAGTGACGCATGTTCTTAACTGCGCGGCCGTCGCGTCATTTGGTAACAATCCGCTGATCTGGAAAGTGAATGTGGAAGGGACGCTGGCGCTCGCCAGACGCATGAATCAGGTTGTCGGTTTACAGCGCTTTCTGCATGTGGGAACAGCCATGTCGTGCACGCCGGAGCAGGATTCGCTGGTCGCCGAAAGCGCGGAGTTCAGAGAAAACGCCGAGCATCTGGTGGAATATACGTATTCGAAATCCACCATTGAACAACTGATGCGCCAGCACTGTCCCAACCTGCCGCTGCTCATCGCCCGTCCGTCCATCGTGGTCGGCCATACCCGTCATGGCTGTACGCCGTCGAGCAGTATTTTCTGGGTCTTCAGCATGGGGCTAATGCTGCAAAAATTCATGTGCTCAATGGAAGACAAAATAGATGTCGTCCCGGTGGATTACTGCGCCGAAGCGCTGCTGATGCTGCTTAACAGCACTGCGCAGCCGGGAGAAGTGGTACATATTTCTGCCGGAGAAGAGAACAGCGTGCGCTTTGCGGATATTGATAATGCGATGGCACAGGCGCTGGAGAAAGCCCCGGTCGGTGATAAGTATGCCCAGGTAAGTTACGAAACGCTGGTCAGAATGCGACGTGAGCTGAAGGATATTTTTGGCCCCTGCAACGAACGGCTGATGCTGAGAGCAATGCGCTTATACGGGGCCTTTGCCACGCTGAACGTACGTTTTAGCAACGACAAGCTGCTCAGTATGGGCATGCCTAAACCGCCGCGTTTTACGGACTATATTGCCCGCTGCGTACAAACTACCCGGGGGTTGAGCATCCCGGAGCAAATGGCGGTTGATTTCAAATAACCAAAAAAAATGCCAGTCTTTCGACTGGCATTTTCATTTTAAGGCTTAAGCAATTATGCCTGGCCTTTGATCTCTTTACGACCGTTGTATGGTGCTTTTTCGCCCAGCGCTTCTTCGATACGAATCAGCTGGTTGTATTTAGCAACACGGTCAGAACGGCTCATAGAACCGGTTTTGATCTGGCCTGCAGCGGTACCAACAGCCAGGTCAGCGATGGTAGCGTCTTCAGTTTCGCCAGAACGGTGAGAGATAACAGCGGTGTAGCCAGCGTCTTTCGCCATTTTGATCGCAGCCAGAGTTTCGGTCAGAGAACCGATCTGGTTGAATTTGATCAGGATGGAGTTAACGATGCCTTTCTCGATGCCTTCTTTCAGGATCTTGGTGTTGGTTACGAACAGATCGTCACCAACCAGCTGAATTTTGTCGCCCAGTACTTTAGTCTGGTATGCGAAACCATCCCAGTCAGACTCGTCCAGACCGTCTTCGATAGAAACGATTGGGTACTGTTTGGTCAGGTCTTCCAGGAAGTGAGTGAACTCTTCAGAGGTGAACGCTTTGTTGCCTTCGCCAGCCAGAACGTATTTACCGTCTTTGTAGAATTCAGATGCTGCGCAGTCCATCGCCAGAGTGATGTCTTTGCCCAGCTCATAGCCAGCGGCTTTTACTGCTTCAGCGATAACAGCCAGTGCTTCTGCGTTAGAACCCAGGTTTGGCGCGTAGCCACCTTCGTCACCCACAGCCGTGTTCATACCTTTTGCTTTCAGAACTTTAGCCAGGTTGTGGAACACTTCAGAACCCATACGTACTGCTTCTTTCAGGGTTTTCGCGCCAACTGGCTGAATCATGAATTCCTGAATATCAACGTTGTTGTCTGCGTGCTCACCACCGTTGATGATGTTCATCATTGGTACAGGCATGGAGTATTTGCCTGGGGTGCCGTTCAGTTCAGCGATGTGCTCGAACAGTGGCATACCTTTCGCTGCCGCAGCGGCTTTGGCGTTCGCCAGGGAAACCGCCAGGATTGCGTTCGCACCGAAGTTAGATTTGTTTTCAGTACCGTCCAGATCGATCATGATCTTGTCGATGCCAGCCTGGTCTTTAGCGTCTTTGCCAATGATTGCCTGAGCAATAGGACCGTTTACAGCGCCAACAGCTTTCAGTACGCCTTTGCCCATGAAACGGGATTTGTCGCCATCGCGCAGTTCCAGCGCTTCGCGGGAACCAGTAGAAGCACCTGATGGAGCAGCTGCCATACCGACGAAACCACCTTCCAGATGAACTTCGGCTTCAACGGTCGGGTTACCACGGGAGTCGATGATTTCACGACCGATGACTTTAACGATTTTGGACATTAGATTTTCCTCAGTACAAGTTAAACTAAAACTCCAGACAAACAACGCGTACCGGAGGTACGCGTTGCCGTTCTAACTTTTTTACTTCGCCTGACGCTTCTGATACTCGCTGGCGGCTTTCACGAAACCTGCAAACAGCGGATGCCCGTCACGTGGCGTTGAAGTAAATTCCGGGTGGAATTGGCAGGCGACAAACCACGGGTGGTTTGGCACTTCGATGATCTCGACTAACTGATCATCCCCGGAGCGGCCCGCAACACGCAGACCCGCAGCTTCAATTTGTTTCAACAACATGTTGTTGACTTCATAGCGGTGACGATGACGCTCGGTGATGACCGGTTCGCCATACAGCTTACGAACCACGCTATCGTCAGACAGCTGGCAGGCCTGTGCGCCAAGACGCATAGTGCCACCCAGATCGCTCTTCTCGGTACGGACTTCGACGTTACCGTCTTCGTCGCGCCATTCAGTGATAAGCGCCACTACAGGGTACTTACAGTCTGGCACAAATTCCGTAGAGTTCGCGTTTTCCATTCCCGCTACGTTGCGCGCAAATTCGATTAGCGCAACCTGCATACCCAGGCAGATGCCGAGGTATGGAATATTGTTTTCACGCGCATAGCGTGCAGTGGCGATCTTGCCTTCTACACCACGGTAGCCGAAGCCGCCAGGGATGAGAATCGCATCCAGATCTTTCAGAATTTCGACGCCACGTGTTTCAACATCCTGCGAATCAATCAGCTTGATGTTCACGGAGACGCGGTTCTTCAGACCACCGTGTTTCAGCGCTTCGATAACGGACTTATAGGCATCCGGCAGTTCGATGTACTTGCCGACCATACCGATAGTCACTTCACCAGCCGGATTGGCTTCTTCATAAATAACCTGTTCCCATTCAGACAGGTTAGCTTCCGGACAGTTCAAGCTGAATCGTTTACAAATATAATCGTCCAGGCCCTGTGATTTCAACAGGCCCGGGATTTTATAAATGGAATCGACATCTTTCATTGAAATAACGGCTTTTTCAGGCACGTTACAGAACAATGCAATTTTCGCACGTTCGTTCGCCGGAACCGCGCGATCGGAGCGGCAAACCAGAATGTCAGGCTGAATACCGATGGAAAGCAGCTCTTTCACGGAGTGCTGAGTCGGTTTGGTTTTCACTTCACCTGCGGCTGCCATGTAAGGCACCAGCGTCAGGTGCATGAACAGTGCGTGTTCACGACCGATATCAACCGCCAGCTGGCGAATCGCTTCCAGGAACGGCAGGGATTCGATATCACCTACGGTACCGCCGATTTCAACCAGCACCACGTCGTGGCCTTCGCCACCCGCAATGATGCGTTCTTTGATAGCGTTAGTGATGTGCGGGATAACCTGTACGGTTGCACCCAGATAATCACCACGGCGCTCTTTACGCAGAACGTCGGAGTAGATACGGCCAGTCGTGAAGTTGTTACGACGGGTCATTTTGGTGCGAATGAAACGCTCGTAGTGGCCAAGATCCAGATCGGTTTCAGCGCCGTCTTCAGTAACGAACACTTCCCCGTGTTGGATTGGGCTCATGGTGCCAGGATCGACGTTGATGTACGGATCCAGTTTCATCATGGTCACATTGAGGCCACGGGCTTCAAGAATGGCTGCGAGGGAGGCTGCGGCAATGCCTTTACCCAGAGAGGATACGACCCCGCCGGTCACAAAAATATAGTTCGTTGTCATGCTGAACCTGAGAAGTTAGGGTGAAACGATGGAATAACCAGGACGGGAAAGTAGTATACCCGAACACGGCGAGCGCCACAAACTTTCATTCTCCGTCTCCATTCCAGGCCATGACAAACATAAGGAGTGAGAAAATAGCCCCTTTTGGGTAAATGTTTTTGACGCAAATCAAGCGCTTGTCATTTAAAAAATCACACAAATTGCGCTTGATCGCAAAATTCCGTTAGAGATCAGATTCCTGGCGTTTTACTTCCTGCCAGACTTCTTCCATCACATCGAGGTCAATTCCGGTCATTTCCAGGCCGCGCGAGGCCACAATGCGCTCGACTTCGCGAAAGCGTCGTTCGAACTTAAGGTTGGCTTTTTGCAGGGCCGTTTCCGCTTTTACACCCAGGTGGCGCGAAAGGTTGACGGTGGCAAACAGCAAATCGCCCATCTCTTCTTCAAGCTTTGCTTCATCCACCACGGCCTGCTGCGCTTCGTGCATCACTTCGTCGATTTCTTCATGGACTTTGTCCAGTACCGGGCCAAGCGAGTGCCAGTCAAACCCCACTGCCGAGCAGCGTTTCTGGATCTTATGGGCACGCATCAGGGCGGGCAGACTCAGCGGGATGTCATCCAGCGCGGAGTGTTGGGATTTTTCAGCCCGCTCGGCGCTTTTAATCTGCTCCCAGCGCGCCAGCACTTCCGCGCTGTTGCCCGCCGTGGCATCGCCAAAGATATGCGGATGGCGGCGCTCAAGCTTGTCGCTAATGGCGGCGCAGATATCGTCAAAATTAAAGCGCCCCTCTTCCTGCGCCATCTGCGCATAGAACACCACCTGGAACAGCAGGTCACCGAGTTCGCCGCGCAGGTCGTCAAAGTCCTCACGTGAAATGGCGTCCAGTACTTCATAGGTCTCTTCGAGGGTGTACGGGGCGATAGTCGCGAAAGTCTGCTCTTTATCCCACGGGCAGCCGTTTTCCGGGTCGCGCAGGCGTTTCATGATGCCGAGCAGGCGGTCGATTTGAGTCATAGTACTGTCCTGATGAAAAAATGCCGGGTGGCGGCGTTGCCTTACCCGGCTTACAGAAGAGGATGTTTAACCGCCGTGGAGACGACGCGCGTCAATCACATCCGGGACCTGGTTCAGTTTGCCAAGCACGCGGCCCAGCACCTGCAGGTTGTAGATTTCGATGGTCATATCGATGGTGGCAAGCTGCTCGCGGGTATCGCTGCGGCTGGCAACGCCCAGCACGTTGACCTTCTCATTGGCAAGAATGGTCGTAATGTCGCGCAGCAGACCGCTGCGGTCGTTGGCGGTGACGCGCACCACCAGCGAGTAGCCGGCAGAGTAGCTTTCACCCCAGACGGCTTCAACGATGCGTTCCGGCGCATGCGACTGCAGCTCAGCAAGCTGGTCACAGTCTGAGCGGTGAATCGAAATCCCGCGCCCCTGGGTGATAAAGCCGACGATGTCGTCCCCCGGGATAGGCTGGCAGCAGCGGGCGATGTGGTGCATCAGATTGCCGACGCCTTCCACCACCACGCGGCCATTGTCTTTGCTGCGCTGCTGCGGAGCGTAGGTTTTCTGCTGCAGCTGTTTCAGCGCCGCCGCATCCTGCTCTGCCGCACTTGGCTTGTTGAACTGCGCCTGCAGGAAATTCACCATCTGGTTGAGACGAATATCGCCGCCGCCAATGGCCGCTAACAGCTCATCGAGCTCATTAAAGTTGTAGCGCGGCAGCAGGAACTTCTCCGCCTCTTTCAGGCTGATGCCAATATGCTCCAGCTCGTCATCCAGGATCTGGCGACCGGCAAGGATGTTCTTGTCACGATCCTGTTTACGGAACCAGGCGTGAATTTTGGAGCGTCCGCGGCTGGTGGTGACATACCCCAGGTTCGGGTTCAGCCAGTCGCGGCTCGGGTTTGGCTGCTTCTGGGTGATGATTTCGATCTGATCGCCCATCTGCAGCTGGTAGGTGAACGGTACAATGCGCCCGCCGATTTTCGCGCCAATGCAGCGGTGCCCGACATCGCTGTGGATGTGATAGGCAAAGTCGAGCGGCGTTGACCCGGCAGGCAGGTCGACAACGTCCCCTTTCGGCGTAAAGACGTACACCCGGTCGTCGAAGACCTGGCTGCGCACTTCGTCGAGCATCTCGCCGGAGTCGGCCATTTCTTCCTGCCACGCAATCAGCTTACGCAGCCAGGCAATGCGGTCTTCGTGACCGGTGCGCGCTCCGCCCGAGGTGCCCTCTTTGTATTTCCAGTGCGCGGCGACACCCAGCTCGGCGTCTTCGTGCATCTGTTTGGTACGGATCTGAATTTCAACCGTTTTACCGCCGGGGCCCAGCACCACGGTATGAATAGACTGGTAGCCGTTAGGTTTCGGGTTGGCGACATAGTCATCGAACTCATCCGGCAGATGGCGGAAGTGCGTGTGCACGATCCCCAGTGCGGCGTAGCAGTCCTGCAGACGCTCCGCCACAATACGCACGGCACGCACGTCGAACAGCTCGTCAAAGGCGAGGTGTTTCTTCTGCATTTTGCGCCAGATGCTGTAGATATGCTTTGGCCGACCGTACACTTCGGCACGGACGTTCTCTTCCTTCATCGACTGGCGCAACCCGCTGACAAATTCTTCAATATAGTGTTCGCGGTCGATACGGCGTTCATGCAGCAGTTTCGCTATGCGCTTATATTCCGCCGGGTGCAGATAACGGAAGCAGTAGTCTTCCAGCTCCCATTTGAGCTGACCAATGCCTAAGCGGTTCGCCAGCGGCGCATAGATGTTTGTACACTCTTTGGCGGCGAGTACGCGCTCATCTTCCGGCGCGTCCTTCACTTCACGCAGGTGGGCGATACGCTCGGCAAGCTTGATCACCACGCAGCGGAAATCATCCACCATGGCCAGCAGCATCCGGCGAACATTATCGACCTGTTCAGAGGAGACGGAATCGGTGTGCGCGGCTTTGAGCTGACGAATGGCCGCCATATCGCGGACACCGTGGATCAGCGCCACGACCGATTTTCCGACGCTTTCACGCAGCACGTCTTCCGTGACGACGTCCGCATCGGCAAGCGGGAACAGAAGCGCGGCCTGCAGTGTTTCGATATCCATATTAAGCATGGATAAGATTTCGACCATCTCCACGCCGCGCCACAGCAGCAGCTCGGCGTCCGGATGCCCCAGCGTGGTGCGCTGACAATAGGCCCAGGTTTCGGTTAAGCGTTCACACGACTGCTGGCTGGAAATTCCCAGACTTGCGATCCATTTTTGAGGGTCAAACTCACCAGCTTTATTAAGATGTGCACTTCTTACCGCAACCATCGTCCTCTCCTTTAGGGACCAGGGCCTGTCGAAGTCGACAAGCCAAACTAATTAGATGTGCTCGAACAACACCATTGATTCCAGATGCCCAGTGTGCGGGAACATGTCCAGCATTGCCAGACGCTGAATCTGGTAACCCGCGCTGAGTAATGCCTCGCTATCCCGGGCAAGCGTTGCCGGGTTACAGGAAACGTAGACCACGCGTTTCGGGGCGAGTTTAATTATATGCTGCATCACGCCCGGTGCGCCTGCCCGTGCCGGGTCGAGCAGGATTTTGTCAAAACCCTGTTTTGCCCAGGGCTGCTGCGTGACATCTTCCTCCAGATTTTGATGAAAGAATGTCACATTTTGCAAGCCGTTCTGTTGCGCATTCTCCTGGCCTTTCGCCACCAGCGCGTCGACGCCTTCTACCCCCACAACACTCGCCGCTTTACGGGCCAGCGGCAGCGTGAAATTGCCCATGCCGCAGAAGAGATCAAGCACGCGGTCGGTCGGCTGGACATCCAGCCACGTCAGCACGGTTTCGATCATCTGCTGATTAATACCGTCATTAACCTGGATGAAATCCCGCGGACTGAACGTTAAGCGTAGTCCGTTTGACGCATACCAGGGCGCGTCACCTGTAACCTGCTCCAGTATCTCGCTTTGTGGGGCGAGAAAAAGCGCCAGCTCGTGGGAATGCGAAAAGCGTTCCAGTTTTTCGCGGTCTTTTTTGGACAGCGGCGCGGTATGGCGCAGCACCATCAGCGGACCATTGTTTGCCAGGACCAGTTCCACATGCCCGAGGTGGCGAACACTGTCCAGCCCGGACAGGCATGCGTGCACGTCCGGGAGCAATGCCTCAAGACGGGGCACCAAAATGGGGCACTGCCTGATATCGACGATATCGCTGGAGCCCGCTTTGCGAAACCCCATCTCCAGCCGCTCGTTTTTGGGCTGATAGCTTAGGCTCAGCCGCGCGCGACGACGATAGCCCCAGGGCTGGTCGGCAATGATGTCGTCAACGTCATGCCTGAGCAGGCGTGCCAGGGCATTACTCTTACTTTTTTGCTGTAAAACTACGCTGGCATGTTGTTGCTGGCAGCCTCCGCAGACGCCAAAATGCGGGCAGCGTGGCTCTGTGCGCTCCGGGCTGGTGGTCAGACGGCGCTTCACCTTCCCGCGTGCGTACTGGCGTTTATCTTCCGTCAGCGTAATTTCTGCTCGTTCTGTGGGCAGCAAACCTGTTATAAACAGTGTCTTACCATTGTGATGCGCGACGCCCTGACCAAAAGGGTCAAGGTCCGTGGCTTCAACAGTGATGATCTGACGCGTCGTCACGCGTCGCTTTGCAGAGTAGAATTGCGCCATCGCCGGGAATTTTCTCAAATATACATAATTATCTTAATTGTCCCATAACGGAACGCCATGACCAACTACAGCCTGCGCGCGCGCATGATGATTTTGATCCTCGCCCCCACCGTTCTCATCGGTTTGCTGCTGAGCATCTTCTTCGTTGTGCACCGCTATAACGACCTGCAGCGACAGCTGGAAGATGCCGGAGCCAGCATCATCGAACCCCTGGCCGTGTCCAGCGAATACGGGATGAACCTGCAAAACCGCGAATCGATTGGTCAGTTAATCAGTGTGTTGCATCGCCGCCACTCGGATATTGTGCGTGCGATCTCCGTCTATGACGAGCATAACCGGCTGTTCGTCACCTCTAATTTTCATCTTGATCCGGCAGCGTTAAAAATTCCTGACGGTTCGCCGTTCCCGCGCCATCTCACGGTGATGCGACGGGGCGATATTATGATCCTGCGCACGCCAATTATTTCGGAAAGTTATTCCCCCGATGAGTCCGCGCAATCCGATGCCAAGTCCAGCAGCAATATGCTCGGATATGTGGCGCTGGAGCTGGACCTCAAGTCGGTGCGACTGCAGCAGTACAAAGAGATTTTTATCTCCGGCGTGATGATGCTGTTCTGTATCGGTATTGCGCTTATCTTCGGCTGGCGACTGATGCGCGATGTGACCGGGCCCATCCGCAATATGGTCAACACCGTTGACCGCATTCGCCGTGGCCAGCTCGACAGCCGCGTGGAAGGGTTTATGCTGGGCGAACTGGACATGCTGAAAAACGGCATCAACTCGATGGCGATGTCGCTGGCGGCCTATCACGAAGAGATGCAGCATAACGTGGATCAGGCCACTTCGGATCTGCGCGAAACGCTGGAACAGATGGAGATCCAGAACGTCGAGCTGGATCTGGCGAAAAAGCGTGCCCAGGAGGCTGCCCGCATTAAATCGGAGTTCCTTGCCAATATGTCACACGAGCTGCGTACGCCGCTCAATGGCGTGATTGGCTTTACCCGCCTGACCCTGAAGAGCGAGCTTAACCCCACCCAGCGCGATCACCTGCACACCATTGAACGCTCGGCCAACAATCTGCTGGCGATCATTAATGACGTGCTGGACTTCTCCAAACTGGAGGCGGGCAAGCTGATTCTGGAGAGCATTCCGTTCCCGCTGCGCAGTACGCTTGATGAGGTGGTTACGCTACTGGCGCACTCGTCGCACGACAAAGGGCTTGAGCTGACGCTGAACATTAAAAACGACGTGCCGGATAACGTCATCGGCGATCCGCTGCGCCTGCAGCAGGTCATTACCAATCTTGTCGGTAATGCCATCAAATTTACCGAAAGTGGCAACATCGACATTCTGGTGGAAAAACGTGCCATCAGTAATAACAAAGTACAGATTGAAGTTCAGATCCGCGATACCGGCATTGGCATTCCCGAACGGGATCAATCCCGTCTGTTCCAGGCGTTTCGTCAGGCGGATGCGAGTATTTCACGGCGTCACGGTGGTACGGGCCTGGGGCTGGTTATCACGCAAAAACTGGTTAAAGAGATGGGTGGCGATATCTCTTTCCATAGCCAGCCAAACCGGGGGTCGACGTTCTGGTTCCATATCAACCTGGATCTCAACCCGAACGTGCTGACGGACGGCCCGGTGACGGATTGCCTGAAAGGCAAGCGCCTCGCTTACGTGGAGCCGAACGCCGCCGCTGCCCAGTGCACGCTGGACATCTTAAGCACCACGCCGCTGGAGGTGGTCTACAGCCCGACCTTCTCTGCACTTACCGTTGAGCATTACGACATCCTGCTGATGGGGATCCCGGTCACCTTTACCGGGGAGCTCACCATGCAGCAGGAACGGCTGGCGAAAGCCGCATCAATGACCGACTACCTGCTGCTGGCGCTGCCGTGCCATGCGCAAATCAATGCCGAAGAGTTGAAAAACGACGGGGCGGCCGCCTGTCTGCTTAAACCGCTCACCGCCACACGCTTGTTGCCTGCTCTGACGGCCTACTGCCGCCTGAATGAGCATGCCGTGGCGCTGGTTAATGACGAGCAGAGGCTGCCGATGAGCGTGATGGCGGTAGATGATAATCCGGCAAACCTGAAGCTGATTGGCGTGCTGCTTGAGGATCAGGTTCAGCATGTCGAGCTCTGCACAAGCGGTGCTGAGGCGGTTGAACTGGCCAAACAGATGCAGTTCGATTTGATTCTGATGGATATTCAAATGCCGGGTATGGATGGCATTCGCGCCTGTGAGCTTATCCGCCAGCTACCTCATCAACAGCAAACGCCGGTCATTGCCGTGACCGCGCATGCGATGGCCGGGCAGAAAGAGAAGCTGCTCGGTGCCGGAATGAATGATTATCTGGCGAAACCTATCGACGAAGAGAAACTGCATAACCTGCTGCTGCGCTATAAGCCGGGGCATATCGGCGGTACGTATACCTTATCAGCAGAACCAGTTGAGATTAGCGTGAATCAGAACGCCACTTTTGACTGGCAGCTTGCGTTACGCCAGGCGGCGGGGAAACCTGATTTAGCCCGCGAGATGCTACAGATGCTGGTCGCGTTTCTGCCGGAAATTCGCAATAAGGTAGAAGAACAGCTGGTGGGCGAAAACCCGGAGGAGCTGCTGCAGGCTATCCACAAGCTGCACGGTAGCTGTGGCTACAGCGGCGTGCCCCGCCTGAAAAACCTCTGCCAGCTGCTGGAGCAGCAGCTACGCGCAGGGACACCAGAATCTGAACTGGAACCGGAGTTCCTTGAGCTGCTGGATGAGATGGATAACGTGACGCGGGAAGCGATGAAGGTGTTAGGAAATTGAGGTAAATGCCCGGTGGCGCGACGCTTACCGGGCCTACACCCTCATCCCTCTCCCACTGGGAGAGGAAGAACTACATCCCCTGCCCGAGTTTCAGTACCGCCGCGATATTTCTTGCGGCCATCCTGACGTTTTCGCTGGCATTTTCCAGCGCATCTTCCAGCGAGCAGATAGTGTAAATCACGCTAAACACCGCATCGATGCCGTGATCGTGCACGACGCCAACGTCCGCCGTCAGACTGCCTGCAATCCCGACAACCGGCTTGTTGAAGCGTTTGGCTACCTTCGCCACCCCAACCGGCACTTTGCCGTGGATCGTCTGGCTGTCGATGCGACCTTCACCCGTTATCACCAAATCCGCATCGGCAATCTGGTCAGCCAGATGTAGCGCATCGGTGACGATCTCAATGCCCTGGCGCAGCTGCGCACCGCAGAAGGCGTACAGCGCCGCCCCCATTCCACCTGCCGCGCCGCCGCCCGCCAGGTTGAGCACATCCATATCAAGATCCCGGGCAATGACCCGCGCATAGTGCGCAAGCGCGTTGTCCAGAGTGATGATCATCTCGGGTGTGGCCCCCTTTTGCGGGCCAAAAACCGCTGATGCGCCCAGCTTACCGGTAAGCGGATTCGTCACATCGCAGGCCACTTCTATGCGGCACTCGGCCAGACGTTTGTCCAGCCCGCTCAGATCGATACGGGCAAGTTTGCCCAGCTCGCCTCCGCCCTGCCCCAGCAGCTGTTCACGGTCGTCCAGCAGCCTGGCCCCCAGAGCCTGCACCATTCCTGCACCGCCATCATTGGTGGCGCTGCCCCCGATGCCGATGATGATATGCTTAACGCCCGCATCCAGCGCGTGACGGATAAGTTCACCCGTGCCCCAGGAGGTCGTTTTCAGAGGATCGCGCTGCGAAGGTGCAACCAGCTCAAGACCACTGGCCGCCGCCATTTCGATAAAGGCGCTCTTCTCGTCGCCGGATATCCCGTAAAACCCTTCCACGCGATGGCCCAGAGGGCCGGTCACCGGAACATGCACAATGCGTCCCTGCGTTGCCGCGATCATCGCTTCGACGGTGCCTTCACCGCCGTCCGCGACCGGCAGTTTGACGTAAACCGCCTCAGGAAAGATCTCGCGAAAACCCTGCTCTATCGCTGTCGCAACCTCAAGCGCACTCAAACTTTCCTTATACGAGTCCGGTGCGATAACAATTTTCATAAGCCATCCTTACGCATAGTCGTTACGTTAAGCATACACCACGTAAAGAACCGCTCATGGGAGCGGTCCCAATGCGTTTATCGTACCATGCACGGACGTTTATTGTCGAATGTCCACTCTGGGATCAGATACTGCATCGCCATCGCGTCATCGCGCGCACCCAGCCCATGTTTCTGGTACAGCTCATGGGCTTTCATCACCTGATCCATATCCAGTTCCACGCCCAGACCCGGTGTGGACGGGACCTGCACCATCCCCCCTTTGATTTCAAACGGCGCTTTCGTCAGGCGCTGATTGCCTTCCTGCCAGATCCAGTGGGTGTCGATCGCGGTAATCGTGCCCGGCGCGGCAGCGGCCACGTGGGTGAACATCGCTAGCGAGATATCAAAGTGGTTATTGGAGTGCGAGCCCCAGGTCAGACCGAACTCATGGCACATCTGCGCCACGCGTACCGAGCCCTGCATAGTCCAGAAATGCGGGTCCGCCAGCGGAATATCGACAGACTGCAGGGACAAAGTGTGCCCCATCTGACGCCAGTCGGTGGCGATCATGTTGGTCGCGGTAGGTAAGCCCGTGGCGCGGCGGAACTCCGCCATCACTTCACGGCCAGAGAAACCTTGTTCTGCCCCGCACGGATCCTCCGCGTAGGCCAGCACGCCTTTCAGCTGCTTGCCGATGGCGATCGCCTCATCAAGCGACCAGGCCCCGTTCGGATCCAGCGTGACGCGCGCCTGCGGGAATCGTTTAGCCAGGGCTGAGATAGCTTCCGCCTCTTCTTCCCCGGCCAGCACGCCGCCCTTCAGTTTGAAATCATTAAAACCATATTTTTCGTACGCGGCCTCCGCCAGGCGCACCACCGCATCCGGCGTCATCGCTTCATCGTGGCGGAGTCGGTACCAGTCACATTGCTCGTCCGGCTGGCTCTGGTATGGCAACGGCGTCAGGTTGCGGTCACCAACAAAGAACAGATAGCCCAACATCTCCACTTCGCTGCGTTGCTGCCCCTCACCCAGCAGGGAAGCAACGTTAACCCCCAGGTGTTGACCTAACAGATCCAGCATGGCGGCTTCGATGCCGGTCACCACGTGGATGGTGGTGCGCAGATCAAACGTTTGCAGCCCACGGCCACCCGCATCGCGATCGGCAAAGGTATTCCGCACGGTATTTAAGACGTTTTTATATTCGCCCAGCGTTTTTCCCACCACCAGCGGGATGGCGTCTTCAAGCGTTTTGCGGATCTTCTCACCGCCCGGGATTTCCCCCACGCCGGTATGCCCGGCGTTATCTTTAATAATGACAATATTGCGGGTGAAAAACGGCGCATGTGCGCCGCTCAGGTTCATCAGCATGCTGTCATGGCCGGCAACCGGAATGATCTGCATGGAAGTAACAACAGGGGTGGTAAAAGTGCTCATGGTGCAATCCTTTTATCAGTGACGTCCAAAAACAGGGCGCTTACGGTCAAATGTCCAGCCAGGGATCAGGTACTGCATCGGCCCGGCATCATTACGCGCGCCGCCCGGCAGTTTTTTATACGCTTCATGCGCCTTGTGGACCTGATCCCAGTCAAGCTCCACGCCCAATCCCGGCGCATCCGGTACCGCGATGGTGCCGTTTTTAATTTCCAGCGGATTTTTCGTCAGACGGGCCTCACCCTCCTGCCAAATCCAGTGTGTGTCGATAGCGGTTGGGTGACCCGGTGCCGCCGCGCCAACGTGGGTAAACATCGCCAGCGAAATATCGAAATGGTTATTGGAGTGACAACCCCAGGTGAGCCCCCAGTCATCACACAGCTGCGCCACACGCACGGCGCCTGAAAGCGTCCAGAAGTGCGGGTCTGCCAGCGGAATATCGACCGCATTCAGCATGACCGCATGGCCCATTTCACGCCAGTTGGTGGCGATCATGTTCGTAGCGATCGGTAGCCCGGTGGCACGTCGGAATTCCGCCATCACCTCGCGACCCGAGAAGCCTTGTTCAGCCCCAACCGGATCTTCCGCGTAGGTCAGGACATCGCCCAGCCCTTTGCACAGGGCGATAGCCTCATCCAGCAGCCAGGCACCGTTAGGGTCAACGGTAATGCGGGCATCCGGAAAACGTTTCTTGAGCGCACGCGCGGTTTCAATCTCCTGCTCGCCGGGTAATACCCCGCCTTTGAGTTTGAAGTCTTTAAAACCGTAGCGGTCCTGTGCCGCCTCGGCCAGCCGAACCACCGCGTCACTGGAGAGCGCCTCCTGGTGACGCAGGTGATACCACTCATGGTGGCCCGGCGAGTGCGCCAGATAAGGCAGATCGGTTTTTTGCCGATCGCCAACATAAAACAGATAGCCGAGTACCGTCACCGCGTCACGCTGTTTGCCCGGCCCCAGCAGTTCACAGACCGGAACGTTCAGCGCCTTACCGAGCAAATCGAGCAGGGCGGCCTCCAGCGCGGCGACGGCATTGACGCGCAGCTCAAACGTCCAGGCGCCTTTGCCGAAGGTGTCAAAGTCCGCCGACTGGTTGCCTTTGTGAACACGCTGGACCACTTTATTGAGACGGGCGACCTCCTGGCCGACCACCTGCGGAATCGCGTCTGACAGCGTCTGGAAAATCACCTCACCGCCCGGCGCTTCCCCAACGCCGGTGTTCCCTGCGCTGTCGGTCAGCACCACGATATTGCGGGTAAACCAGGCGTTATGCGCGCCGCCAATATTAAGCAGCATGCTGTCCTGGCCGGCCACCGGGATGACCTTCATGTCGGTAATAACCGGGCTCGATTGTGTTGTCATCAGCCACGCTCCGCTACAGGTTTGAGTTCAATGCGTTTGATATCACCCACCAGCACCAGATAGCTCAGGACCGCCACCAGGGCGTGCACACCCACATAAATCAGCGCACCGTTGAATGAGCCCGTGGTCCCGACGATGTAGCCAATGGCAATCGGGGTGACAATCCCGGAGATGTTGCCGAACATGTTAAACAGACCGCCGCTCAGGCCGCTGATCTCTTTTGGCGCGGTATCCGCCATCACTGCCCAGCCCAGCGCACCAATCCCTTTCCCGAAGAAGGCCATCGCCATAAAGCCGATGATCATCCACTCCGCGCTGACGTAGTTACAGAACACCATGGTCATTGAAAGCAACATGCCGAGCACAATTGGCGTTTTACGGGCGATGTTCAGCGAACCGGTACGACGCATCAGCCAGTCGGAAATCACCCCACCCAGTACGCCCCCCACAAAGCCGCAGATAGCCGGTACGGAGGCGACAAAGCCCGCTTTCAGAATTGACATACCGCGTGCCTGCACCAGATAGACCGGGAACCAGGTGATAAAGAAGTAGGTTAAGGCGTTAATGCAATACTGCCCCAGGTAGATGCCAATCATCATGCGCGAACCGACAAGCTGCTTGATCTGCGCCCATTTCTGGCTCAACGGAACTTTTGCTTTTTGGCTTTTCTGATCCATGTTGATCAGCGCCCCGCCTTCCGCAATGTACTCCAGCTCTTTCTTGTTCACGCCCGGATGTTGGTTCGGCTCGTGGATCACTTTCAGCCAGATAAAGCTGATGACAATCCCCAATCCGCCCATGAAGAAGAAGACGTGTGACCAGCCCACTTCATGCGTCAGCCAGCCCATGATTGGCGCAAAGATCACCGTCGCGAAATACTGGGCAGAGTTAAAAATCGCCACCGCCGTTCCCCTCTCCTGCGCCGGGAACCAGGCGGCCACGATGCGGCTATTACCCGGGAAGGATGGCGCTTCTGCTAACCCCACCAGGAAGCGGAGAGTAAAGAGCGCGACGATAATACCGAAGCCGCTGAAGATATCGACGAAGCCCTGCAACAGGGTAAACATCGACCAGATAAAGATGGACCAGAAGTAGACGCGCTTGGATCCAAAACGATCGAGCAGCCAGCCACCCGGGATCTGACCAATAACATAGGCCCATGAAAATGCGGAGAAAACATACCCCATGCCAACCGGATCAAGCCCAATGTCTTTTGCCATTTCTGAGCCGGCAATCGACAGCGTGGCGCGGTCACCATAGTTAAAGGACGTGACGATAAACAGCATCACCACTATCCAGTAGCGAGCATTAGTGCGCTTCTCCGCACTGCTCGCCGCGTGGCTTAATGTACTCATTGTTGCACTCCTGAAACATAGCTTTCGCCTGGTTCACTCTGTACAGCACCGGTAGGGTAATCAGAATGAGATTTGTGTTTGTCGTTTTGGTACGGCCTGAAGCCGTTTTATTGTGACCGGGAAAGTATATGAAGGAGTGACACGTTCTCTCACCGTGCAAAAACACAACATTAAGGGGCATGAGAAAGGTTGTTTGTGGCAAAAGCCTAAAAGAATGGAAGATGGTTCACGGAATTGGCGTTTGGTGCGGAAGTTATCGCCGGGTGGCGGCAACGCCTGACCCGGCCAGGAAAACCCACATGCCCTCGCAAGCGAAGCGCCGCCGGGCAGGATGTTATTTAAGCAGTGTGGCCCAGTTCTCAACCCACGGGTTTGATTCGCTTTCGGGTTCCGGGTGTTCTCCGGCGTCAATCAGCAGCATGTCGCCCACGCGCTGGGCGCTCTGTTCCTGCAGGATTGCGTCGAACTGCTTGCCGCCGCCGCAGAAATTGGCGTAAGAGCTGTCGCCCAGGGCGATGATGCCGTAGTGAACGTCCGGCTGGTAGCCAATATCTTTAATGCCCTGGAAAAGCGGCACGATGCTGTCCGGCAGATCGCCCTGCCCGGTGGTGGAGGTGACCACCAGAATGTATTTATCTTTATACTTTTCCCAGTCTGCCAGCTCCGGGTCTTCATAAACCGTGGCTTTATGCCCGTGGCTTGCGAGTATCGCTTCAGCCTCTTCCGCAACCAGCAGCGAGTTGCCGTACATTGTGCCGACAAAAATGCCTACTTCAGCCATGATATGTTCCCTAAATTATTGCGCTTGCCGTTCATCCTGAACGTTGCCCGGTACAAACTCAACCCTTTCATTTTTGGGGAGTTGCCCCAGCCAGCCAAACTGTGACAGCGCCTGCATCCAGACATCATCCAGCCCCGCATGGATCGTCAGAGGTTTGCCGGTAAACGGATGCGTCAGGCTCAGTTCGCTTGCGTGCAGCATCAGACGATCGCAACCAAAATGTTCAGCCGCACTGCGGTTCTGGCGCAGATCGCCATGCTTGCTGTCACCGATAATCGGATGTCGCAAATGCTTCAGGTGTCGGCGGAGCTGGTGTTTACGCCCGGTTTTGGGCAAAAGCTCAACCAGACTGTAGCGAGTGGTGGGAAATTTGCTGGTTGCCACCGGCATTTCGGTGGTCGCCATACCGCGATACTCGGTTACCGCAGGTTGCGGACCTTTGTCATCACGGGCAAATTTATCGGCGATTTTGTCCAGTTCTTCCACCAGAGGATAGTCGAGCGTGGCGGCTTCTGTCAGCCAGCCACGCACGATCGCGTGGTAGCGTTTCTGGATCTGATGCTGCTCGAACTGCTGCGCCAGCAGACGACCCGCTTCGCTGGACAATCCCATCAGCAGTACACCGGAGGTGGGTCTGTCCAGGCGATGGGCGGTAAACACATGCTGACCAATCTGGTCGCGCACGGTCTGCATCACAACCACCTTCTCGTCACGATCCAGCCAGCTGCGGTGCACCAGCCATCCCGACGGTTTGTTCACTGCCACCAGCCACTCATCCTGATAGAGGATCTCAAGCGTCATGCGTCATCACCGGCAAACAGCGCATCCAGCTTTTCCAGCTCAGCCAGCATGACAGCACGCGCCGGGTGGGTGGCCTCCAGCGCCATTTCATAGTAAGGCGAGACCGCAAACGCCTGCGGCAGCGGATGTCCACCTTCCAGCAGCGCATGCATACGGGGAATTAACACCCACTGGAGCCACTCAAACGGTGCCAGCGTATCCAGGCAGAACGGCTGGGTGCTTGCGAACGCCTCTGGCTGCGGCGCGGTCTCCTGCCACAGCTGATGTTGGCGCAAAAGAGCTTCGATGGCGTGCAACCGGGCACGAACGCTATCGTGTTGCGTCATAGTAACCTCAACTGAAAAAATGAACGGCGCGCAGCATAGCATTGCAGGCAGCAGAAATAAAAAAAGGGAGCACTGTAAAAACAGTGCTCCCGGTTCGTTTCGCAGCATTCCAGCTACAATTTATGCTCCCTGCTCTTCCGTGACAACTTTTCCTGAAGCCCGAAGGCCTGTTCATCCGTTAACTGTTTGCATCCTGCACACATCGTCCTGATGTGTCTGTTTCATCCTGAAACGTCCTGGCCATCCTGACCCACCGATCATCCTGAGCGGCTCTCGTTCTCCTTCCTGGAGGTGTCCCTTACGCGTCCTGCGTGATCCTTTGCTTCATCCTGAAGCCTTCCTGCAGCGCCATCCTGACGTGTCCTGTGTGAGAAGCGCCATCATCCTGATGTTCGTTTCTCGTGTCGGCGTCCTGTCGACAGAGATAGAATCCGCTATTCCGCTTCGTCTTACAACCCACCCTGTAAGCGTTGTCAGCCTCTGAAAAGCGGGTTTGCTGCGTCAGAATTTTATTAATCCTTTGATAATTATCATAATATTTTTCTTAATTACGTAAGGTAATACTGATCGTTGCGGCGATCTCTCACAAACCGTGTAAGAGATCTCTCACACGCGCTGTAGCATGATGGATTACAGAAGCGGCTCAAGTCGGGTAAGGAAATCCGCAAGTGAGGGGGCGAGGGTCTCGCGATTGCGGGTGCCGATTGTCTCTTTGATCACTTCACCAGACAGGTTGCAGACGGAAATAACATCCAGTTCACTGCCCAGCGTGGCAATAAAGAGTGTCGGAGAAAGCTTAAGGCGTTTTTGCGTGACCAGATGACCAATCAGGTTTTCCTGAACACGCTGCAGATCGTCTTCGCTCCAGGTCTGCAACAGCGTCAGCGTTACCTCACCAAAGCGGGCAGGCATATCCCCTGCAAACTGCGTGGTGTAGAACGCGTGAACCGCTGGTTGTACCACAATGTCCATTGCCCGTTCAACCGCATTTACATTCTCCTCGACAGACCAGGGCTGCGGCTGCCAGATAACGTAGTCGTCCACCGAAGAGATAATGCAGGGCGAAGGCACACCATAGAGATCAGCACTTTGCGGCCAGGTGCCCCGGGTGTCATGCCATGCGTCGCAGTAACGGGTCGTGAAGGTCTTAAGGGCATTTGCAGTTTCGATATCCACCGATTTCTCTCTTCTGGTAAGACAGGATAAACTCAGCCCTAAGTGTACCTGTAAAGTGACTATGAAACATGTCTTACGAAAATCATCAGGCGTTAAGTGGCTTAACGCTGGGTAAATCGACCGATTACCGCGACACCTACGATGCCAGCCTGCTGCAGGGCGTTCCGCGCAGCCTTAACCGCGATCCTTTAGGGCTGCGTGCAGACGCGCTGCCGTTTGTCGGCGGTGATATCTGGACGCTGTATGAGCTCTCCTGGCTGAATGCTCGCGGTCTGCCGCAGGTGGCGGTAGGCCAGGTTGAGCTGGATCATGCCAGCCTTAACCTGGTGGAATCCAAAAGCTTCAAGCTGTATCTCAACAGTTTTAATCAGACCAAATTCACCAGCCTGGAAGAGGTCCAGCACACGCTGGAGCGTGATTTACGCGCCTGCGCCCAGGGCAACGTGACCGTTGCGCTGTATCGCCTGAATGAACTGGAAGGGCAACCTGTCGCCCATTTTAACGGCACCTGCATCGACGATCAGGATATCGAGGTGGATAACTACGAGTTCAGCGCCGGGTACCTGGAAAATGCGGCAAGCGGGAAGATTGTGGAAGAGACGCTGGTCAGCCATCTGCTGAAGTCCAACTGCCTGATCACCCACCAGCCGGACTGGGGTTCTGTGCAAATCCAGTATCGCGGCCCCAAAATTGACCGGGAAAAGCTGCTGCGCTATCTGGTGTCGTTCCGCCATCACAACGAATTCCACGAGCAGTGCGTGGAGCGCATCTTCAGCGATATTCAGCGCTTCTGCCAGCCAGAAACGCTGAGCGTGTACGCGCGCTACACCCGTCGTGGCGGGCTGGATATTAACCCGTGGCGCACCAATACCGATTTTGTGCCTGCGACGGGCCGACTCGTGCGTCAGTAATATAAATATTTTCACAATATGCGCGGGTAATGCAGCGCTTTAGGTTGTGAAACGTCACGCGGCAGGGCTATTGTAATCAGCAGGGAATGACGATAATCGTCCCATAAGGAGCTCACTTGATTACACATATTAGCCCGCTTGGCTCAATGGATATGTTGTCGCAGCTGGAAGTGGACATGCTTAAACGCACGGCCAGCAGCGATCTTTATCAACTGTTTCGTAACTGTTCACTTGCCGTACTGAACTCCGGAAGCCTGACAGACAACAGTAAAGAACTGTTATCCCGCTTCGAAAGCTTTGATATCAACGTGCTGCGCCGCGAGCGCGGCGTGAAACTTGAAGTGATCAACCCGCCGGAAGAGGCCTTCGTCGACGGGCGGATTATTCGTTCCCTGCAGGCCAACCTGTTTGCCGTGCTGCGTGACATCCTGTTTGTTAACGGGCAGATCCACAACGCGGGCCGCTTCCAGCATCTTGACCTGGAAAGCTCGGTTCATATCACCAACCTGGTGTTTTCAATTCTGCGTAACGCCCGTGCCCTGCACGTTGGCGAAGCACCGAATATGGTCGTCTGCTGGGGCGGTCACTCCATTAACGAAACCGAATACCTGTACGCCCGTCGGGTGGGTACCCAGCTTGGTCTGCGTGAGCTGAATATCTGCACCGGCTGTGGCCCAGGCGCGATGGAAGCGCCAATGAAAGGTGCCGCCGTGGGTCATGCCCAGCAGCGTTATAAAGAGGGCCGCTTTATCGGCATGACCGAGCCGTCGATCATCGCCGCTGAGCCACCTAACCCGCTGGTCAACGAGCTGATTATCATGCCGGATATCGAAAAGCGCCTGGAAGCGTTTGTCCGTATCGCTCACGGCATCATCATCTTCCCGGGCGGCGTGGGTACGGCAGAGGAGCTGCTCTATCTGCTGGGGATCCTGATGAACCCGGCCAACAAAGATCAGGTTCTGCCGCTGATCCTGACCGGGCCGAAAGAGAGTGCCGACTACTTCCGCGTGCTGGACGAGTTTATCGTGCATACGCTGGGTGAAGCCGCGCGTCGTCACTATCGCATTATCATTGACGATGCGGCAGAAGTGGCGCGTCAGATGAAAAAAGCGATGCCGCTGGTGAAAGAGAACCGTCGTGATACCGGTGATGCCTACAGCTTTAACTGGTCAATCCGCATTGCGCCGGATCTGCAGATCCCGTTCGAGCCTTCGCATGAGAATATGGCGAACCTGAAACTCTATCCTGACCAGCCGGTAGAAGTGCTGGCCGCCGACCTGCGACGCGCCTTCTCGGGCATTGTGGCGGGTAACGTGAAAGAGGTGGGGATCCGCGCCATTGAGCAGTTTGGCCCGTATAAGATCCACGGTGACCCGGAGATGATGCGCCGCATGGACGACATGCTGCAGGGCTTTGTCGCCCAACACCGTATGAAGCTGCCGGGCTCGGCTTATATTCCTTGCTACGAAATCTGCACATAAGGCGTTAATCGTTCTTCTGAGGGCCGGGGCGCGTTCTGTCGTTACCCGGCCTTTTTTTCGCATCAATTCATAGTTATCGCTTATAGAATTTATAAACTGCACGCCAACGCAAACGATTACCTGGATTTTAAAACCATAAATTATCAGCTTTAAAGCAAATTACTCATCAGAAAATCCTAAAACCCACCATCTTTACAGCGCAAGACACCTATCTTCGGGGCCGCTCTTTCCGGACATATGTTGTTAATGGTAGCCTTCGCGCCCGTAAATTCTCTTTGATGTTTTTTTAACAGAGAAATGGTCTAAATATACCCACATCATGAGTGGATTATTGCATTTGGGATCGCGATCACTGATACATTCATAAGTAGAATGTATCTTTCCGCCCGCCAATAGTTACGGGTGAAAATTATTAAAAAACCGTCACTGAACGAATTTCATATTACCGTCAGGCATTTTTTCATCGGATTTGACTACAAACCTGACAATTTGCTTCCTCCAGGAGATACAGATGGAAACCACTCAAACCAGCACCGTTGCTTCGATTGAATCCCGAAGTGGTTGGCGCAAAACGGATACCATGTGGATGCTTGGCCTTTACGGCACAGCAATCGGCGCTGGTGTACTGTTCCTTCCTATCAACGCAGGCGTCGGCGGTCTGATCCCGCTGATCATTATGGCCATCATCGCGTTCCCGATGACCTTCTTCGCACACCGCGGTCTGACCCGCTTCGTGCTGTCCGGTAAAAACCCGGGCGAAGACATCACCGAAGTGGTTGAAGAGCATTTCGGCGTTGGCGCAGGGAAACTGATTACCCTGCTCTACTTCTTCGCCATTTACCCGATTCTGCTGGTTTACAGCGTGGCGATCACCAACACCGTTGAAAGCTTCATGACGCACCAGCTGCAGATGACGCCGCCACCGCGTGCCATTCTGTCCCTGATCCTGATCGTCGGTATGATGACCATCGTGCGCTTCGGCGAGCAGATGATCGTTAAAGCGATGAGCGTTCTGGTGTTCCCGTTTGTTGCCGCACTGATGGTGCTGGCCTGCTACCTGATCCCACAGTGGAACGGTGCGGCGCTGGAAACCCTCTCCCTGAGCAGCGCATCTGCAACCGGTAACGGCCTGATGATGACCCTGTGGCTGGCGATTCCGGTAATGGTCTTCTCCTTTAACCACTCCCCGATCATCTCTTCCTTCGCCGTGGCGAAGCGTGAAGAGTACGGCGCAGGCGCAGAGAAGAAGTGCTCCAGCATCCTGGCACGTGCACACATCATGATGGTGCTGACCGTAATGTTCTTCGTCTTCAGCTGCGTACTGAGCCTCTCCCCGGCGGACCTGGCAGCAGCGAAAGAGCAGAACATCTCCATTCTGTCTTACCTGGCGAACCACTTTAACGCACCGATTATTGCGTGGATGGCACCGATCATCGCCATTATCGCCATCACCAAATCCTTCCTCGGCCACTACCTGGGCGCACGTGAAGGTTTTAACGGTATGGTGATCAAATCTCTGCGCGGTAAAGGCAAGAGCATTGAAATCAGCAAGCTGAACAAAATCACTGCACTGTTCATGCTGCTTACCACCTGGGCCGTTGCTACGCTGAACCCAAGCATCCTGGGCATGATTGAAACCCTGGGCGGTCCGGTTATCGCGATGATTCTGTTCCTGATGCCGATGTACGCAATTCAGAAAGTCCCTGCTATGCGTAAGTACAGCGGTCATGTGAGCAACATCTTTGTGGTCATCATGGGGCTTATCGCTATCTCTGCGATCTTCTACTCCCTGTACACCATGTTCTGATTATCACCCGCGCCGTCCCCGGACGGCGCACTCCTTCCTCTCTGACTGAAAGCAATGGACGCATCATGATTAGCGTATTCGATATCTTCAAAATCGGTATTGGTCCTTCCAGCTCTCACACTGTCGGACCAATGAAAGCCGGTAAGCAGTTCACGGATGACTTGATTGCACGCGGCATCTTGCACGACATCACCCGCGTGGTTGTCGATGTGTACGGCTCGCTTTCCCTGACCGGAAAAGGCCACCATACCGATATCGCCATTATCATGGGCCTGGCGGGAAACCTGCCGGATACCGTTGATATTGATGCGATCCCTGGCTTCATCCAGGACGTAAACACCCACGGTCGCCTGCTGCTGGCAAACGGCGAACACGAAGTGGAATTCCCGGTTGACCATTGCATGAATTTCCATGCGGACAACCTGTCGCTGCACGAAAACGGCATGCGCATTACCGCGCTGGCCGGCGACACCGCGGTTTACAGCCAGACCTATTACTCTATCGGCGGCGGGTTTATCGTCGACGAAGACCACTTTGGTCAAACCAGCACCTCATCTGTTGACGTGCCGTATCCGTACAAAACTGCGGCCGATCTCCAGCGTCACTGTCAGGAGACGGGGCTTTCCCTCTCCGGTCTGATGATGAAAAACGAGCTGGCCCTGCACAGCAAAGCGGAGCTGGAACAGCACTTTGCTAACGTCTGGGAGGTGATGCGTGGCGGGATTGAACGCGGGATCACCACCGAAGGCGTTCTGCCCGGTAAGCTTCGCGTACCGCGTCGTGCGGCCGCGCTGCGCCGTATGCTGGTGAGCACCGATAAAACGACCACCGACCCAATGGCCGTCGTAGACTGGATCAACATGTTCGCCCTGGCGGTGAACGAAGAGAACGCCGCAGGGGGCCGCGTGGTCACGGCGCCAACCAACGGCGCCTGCGGTATCGTTCCGGCCGTACTGGCGTACTACGACAAGTTTATCCGTGAAGTGAACGCCAACTCGCTGGCGCGCTACCTGCTGGTCGCCAGTGCGATTGGTTCTCTGTATAAGATGAACGCCTCCATTTCCGGCGCGGAAGTGGGCTGTCAGGGTGAAGTGGGCGTGGCCTGTTCCATGGCCGCTGCGGGTCTGGCAGAGCTATTAGGCGCAAGCCCGGCGCAGGTTTGCATCGCCGCCGAAATCGGCATGGAGCATAACCTGGGGCTGACCTGTGACCCGGTTGCCGGACAGGTTCAGGTGCCGTGTATCGAACGTAACGCGATTGCCTCCGTGAAGGCAGTGAACGCCGCACGTATGGCGCTGCGCCGCACCAGCGAGCCACGCGTCTGCCTCGATAAGGTTATCGAAACCATGTACGAAACCGGTAAAGATATGAACGCCAAATACCGTGAAACCTCTCGCGGTGGTCTGGCAATGAAGATCGTGACCTGCGATTAAGCCTCTCAGGAAGCCTCGTTTTGCGAGGCTTCTTCCTGTTTTCCCCGCCGCGCATAGTTTCATACCGCTGACAGTGTTACCCTTCCTTCATGAGACAGAAGGGAGATTATCTGTGGCTGTTCATTTGCTTATCGTCGACGCGCTCAACCTGATTCGCCGGATCCATGCAGTGCAAGGCACGCCCTGTAAGGACAGCTGTTTGCACGCGCTGGAGCAACTTATTCGCCACAGCGAACCGACGCATGTCGTGGCCGTATTTGATGACGAGGCGCGTAATTCCGGCTGGCGACATCAGCGTTTGCCAGACTATAAAGCCGGACGCGCCCCCATGCCGGACGATTTGCATGCAGAAATGCCGATGATTCGCTCGGCATTCGAAAAGCGCGGCGTGCCCTGCTGGGGCGCCCAGGGCAATGAAGCGGACGATCTCGCGGCGACGCTTGCGGTCAAAGTGGCCAGCGCCAGACATCAGGCAACCATTGTGTCGACGGATAAAGGCTACTGCCAGCTGCTCTCACCCACTATCCGCATTCGTGATTACTTCCAGAAACGCTGGCTCGACGCCCCGTTTATTGCCAGTGAATTTGGCGTCTCGCCTGAGCAACTTCCTGACTACTGGGGGCTGGCGGGGATCAGCAGCTCCAAGGTGCCGGGCGTTGCCGGTATTGGGCCTAAAAGCGCCGCACAGCTGCTGACGGATTTTCAGAACCTGGAAGGGATCTACGCCCGGCTCGATGAAGTTCCGGAAAAATGGCGTAAGAAGCTGGAGGCCCATAAAGAAATGGCCTTTATCTGCCGGGATGTGGCGACGTTACAGACGGATTTACAGCTGGACGGGAATTTGCAGCAGTTGAGATTAGAGCGTTAAAAGTCCCCTCTCCCCGTTGAGGAGAGGGTTAGGGTGAGGGGCCTATCGCTCGTCGCGACGCCCGCCCACGGCCGCCCACCAGCGACGAATATGCACCGTCACCTCTTCGCGATCGTGATACAGCTGACGCGCCTGGATCTCCACGTTAATGCCGTGTTCATCCAGTTGCTGCTGAATATAGGCCAGGTTCTGAGAGACCTCCTCATAGCGCTTTTTCATTGGCAGCTTGAGGTTAAAAATCGTCTCACGGCACCAGCCATTCACCAGCCAGGAGGCCATCAGTGCCGCCACTTTCGCTGGTTTTTCCACCATATCGCATACCATCCAGGAGATGTTATTGCGGGTTGGACGATAGCGGAAACCGTCTTCACGCAGCCAGGTGACCTGCCCTGTGTCCATCAGGCTTTGCGCCATCGGGCCGTTATCAACAGACGACACCCACATGTTGCGTTTCACCAGCTGATAGGTCCAGCCACCGGGACACGCACCGAGATCGACCGCGTACATGCCGTTGGCCAGACGCTCATCCCACTCATCCGCCGGAATAAAGACGTGAAACGCCTCTTCCAGCTTCAGGGTTGAACGGCTCGGCGCATCAGCCGGGAACTTCAGGCGTGGGATCCCCATAAAGAACGGAGAGTTGTTGTTGGTATAAGAGTAACCGGCGTAGCAGCAGCCCGGGGCAATAAAGAAGATATGCACGACCGGACGTTTTGGCGTTTCGTAGTTTGTCAGCACGCCGGCATCACGCAGCGCCGCGCGCAGCGGTACGGTGAACTTACGGCAGAACTTCATCAGCTCTTTGCTTTCGTTGGTGTCGGCCACTTCAACGCGCAAATCGCCCCCCTTCTCGACCACGCCCTGCAGCATGCCCACAATCGGGGTGATGCGATCTTCTGGCGGGAGATCTTTCAGCAGATCACCCGCGACGAAAATCTGGCGCGCAAAGATCAGTGAACTGAACGGCAGCTCGCGTGCCAGCTTATCCGCATCGTCAGGCTGGTAGCATTCGAACACCACATAGCCCGCATTATCCTTAACGCGCGCAAAACCGAAGACTTCTCGCTTCGCCGCTTTATCCGTAATTTCCGCGGCGCACTCTTTCTCAAACCCCGGGCGACAATATAAAACAACCTTATTCATGAACAACGCCCTTGCGTTTCAGACGGATAGCTCCGATAAACATTAATACCCACCCTGCCAGGAAGCTGACGCCGCCGACAGGTGTAACAAACGCCCACAGGCGCAAATGCGAGAGCGCAAGGCAGTAAAGGCTGCCGCTGAACAGCACCGTACCCAGCGCCAGGAAAACGCTGCTCCAGTAAAACCAGATGCTGATGCGGCGCTGCATCGCTACCGCCAGCCCAAAAATAGCCAGCGTATGGAACGCCTGGTATTCAAGGCCGGTCTGGATCCAGCCCATCTCCACCACGCCCAAAGACTTGCTTAAGACATGTGCGCCAAACGCGCCCAGTGCAACAAAAATAAAGCCACTCACCGCGGCAAAAATCAGCATGAATCGGCTGGTCATGTTTCAGTCCTAAAGTAATGCGTGCCCGGCACACAAAAGTTATTGTTCATACCTGAAGCGGAATTTTTCTTGCTCGCTCGCCGCTTTCGCCAGTATCCACTGCCGGAAAGCGGCTATTTTACCCAGTTCTGCCTGACTGTCATGACAAACCAGATAAAACGCATTCTTGCTGACCAGTACATCATTAAAAGGGCAAACCAGACGGCCGGCCTCAATTTCGGACTGCGCCATGACGTTGTTCGCCAACGCAATGCCCTGTCCGTGAATGGCAGCCTGTAGCACCATCGCACTGTGGCTAAAGATGGGGCCCTGCTGCACGTTTATATGATTAAGACCTAATTGACGGGTATAAGTTTGCCAGTCGCGGCGAGAAGCATCGTGTAACAGCGTATGTTGTGCCAGATCGGCGGGCGTTTTTAACGCTTTATCGCCTGTCAAAAGCAGCGGTGAACAGACTGGCAGCAGATATTCTGCGTATAATTTCTCGACACGCAAGCCCGGCCAGTTACCACGCCCATAAAAAATGGCAACGTCCACATCGTCCGCCAGTTTGTCTTCCTGACGATCCACCGCCTGGATCCTGACATCAATTCCCGGATAAGCTGAGTTAAAGCTTGAGAGTCTGGGCACCAGCCACTGAATGGCAAAACTGGGCAATAAACTGACCGTCAGTGCGCCTTTTGCACTCCTGGCCTGCAGCTTGCGCGTGGCTTCCGTGAGCTGGGAAAAAATCTCTTTAATATCCTGAAAATAGCTCTGCCCCTCTTCCGTCAGCAACAGCGAACGGTTGCGTCGGCGAAACAGCTTGAGGCCCAGAAAATCCTCCAGGGACTTGATTTGGTGACTTACTGCGGCCTGTGTCACAAAAAGCTCATCTGCTGCGCGGGTGAAGCTTAGATGACGTGCTGCTGCATCAAAAACACGTAATGCATTTAGGGGTGGCAATCGCTTGGACATGGTTATCTGGCTTAGATGTTAACGAGATTTAACAAACAGGAAACAACGTTTAACCTATTAGTTTTTTTTATCTGAGCCATTATAATTTGTCCGTTGAGGAACTACCAGCAAATACCTATAGTGGCGGCACTTCCTGAGCCGGAACGAGAAGCTTTTTTTGGAATGCGTGTTCTGAAGAGCTTTTGGCTTACGGTTGTGATGTTGTGTTGTTGTGTTTGCAATTGGTCTGCGATTCAGACCACGGTAGCAACGCTACCAATTTTTCACTTCCTGTACATTTACCCTGTCTGTCCATAGTGATTAATGTAGCACCGCCAATTTGCGGTGCTTTTTTTTGCTTAGCGATCTGTTAATGCTCGATCTCTTTCATCTCTTTCACGTCCGTGCGGTTGATCTGCTGCTTGTTCCCGTTAGCATCTTTGTATGAAATCATCCCGGTATCGTTATCGGTTGTCGGTTTCCCTTCCGAAACAATGGAACGACCATCGTTAGTGTGCATGACGTAGTTGTTACCAGAACAGGCGCTCAGGGCAAAAGTAAACGCACAGGCAGAAATGATTGCAGCTGTCTTATTCATGATTCTTCTCCTTTAGCAATTAATGCTATTCAAACCTCGATTTATAACAGGCTAAAACATCCGCCTAACACTATTTAGCATAACCTGCTTTTTCAGGGGCGTTGGGATAAGCAGACAATTCTGATAGATATCAACCTCCTTGCCCTGCCGCTGAAATTGCGCGACGATCTCAGTAATGCAATGAGGAATCCCATGAACGCTTTCAGCCCTGCGCAGTTTCGCGCACAGTTTCCGGCGCTGGCCGATGCCGGCATTTATCTCGATAGCGCTGCCACAGCCTTAAAGCCGCAGGCGGTTATTGAGGCAACGCAGCAGTTTTATAGCCTGAGCGCAGGCAATGTGCATCGTAGCCAGTTTGCCGAGGCCCAGCGCTTAACCGCACGCTACGAAGCGGCACGCGATCAGGTTGCTCGTCTGATCAATGCCGAAAGCGGGAAAAATATTGTCTGGACGCGGGGTACCACCGAAGCCATAAACATGGTGGCCCAGTGTTATGCCCGCCCATTGCTTCAGCCCGGAGACGAGATCATCGTCAGTGAAGCGGAACATCACGCCAACCTGGTCCCATGGCTGATGGTGGCAGAGCAAACAGGGGCACGGGTGGTGAAGCTCCCGCTGGGGACAGATTACCTGCCGGATGTAGCACAGTTACCGGAGTTGATTACACCGCGCAGCCGCATTCTGGCGCTTGGACAGATGTCCAACGTCACCGGTGGCTGCCCGGATTTGGCGCAGGCTATCCGCATCGCGCATGCCAACGGCATCATAGTGATGGTTGACGGCGCGCAGGGCGTGGTCCATTTCCCGGCCGATGTGCAAAAACTGGATATCGATTTTTATGCCTTCTCAGGGCATAAGCTCTACGGACCAACCGGTATCGGGGCGCTGTACGGTAAGCCTGAGCTGCTGGCAAAAATGACGCCGTGGCTCGGTGGCGGCAAGATGATCGCGGAAGTCTCTTTCGAGGGCTTTAAAACCCAGGACGTCCCTTACCGGCTGGAAGCGGGTACGCCAAACGTGGCGGGCGTCATTGGCCTGAGCGCTGCGCTCGAATGGCTCGCCGAAACGGACATTGTCCAGGCGGAGAGCTGGAGCCGGGGTCTGGCGACGCTGGCTGAAGAGGAGCTTAAAAAACGCCCTGGCTTCCGTTCGTTCCGCGTGCAGGATTCAAGCCTGTTAGCCTTTGATTTTGCGGGCGTACACCATAGCGACATGGTGACCCTGCTGGCAGGATATGGCATTGCGCTGCGTGCCGGGCAGCACTGTGCCCAGCCGCTGCTGGCAGCGCTTGGCGTGAGTGGTACACTGCGCGCCTCGTTTGCACCTTACAATACCCAAAGCGATGTCGACGCGCTGATTTCCGCGGTTGACCGCGCCCTTGAACTCCTGGTGGATTAATGACTAGCTCAGCTTTAGCCGGACATCCGTTTGGCACAGTGATCACAGAAGAAACGTTAAAACAGACCTTCGCGCCGCTCACACAATGGGAAGATAAATATCGTCAACTGATCCTGCTGGGTAAGCAGCTTCCGGCCCTTTCTGACGATCTCAAAGCGCAGGCAAAAGAGATCGCGGGCTGTGAAAACCGCGTCTGGCTTGGGTTCAGCGTATCCGGTGAGAAACTGCATTTCTTTGGCGACAGCGAAGGACGTATCGTTCGCGGTCTGCTGGCGGTGCTGTTAACCGCCATCGAAGGGAAAAGCGCGGCGACGCTACTGGCGCACTCGCCGCTGGCTCTGTTCGATGAGTTAGGGCTGCGCGCGCAGCTGAGCGCCTCACGCGGTCAGGGCCTGGTCGCCCTTAGCGAAGCGGTGCAGGACGCCGCCCGTCAGGCTCAGGCCTGACGTTCCGCCTTCGCCATCATCTTTTTCAGTGCGTGAGACACCGCCACAAAGCCAAAAGAGGCGGTCACCATAGTGGCCGCACCAAATCCTGAGGCGCAATCCATCCTTTTTGGCCCTTCCGCCGTGCTTTTCATTGCACACACCGAGCCGTCCGCCTGCGGATACACCAGCGCTTCGGTCGAGAAAACACAGTCGACGCCCAGCTTGCCCTTGCTGTTTTTCACCACGTTAAAATCGCTTTTCAGACGTTCACGCAGCTTGGCCGCCAGAGGATCCTGAATGGTTTTAGCCAGATCGGCCACCTGGATCTGTGTGGGATCAATTTGTCCGCCTGCGCCACCGGTGGTCACCAGTGGCACCTTGTAACGACGACAGTACGCAATAAGCGCCGCTTTTGGACGCACGCTATCGATCGCGTCAATCACGTAGCTGTAGCCCTTACTCATATAGTCTGCGACATTATCCGCCGTCACAAAATCATCAATCACCGTGACCCGACATTCCGGGTTGATCAGGCGGATACGCTCTGCCATGACCTCAGATTTTGCCAGGCCGACGTTGTCACGCAGGGCATGGATTTGACGGTTGGTGTTGGTGACGCACACGTCATCCATATCAATCAGCGTGATTGCGCCAATACCGGTTCTCGCCAGCGCTTCTGCCGCCCACGAGCCCACACCACCAATGCCCACGACGCAGACATGCGCATCCGCAAACAGCTGCAGGGCTTTTTCACCATAGAGACGTGCCGTACCGCCAAAACGCTGGCGCCAGGCGTCGCTGATTACCACAGACATAAAACCTCAGATGTAAAAAGGGTGAGGTTTTTCCTCACCCTGAACAGTAATCCGTATTCCGCTCAGAATACCACAATCAGCCGCTGAATACGTTTCCGGCGCCAGGCGCTGTCTTCAGCACCCATACGCGGCCATAGTGGTTATACCAGCCCGCCCGGTGACCGGCATCCGGACCAATTCCCTGATAAATATCGAAGTGCTGGCCTTTAATCGCGCCACCAACGTCCAGAGCCACCATCAGACGTAGCTCGTACTGGCCGTTAAATTTACCGTTATTATCCAGCAGCGGCACTTCTGCCAGCAGCGTGGTCCCCGCAGGAATGATGGAACGATCCGATGCTACCGACGCACGGCCAATCAGCGGCACGGCGCTCGCCCCTTTCACCGGCGCAAAGTTTTGCGGTTTGAAGAAGACGAACGACGGGTTCTGCTCCAGCAGCTCGCGTACCTCAGCTTCACTGTGTTTTTCGCCCCACTCGCGGATCGCCTGCATCGACATATCTTCTTTTTTCACTTCGCCACGGTCGATCAGCACTTTACCAATGCTGCGATAGGCATGGCCGTTTTTACCGGCGTAGCTAAAGAAGTTCAGCGGAGAACCGTCACCAAAATCGATGTAGCCGCTGCCCTGAACGTCCATGATGAAGTTATCCATCAGGGAGTTGCTGTAAGCCAGGACGTAGTTTTCGCTAAGCGCACCGGCGTAGATCTCTGCGCGGGACGGCAGGCGGCCACGTTTTGGCGGCATACGATAAATAGGATACTGGAATTCGCCCTGACGCGTATGTCGCGCCTGGATAACCGGAGTGTAATAGCCGGTAAACTGCACGTTGCCGTAGTTGTCCGCCCCTTCCATCTGCCAGGCGTCGATACCAAACTGGCGCATGTTGCGCGTATCACCGCCCGCACGCAGCCAGTCCTGCACGGCGTTATAAACGCTACTCTGTGAGCCATACAGGCGCGGCGACGCATTGCGGATCTGGTAAACCTGCTCGGAGAAATCACCGGCGTTGATCGGTGCGCCGACAGCATCCGGCTGGTTAACTAAAGAGAAAGGCTGGGATAACTTCCCGTCTTTATACTGTTGACCGCGATCGGTCGGTTTAGAAGAACAGGCCGCAAGAATGGCTACCATTGCGCCCGTGATCAGATACTTTGCCCAACGTCCTTTCATTATATCTCGTCTTTAAGTTGCCCATTTCCGCGTGATGAAGATAACAAACCCACTGTTCTAATGAAACGGAATCACATGCCCTTTGGCAAATTCTGAGCAAAAAATAGTCCAAAGGTTTCAATGTCGTTCAATTTACATACAAAATTAATGAATTATGTGAAAAAGGGGTTGCATCACAAACCTAACCGAGTATAGTGCGCTTCCACGGACGCGGGGTGGAGCAGCCTGGTAGCTCGTCGGGCTCATAACCCGAAGGTCGTCGGTTCAAATCCGGCCCCCGCAACCAATTAAAATTTGATGAAGTATAAGCAGTACGGTGACGCGGGGTGGAGCAGCCTGGTAGCTCGTCGGGCTCATAACCCGAAGGTCGTCGGTTCAAATCCGGCCCCCGCAACCAATCAAATTTGATGAAGTAAAAGCAGTACGGTGCCGCGGGGTGGAGCAGCCTGGTAGCTCGTCGGGCTCATAACCCGAAGGTCGTCGGTTCAAATCCGGCCCCCGCAACCAATACTTCTAAAAACAATAAACACCCTTAAGGGTGTTTTTTTGTATCTGTCGTTTGTGAATTTGCCGGGGGTTAACCCGGCGTTCAGCATTATCCACGTCGTGCCAGCGTCGCCCCGTCAGAGAAATACGCCCGGATCCCTGCCAGAATCGACTCAGCCACTTCCTGCTGGAATTTGGCCGTCTTGAGCTTACGCTCCTCTTCCACGTTACTGATAAACGCCGTTTCAACCAGGATAGACGGAATATCCGGTGCCTTCAGCACCGCAAACCCGGCCTGCTCGACGCTGTTTTTGTGCAGCTTATTGACCCGCCCCAGCTTGCCCAGTACCGCTTTACCAAACTTCAGGCTGTCGGTAATGGTCAGCGATTGCACCATGTCGAACATGGTGTGATCGACGTAGCGGTCGCCGCTTTTGCTCACACCACCGATGAGATCCGAGGCGTTCTGCGTGTCCGCGAGGTAACGCGCCGCGGTACTGGTTGCCCCTTTGGTTGAGAGTGCAAATACTGACGATCCACTCGGCTGACGGCTGGTAAAAGCATCAGCATGGATAGAGACGAAGAGATCCGCTCGCTGCTTCTGGGCTTTTGCCACGCGGACTTTCAACGGAATAAAGACGTCTTCATTACGCGTCATGTAGGCGCGCATGTTGCCCTCTCTATCGATTAACGCCTTCAGACGGCGGGCAATCTGCAACACCACATCTTTTTCCCGCGTCCGGTATTTGCCTACCGCACCCGAGTCTTCTCCGCCGTGACCAGGATCGAGCATGATCACAATCGGGCGATCGCGCCCTGCTTTTCCGGGCTGCGGACCACTTTGCGCAGGCGGAACCTGTTTCTCCAGATTGCCCTGGTTGTAGTCTTCCAGTAACGCCAGGAGCGGATCCTGAATGTCCGTTGCATTCGCCGGATAGAGATCCATCACCAGACGCTCTTTGAACGATGCCACAGGCGCAAGGGCGAACAGCTGCGGTTTCACGTTCTGCTTGAGTTCAAACACCATGCGCACGGTTTGCGGATCAAACTGCCCAACGCGCGCCGATTTGATAAACGGATCATCACCGCGGATCTGCGCCGCCATTCCCTTCAGAACGGAGTTCAGGTTAACGCCTTCGAGATCCACCACCACACGCTCAGGGTTGCTCAGGGCAAATTGCTTATATTTCAGCACCCGATTGGATTCCACCGTCACGCGCGTATAGGTTGACGACGGCCAGACGCGCACCGCCACCACCTGACTTGTGGCGGCAAGACCCACCTGGCTGACGCTGAGCAGCCACATCGCCCCTGCCCCTTTTAACAAACGGCGGCGGCTTATTGCTGAATTGGATCCCGACATGCTTCTCCCGAGCAAGAAATCTGATTGACAGACAAAACATCAAAATTGACCGAAAACTTTAACGAATGACGCATAAACTGTCATCTATAAAAGGGTAAACAATCATACGTTAACGCACGGATTACTTATTATTTTCTGTGGGTCGCAGAAAATTTAGGCTTGCACATGCGGCCACAATCGAATAAAAATACAGAAATTACGAATAAACATTCATTAAGGGTTGTGCCATGGTGAAGGAACGTAGAACCGAACTGGTCCAGGGATTCCGCCATTCTGTTCCCTATATCAACGCCCATCGGGGAAAAACGTTTGTCATCATGCTCGGCGGCGAAGCCATTGAGCATGAAAACTTTTCCAGCATCGTCAATGACATTGGCCTGCTGCACAGCCTCGGCATCCGCCTGGTGGTGGTGTATGGTGCGCGTCCGCAGATCGATGCGAACCTGGCCGCACACCATCACGAGCCGATTTATCACAAGCATACCCGCGTTACGGATGCCAAAACCCTTGAGCTGGTGAAACAGGCAGCGGGTCTGCTGCAGCTTGATATCACCGCGCGTCTGTCCATGAGCCTGAACAACACGCCGCTTCAGGGGGCGCATATCAACGTCGTCAGCGGTAACTTCATCATCGCTCAGCCTCTTGGCGTGGACGATGGGGTGGACTATTGCCACAGCGGACGCATTCGTCGTATTGATGAGGAAGCCATTCATCGTCAACTGGACAGCGGTGCCATTGTGCTGATGGGGCCGGTGGCCGTTTCCGTAACCGGCGAGAGCTTTAACCTCACTTCAGAAGAGATTGCCACCCAGCTGGCGATCAAACTGAAGGCGGAGAAAATGATTGGGTTTTGCTCCTCTCAGGGCGTCGTGAACGAAGAAGGGGTGATCGTGCCAGAGCTCTTCCCGAATGAGGCCCAGGCCCGCGTGGAAGCGCTGGAAGCCGAGGGAGATTACTACTCTGGTACCGTTCGTTTCCTGCGCGGTGCTGTGAAAGCCTGCCGCAGCGGCGTGCGTCGCAGCCACCTGATCAGCTATCAGGAAGACGGTGCCCTTCTGCAGGAGCTGTTCTCCCGCGACGGTATTGGCACCCAGATTGTAATGGAGAGCGCGGAGCAGATCCGCCGCGCCACCATTAACGATATCGGCGGTATTCTGGAGTTAATTCGCCCGCTGGAGCAGCAAGGGATCCTGGTACGCCGTTCCCGCGAACAGCTGGAAATGGAGATCGACAAATTTACGATTATCCAGCGCGATAATCTGACCATCGCCTGCGCCGCGCTCTATCCGTTCCCGGAGGAGAAGATCGGCGAAATGGCCTGCGTTGCCGTCCATCCAGACTACCGCAGCTCTTCACGCGGCGAGATGCTGCTTGAGCGCGTGGCGGCTCAGGCGCGCCAGATGGGCCTGAGCAAGCTGTTCGTTTTGACCACGCGCAGTATTCACTGGTTCCAGGAGCGCGGATTTACGCCTGTGGATATTGATTTGCTGCCTGAAAGTAAAAAAGAGATGTACAACTATCAACGCCGCTCAAAGGTGCTGATGGCCGACCTGGGATAACAGATCCTTCGCCGGGTGGCGTTGCGCCGGCCCGGCCTCTCTTTCTCACCTCATTCAGAGGGACTCAAATATCGCGCTCAGGCCGCTTCGCCGTTCTGTACGGGTGGCAATCGCCTGCACCAGCACACGCTCGTCGGTATAGAGCGACAAGCGCTGACGCGCGCGGGTGATGGCGGTGTAGATGAGCTCGCGGGTAATCACGGGTGAAAGCTGGGTGGGCAGGATCAACGCCGCATGGTTGAACTCCGAGCCCTGGGACTTGTGTACCGTCATCGCCCATGCTGTTTCATGTTCAGGCAAGCGGCTGGGCTGCACAGACTTCACGCTTCCGTCCGGCATCAGGAACCAGACGCGTAGACCCTGTCCACGGTCAAGCGCAATGCCAATATCGCCGTTAAACAACCCCAGCGCGCTATCGTTACGGGAGATCATCACTGGCCGACCTTCGTACCAGCGTGAATGCGGCGTGCGGGTGATTTTGCGCTTTTGCGCAAGCAGTTGCTCAAGCCTGTCGTTGAGGCCGCTGACGCCAAAAGGCCCTTCCCTCAGCGCACACAGCAGCTGATATTCGCCAAACGCGGCAATGACCTGCGCAGGCGTATGTTGCTGCTGCACGCTCGTCAGGAAGTGCTGATAGCCCAGCAGGGCATCATCCAGCATCGCCTGATACTCTTCCCCGGTTTGCAGCGATTTCTTCTCAATATCACTGAAGCTGCCGTCAAAAACGGCACTGGTCGCATGCCGATCCCCTCTGTTCACGGCCGCCGCCAGTTGGCCAATGCCGGAATCACTCCCGAACCGGTAGCTTTTTTGCAGCAGACAGAGGCTGTCTCGCAGCGCCGCCGCGAGAGACTGACTTTCGGCTGCGAGCGAACATCCGGTGAGGCGGGCTAACTCCTCAGCACGTTCCGCGGTATACCCAAGACTCGCATAGGTGCAGATATCGCCCAGCACGGCCCCGGCTTCCACCGAGGCAAGCTGGTCACGATCGCCCAGGAAAATTACGCGCGCGTGGGGAGGTAAGGCGTCAATCAGCCGCGACATCATCGTCAGGTCGATCATCGACGCTTCATCCACCACCAGCACGTCAAGATGCAGCGGGTTTCCGGCATGATAACGCAGGCGCTGGCTGCCCGGCTGGGCACCCAGTAGCCGGTGCAGGGTGCTGGCTTCACTGGGGAAAAGCGCAAGCTGTTCCTGCGTGAGCGGCAGTTTTTGCAGCGCGCCACCTAACGACTCCGTCAGCCTGGCCGCCGCTTTGCCGGTGGGCGCCGCCAGGCGAATACGGCATTTTTGCTCACCCGACAGCTGAATCAGCGCGGCAAGCAGTTTTGCCACGGTGGTGGTTTTACCCGTGCCCGGTCCGCCCGAGATCACCGAGATCCGCCGCGTTAAGGCGACGGCCGCCGCCACTTTCTGCCAGTCTGTCGCCTCATCTGAGGTAAACAGGGCATCCAGCGTTTGCCGGAGCCGCGCTTCTTCACAGGGAAGCGGCGCGTTTGTCTCGCTGAAAAAGCGCGCTACCGTCAGTTCATTACGCCACAGCCGGTTAAGGTACAACCGGTCGCCAATAAGGATCATGGGCGTCTGGGTATCGGCTCTGCTGACAGCAGGAGAGCTTAGCAAAACGCTCTGCCAGTCTACCGACTCGCCCAGCAGGGCAAAACAGGACTGAAGAGCCGAAGGCATTTTCTCATCAATGGTCAGGCGCGAAAGCGGCAGGCAGACATGCCCTTCCCCCGCGTCGTTGCTCAGCATAGCGGCAGCCAGCATCACGGCCGGCTGCTCGCCAGCCACCATGATGGCGAACTGCACATCAAGATGGCGCAGTAAACGCTGTTCTACGGCTTCCAGCAGTAATTCCTGCATCGTCATGCCAACTCCTCCGTGCCTGCGGCAAATAAACTGTCCATTTTCTCAATCAGTGCCGCGTCCGGGCGCGTACTAAAAATACCAGACTGCGGATCGGCGGCATCCACCCCGCGCAGGAAAAGGTAAATCACCCCGCCAAAATGGTCTTCGTAGCGGTAATTTGCAATGCGATGACGCAGATAGCGATGCAGCGCCAGGGTATACAGCTGGTACTGCAGATCGTAACGATGCATCTGCATGGCAGAGGCCATCGCCTGTTGGGTATAGGCTTCGCTGTTTTCACCCAACCAGTTCGATTTGTAATCCAACAGGTAGTAACGCCCTTTATGGCGGAACACCAGATCGATAAAGCCCTTCAGCATCCCCTGAACCTGACGGAAGTTAAGTGGCGGGCAACCGGCTGATAGCGGGTCATGCTCGCGGATCAGCGCATCCAGCGCCTCGGCTCTTAGCGGGCTGGCGATGGGGAGATAAAACTCCATCTCCACCTGCTTATCTCTGGCGGTCAGCTGGCTAAGCGAAACACCCTGTGCCGTGAGCGGGGCGTGAAGGATAGCGGTGATCCATTCGCTGAGCACCGGCTGCCATTGCGCGTCGTAGCCGCCGCTTTGCAACATTTTCAGCACCCACTCCTCAGAGACAGGTTGCGTGAAATCCAGCTCTTCAAACAGGCTGTGTAAAAATGTGCCCGGTGACGCCCCGCGCGGAAATTGATGAGGAGTCAGCACCGGTTCATCCGGCACACTTCCGGTTCCTGCGGCATCCACGTCAAGCTTAGGCATCAGATCCTGCGCAATGCTCTGCCCGTGCTGCTGTAAACCGGAGTAGCTGGTCACACGCCAGTCGTCTGCAACGGTTCGCGTAATCTGCCGGGCATGCAGCTCAGACGCCTGCTGCTCTGGCAGTTGCCAGCGGCTGTTATCGGGTTGCGACGGAATATGCAGGGCAATATGTTCCCCGCAGAGTGAGTCTATACACAGACGCAACCCTGCCGCATCTTTGGGTTCGCCGAGCTGAATCAGCCTGCCCAGCGCGCTCAGATGAAAATCGGTCTCACCTGTCTTTTCGCCACGGCGGCGGAATAGCGGCGCGACACCCAGACTACAGTGCCAGACCGAGCGGGTCAGTGCCACATAGAGCAAGCGTAAATCTTCGGCCAGGCGCTCGGTCTCGGCCAGTTCAACGCTGGACTCTGCTTTACTGAGATCGAGCACCGCTTCGAACGACTCGCGATCGTGATAAAAAGCCTGATCCTGCACCCGATAATTGGCGATAAACGGCAGCCAGACCAGCGGATACTCCAGGCCTTTCGACTTGTGAATGGTGACGATTTGCACCAGATGTTTATCACTCTCAAGACGCATCTGCTGGCTCGACGAGTTACTGTTCGGATCGGCAATTTGCTGCGCCAGCCAGCGCACCAGGGCATGCTCGCTCTCCAGCTGCGTGCCCGCCTCCTGCAACAGTTCGCTGATATGCAAAATATCGGTCAGACGGCGCTCGCCGCCCGCTGTGGCGAGCATATTCTCGGCAATGTGACGCTGCCTCATCAGTTCACGCAGCATCGCCATCACGCCGCGTTTTTGCCAGCGCTCGCGGTACTGCACAAACTCTTCGACCACCGCATCCCAGGCGGCTTCGTCGCAATTTAGCGCATCAATATCGCGCGCGTTCATTCCCAGCATGCTGCTTGCCAGCGCGCTGCGAAGGGTGCTTTCCCGCTCCGGCGCCAGCACGGCCTGCAGCAGCCACAGCATCTCCTGCGCTTCCAGCGTTTCAAAGACGCTATCGCGGTTAGAGAGATACACGGACGGGATGTTCAGTGACGTCAGGGCATCACGGATAAGCGCCGCCTCCTGACGGCTGCGCACCAGCACCGTAATATCGGATGCTTTTACCGGGGCTGATGTGTCCCCCTTCCACAGCAACGCCTCGCCGCGCGTACCTGCGCTGAGCCAGTCCCGGATCTGCGCGGCGCAGTGCTGAGCCATCGCATGTTGATAGTCCGTAACGCCGCACCCCTCGCCGTCCAGCAGCCAGAAATTCATGGCGGGCTGGTTCACGCCGTTGAATTCAAAGCGCAACGAAGCATTTCTGGGGGCGAACTTTACCGGCTGGAAAGGAATTTCCCTGAACATAAACGCCGAATCCATGCGGCTGAAGAGCGCATTGACGCTCTCCACCATCCCCGGCGAGGAGCGCCAGTTGGTGTCCAGGGTGTAGTGCGCCGCCACCTCGCTACGGGCTTTCATGTAGGTGAAAATATCCGCCCCACGGAAGGCATAAATGGCCTGTTTTGGATCGCCAATGAGCAACAGTGCCGTGTTGGGCTGCTGTCGCCAGATGCGGCGGAAAATGCGGTACTGCTGGGGATCGGTATCCTGAAATTCGTCAATCATCGCCACCGGAAAGCGCGTGCGGATGGCGGCAGCAAGCGCCTCGCCATTTTCACTGCACAACGCCGCGTCCAGGCGACTTAGCATATCGTCAAAGCCCAGCTCACCCCGGCGGCGTTTCTCACGCGACACCGCTTCACGGATCTCCGCCATGGCGCGGGTGATCATCAGGTCGTTAAGGGTTAATGGCTCTGCCAGCAGGGTTTCAATCTCAACAAACAGCGGGTGCTCCGGGACAATGCCATCGGCTTTGGTTCGCTCAACCAGAAAACGCCGGGAAAATTTTTCCAGCGCATCCGGGAGCTGGTAACCGCGCGTCTCTTCCTGCGCCCAGGCAGTGATCTTATCGATCCATTTCCCCTGATTACCACGGTTAAACTTGCGCCTGTCGATCCCGGAGTTTTCGATAATGGCGTCGATCTCGCCGACAGACTCAATCCATTTTTGCTTAACGGCTGCAATCTTCGCGACGATTTTTTCATGGCGCGAGGCCAGCGTTTCATCCGCAGGCGGTGGAGATTTAATGACCGGGGCCTCCCCCTGCAGATAGCGCTCAATGGCGCGCAGAAGCTCCTCAGGGCCTTTCCACAACGCATGTACCGCTTCGGCGATCTCCCGCTGTAACGGATAGCAGTGGCGACGCCAGAAATCAGCACAGGCCTGGTAGCGAAGCTCAGACTCATCTTCAATAAGTTGCAGTTCAAACAGCATGCCGGATTCAAACGCATTCAGGCTCAGCATGCGCTGGCAAAAACCGTGGATGGTGAAGACAGAGGCCTCGTCCATTTGCCGTTCAGCCAGAAGCAGCCACTGTGCGGCCTGCTGTTTATCGGCAATCTCTTCCAGCAGGCTCGCGTAGAGAGGGTTATCCGTGCTTTCGCGCAGACAGGCGATACGCAGTTCATGAATATTGGCACGGATACGGCCGCGCAGCTCAGCGGTGGCGGCCTCGGTGAAGGTCACCACCAGCAGCTCCTCCACGCTTAACGGACGCGGAAAAGCGGCCTGGCCGCCAAGGCCCAGCAACAGACGCAGATAAAGCGCGGCAATAGTGAAGGTTTTTCCCGTTCCCGCTGAGGCTTCAATCAATCGTTCACCCTGCAGAGGTAAACGTAAGGGATCAAGGGACTCAGCGGTGTCGGTCATTCTTTCTTACTCCAGGGCATAGATTGCTGCAGGGCGCTGACGCTCTTCCAGATTTTCCAGCCTTTCGGGTTAACGTAGTCCGTTTTTCCGTTCTGGCTACCAGAAACCTGAGACAGAATGGCTATTCCCTGCGGTTTAACCACCGCCTGATGGAAGAAGTCGGCAACCTTCTGAGGCGTCAGCTGTTTTATCTCGGCCACTACTTTATCACGCGAATCAAATTTCAGATTACCGCGATCGAAATCTTTGCTCAGTTGGGATGCTTCTTCACCCAGCGTCTGAGGCGGCTGCATCACCTGCGCGATGACGGCCTGCTGGATTTGGGCAAACTCATCCGGCTTCATGGCTCGCAGTTTAGCTTCCGCTTGCGGGAAGAAAGCCTGGTAACGCTGCCAGAGATAAGCGGGCTGTTTATCGCTGCTCTGCAGCAGGAAACCCAGCCCCCACTGGCGGCCAACGTTCATGGAGAATGCAAAGACCGCGTAGCCAAGCTGCTCTTCTGTGCGCAGCTGATTGTAGAACCACGGCTGTATAATTTGTCCCAGAACGGCACTCTGCGCAGAGCTGGCAAATTCATCATAGCCCGTAGGAACAAACACGGCGGCCAGCGCGGAATCCGTGCTGTTACCTGCTTTTTCAAAAATCACATTCTGTTTTTTCTCAACCAGCACGTCCTGGTTACGGCACCACTCGTCGCCTTTTGAACCGAGCTGCTGACGTACGTTCTCCGCCAGCGTTTTGGCCTGGTCCTCGCTCATGTTGCCGACGATAAGAAACTCCGGACGTGTGTTAGTTTTCAGCGCGTCGCGGTAGGCCAGCACCTCTTTTAATGTGATGGATGGCAGCAGCGCCCGGCGATCTTCACGCTGGAAATAGGGTATTTGCGACAGCATCTGCGCCGGCATAATCGCCTGATCGTACGCCTTGCCTTTCTCAGCGGAATCCATCATCTGCGCATACCAGGACTTCGCCTGCTCAAACTGCTCTTCCGTTGGCGTGTAGCTGAAATAGCCCTCCAGCAACGCCTGGAACAGCTGAGGCAGACGCTGGGTATAGCCGTTTGCATTGACCATCAGTCCGTTATTGGCGTTGGTAGAGAAGCTGATTCCACCCACCGCGGCCTGGTTGCTGAGCTGGTCAAGCGCGATACCGGCCAGATAGTCATTGAGCGCAAACATCACCTGATTTTTGGCGCTATCCATCGCTTTCGGGTTGCGAAGAACAACGCTGACATCGGCTTTTGGCTCGCTGGCGAAGTAGTGGCTTGGGGTATACACCACGCGCAACGTCGGCTCATCAACAATAAGCTGCGGATGCGGGTATGCTTTCGCAGTTTTAATCAGGGAGAAATCATCCGGGATGTAGGGATTCAGCTCCGGCAGCTTCAACGCGATCTCGCTGGCCTTTTTCTGCCAGTTTGCGAACGTTTGCTCACTGATTTTATCCACCTGGTAAGGGGCATCCACGAAATAGGCCGTTTTGTTATGCGGCTCGTTCGGGCTGATGTACCAGATGCGGGCATTCTGTGGGGTCATCATTGCCAGGCGCGCTTTTATCGCCTCAGCGTCATACTGGTCGGCAATGTTGACCGCGTCCAGGGTATGTTCAACCGGCACGCGGATCATGGTATCCGCCAGCCACTCAACATAGTCCATGTCGCGGGTAATGGACGGATAGCGGAAATCGAGATCCAGCACGTGTGCCAGTTCGTCAAAGTAGCGTTTATCGACGCCTTTATCGCGCAGCAACGAGAGATAGCTGAAGATAGCCGCGACCACCTCATCACGGTGCGCCAGCCCTTTGTCGGTCAGGGTGGCGGAAATCGCCAGCACACCGCTGTTGCCGTTAACCACTGGATCGGAGTCGGCACGGATCCCTTCCACCAGCCCCTGCTTTTGCAGCCAGTCAGAAAGCGTTCCCGGGCTGCGGTTACCAATAAGATAGGTGACCAGTTCATCCGTTTTACTGCGGAACTGTGCGGTATTGTTATCAATGCGGAACTCAACGCGTAACACCTTGCGCGGCAGTGCGGGCACGTAGTGGATCACGATCCCTTTCTGCGCGTCGGTGACAACCGGTACGTTTATCTGCGGCAGGTCGATGTTTTTATTTGGTACCCGTCCAAAGGTCTGCGCCGCCATGGCAGCCAGTTCTGGCAACGGTTTGTTGCTGTAGATAACCGCTTTCATCAGGTTGGCGGAGTAGTATTTGTCGCGAAACGCGTGCAGCGCATCAAGCACCGGGCTGTTTGGTTTGTCACTCAGCGTCTCGAGGTTACCCCCGGAAAAACGGGATCCAGGGTGCGCCGGGTTGATGGTTTCGGCGCTCACCTGCGCCATGCGCATACCGTCTCGCGTGCGGGCCAGGGTCAATTCAGCATTGACGGCATTACGTTCACGGTCAGCGTATTTTTTATCCAGCAGCGGTGCGGCAATGGCATCGGCGAGACGATCCACCGCCCCTTCCAGCGCATCATTTTCGACTTCCAGATAAAACGCCGTCCGATACGGTGCCGTACTGGCGTTGTGGCTGCCGCCATGCATTTTCAGAAATTCGGAGAGGCTATCCGGCTGGGGGTATTTTTTGGACCCCATCAGCGTCATATGTTCCAGATAGTGCGCAAGACCCGGGTACGCTTCGGGATCTTCCAGCGACCCAACGGGTACTACAAGAGCCGAGAGGGATTTCACCGCCTGCGGATCGGAAACCAGCAGCACGGTCATCCCGTTATCAAGGCGGACAGCCTGATACTGACGGGTATCTTTTTCGCTCTTACGGATAGTTTCCTGAACGGGTTGCCAACCGGAGTCTGCCTGAGTGACGGGAGCCCAAAGGGCGACAAACAAAACAAACGCTTTGAACAAGGTGCTGCCTGGCATTAACGACCTCTTTATCACGGCTACATCATTAACAAACTTCGTGCTGGACACGCCAGCATCTCTTTCTTTCTGTACATCAGTCCGTGATAGCAGGTGCATCATAAATGAACACCCATTACTGCGCAATTTTTATACAGCACTCAGGACTGATTAAATTTGAACAACGGTAACAGGTAACGTTGTGCCTCTTCCGTGATGGTCTCAAAGTATTCTGGCTCAAGCGTTCGCCATAACCGTTGATACCAGACATCATCGCCTTCACCACGGACCATCATGTTACCTTCCCAGGCCTGAACAAATTTACTCCGCGCTTTCTGCAGTGAAGCGTCATCCGTTAACATCGCATCATTCTGCGCGTCATAACAGGCTTTTATCCACGCCCCGCCACTTTCAGGCAGCAGCAGCAGCGGCTTGTTCATCCCCTGACGGTAACCTTCAATGTACAAGGACAAGTAATGTAACGCCTGCTCCGGCTCCATTGGCGGGAAACGCCACTCGCCCTCCTTGCGTACAAACATCCGGCTTTCACCCTGGTTACCGCCAGCACTGTAGACAAGATGTTCGAGCCAGAGTTGCAAACCCTGTGAAACGCTCAGCATGGAAGGCCGCCAGCGCAGCAGCCCGTCCGGTTGAACCTGCGTCAGCCAGCCCGTCAGCTGGATACCGTTGCAGTTGAGGTCGATTTCGAGGCTTGTTCCCGGCTGTCGGCATTCGATAACACGCTCGGCAAGCGCCTTCATCTCTGTGCACTGCGCCTCCCAGACGATCTCCCCAAACGCACCATACGGTAATTGCCCCGCAGCGCGATAGCGGCGGAACAGTTTGTCAGCATCTTCCTGCTCCACCAGCGCATTCAGCAGCTGGAGGTTTAACTGATAACGTTCCAGCCCTTCCAGCGTAAACGGTTCTGCGTCAGGAATTTCGCTCTCTTCCGAGCGGAAATTTACCTGCAATCGCTGCTGGAAGAAGGCGCGTACCGGATGCGCCCAAAAACGCTGCAGCTGTTCGAAGGTCAGGGTTTCAATGGGCCGCGCGTCGAGCTCCTGAATGAAATCACTGTGCGCCTTCCCCTCTTTTTTCGCCGCGGGCAGCCACTCCTGGGCATAGCTCTGCAATTCGCTGGCGACGTAGTTCATCGGGTCAAACGGCATACGGCTGTGACAACAGGTGATATGCGCTTTCACCCGCTGGTCGCTCTCATCGCAGTTACGTTCTTCATCCCCCGGCAGGTAGTGGCTCTGTCCGATATAGTCCACCAGTTCCTGCACCAGAACAGAGGGAAAACGCTCGCTGTTGTCCTGAATCGACCGACCGATATAACTGATGTAAAGCTTGTTCTGCGCGGAAATAAGCGCCTCAAGGAAGAGGTAGCGGTCATCATCACGACGGCTACGGTCGCCCCGCTTCGGTGCCGGGCTCATGAGATCAAAGCCCAGCGGCGGCAGGGCTCGCGGATAAACACCGTCATTCATACCAAGCAGACACACCACTTTGAAGGGAATGGAACGCATGGGCATCAGCGTGCAGATATTGATCGGCCCGGCAAGGAAGCGCTGGCTGATACGCTCCTGATCGAGGCGCAGGGTCAATTCGTCCCGCAGAAGCGAAAGCGGGATCGCTTCGTTATAGTGGGCGTTCACCCCCTCATCGACTATCGCCTGCCACTGTGTTTCAATCAGCGCCATTGCGGCTTCCGTGTCACTGTCCGGCAGGAAGAAATCATTGAGCAGTTCCCGGCAAACCGGCAGCCACTCCTCCAGCGGACGCGGCTGCATTAGCGCACGTCGCCAGCGGTTAAGCTGCATCAGCAGTGAGGCTAAATGCCCAACCAGCTCCGCGATGAGCCCGCTGGACTCATCATAAGGCAGGACCTCGTTCCACTCGCCCTGGCTGCTTTCCATGGCATACCCCAGCAGCATACGCGTCAGACCAAACTGCCAGGTGTGCTGCCCGGTAGGGGGAAGCTCAAACTCCTGTACGTTGTCGTCATCGATCCCCCAACGTACGCCAGACTCGTTTACCCACTGACGAAGGTAGCGCAACCCCTCTTCGTTAATGTTAAAACGAGCGGCCAGCACGGGGACATCGAGCAATGCCAGGACATCTTCGGAAATGAAGCGGCTGTCGGGCAGTGACAGCAGGGTAACGAATGCCTGCAAGGCCGGGTGAGACTGGCGAGCCCGACGGTCAGAGATGGCATAAGGCAGGTAGCGCTCTCCCGTCGCACTGCCGAAAACGGCCTGAATAAAGGGGCTGTAGCTGTCGATATCTGCCACCATCACCACGATATCACGCGGTGTCAGGTCAGGATCGTCCTGCAGCATGGCGAGCAACTGATCGTGCAGGACTTCGACTTCACGCTGCGCACTGTGGCAAACATGCACCGTGATACTGCGATCGTCGGGATCCAGTCTCCGCTTCGTGTCGCTGCGTTCAAATTCTTCTGCCGTCACGCCCATCACCGCGCGATTTTCCAGATCCAGAATATCGGACTGGATATTGTGCAGCAGGCTGTCCGGCGTGATTTCAACAAACGCATCCACGTCGCCTTCGCCTGACGAGGTGATATCAGAGAGCATATGAATGTAGTCCCGGCCCAGCTTGCCCCAAGAGGCAAGCAGCGGGTTTGGCAGGTTCTGAATGCCCTGCTCATCAAAAAGCTGCGCGGCAGAGGCACTGTCTTTAAACAAGGGTACCGTGCGTTCTTCAAAGAGACGTCTCCGCTGGCGCGTCACAAGCCGCGAAAGCCACCGGTCATCCTGAATGTCGCCCCAGTAATGGCGGCAGGGGTTAGTAAAGAGAATATGGATGTCGGTGTGTTTTCCGAGCGCTTTAAGCGCATCCAGATAGACGGGTGGCAAGGCGGAAATACCGCAGATAAATACGCGGGAGGGCAGCCGGGCCGGTCGGTCAGTGCTATTTTCCAGTATGGAGATGAACCGTTGGTAGAGGTTCGCACGGTGCCACTTGGGTTGACCCAGCTTTTCGGTATGCTCCACCAGCGCTTTCCACAGCGGCGCCTGCCAGACCTGCGCCTCCGGCAGACCTTCCACCAGCTCACCCGCCTCCCAGCGAGTCAGCCATTCCGGACGATACACTAAATACTGGTCATAGAGATCCGCGGTACGTGATGCCAGCTGGAACAGCTTGCGTTTGTCGGTATCGTCATGCAGGTAGTGGCGCAGCATGGCAAACTCATCATGCGTGAGCATATCTGGCAAAAGCGCCATCAGCTTCCAGCTCATGCTCTGTTTGTTAAACGCGCTCTGCTCCGGGATGTCAGGCAACACGCGGACAAACATCTCCCAGATAAAGCTCGCGGGAAGCGGAAAATCGATATTCGCCGCGATGCCAAATTTACGGGAAAGCGACATCTGCAGCCATTGTGCCATACCGGTGCTCTGCACCAGCACCATTTCAGGCTCAAACGGATCGTCGAGCCGCTCGCGCTCAACGATAAATTCCATCAGCGCTTCCAGCACATCCAGACGATTTGAGTGGTAGACCCTTAACATAGACGCTCCCGACTACTGGCTAACCGGGCAATGCAGACGCGTCATCTCACCGCGTCGACCCAGAGGAGAAATAAGTGTAACCGTGATGCTGACACATCCAGACTGCGTTGTCTGCATCCGGTTTATCTGCCAGCCTGCTGGCAGCGCACCAGCATCCATCTGCGACTGCGTCCAAGTGATGTGCCAGAGCTGACGATACTGGCTAAACAGGGCAAAGCGGGAAGCCAGCGCCCGGTGATAGCCGGACAGTGCCGTTACGATCGCCACCAGCAGCATCATCGCCAGCAACACTTCGACCATGCTGAACCCCTTTTCATTCTTCACGGCAACCGACATAACGCACGCTCCTTTAGCGGGCAAAAATCACTCCAGCCATGAGGTAAAAAGCGTATGTGCCCGTTGACAATCTCCCCGCCACGCCAGAGCAACAGATCTCCATCTCCAGCGATGAGTAACACCTGCGACTCATTCAGTACACGCAAACATACACGTTGCGTTTGTCTCTGTTTGCACTGTACATCAGGCTGCAACGACCAGCGCTGAACGCGCCCCCACTCCAGCGCAGACTGCGTGGCTGCCTGCTGCTGGATGGCGCGGCTCTCGTCGCCAACCAGCATGGTAAATGTTATGAGTTGCTGGTTAAGGCCGGTCAGGATCAGTGTGCCTAACACCAGTAACAGCAGAACCAGCGTCAGTGAGGCAATCCCATTCTGGCGGTTCACAAGTTAAACCCCGTAACGCCATAGCGAACCTGGTAAGGGGCAGCGTGCTTATCATTCACCCCGCTGGCGGTCAGCTCGAGATATAACGCGGGCGCAAATCCCGGGTGCTCATGTTTACGTACCACAAATGTGTTGATCATAAGCCGGGCCGGGTCGGTAAGCTTCTCCCATCCTTTTCCTTCACACCCCGTCGCGCCACGCAGGGTTTCCAGCGCGCCTGATTCCAGACGAAACCCCGTACTTTCGTTATCCGATGCTGAGGTGTCCCAGGTGCCGTTACTGTTTGCATCCCACCGGACAATCACACAGCTTCCCTCCCTGCCGATGGTCAGGCTCTGCCCCTGACAATTACCCGCGCAATATCCCGCGCGTTGTAACTGCTTGCCAATCGCGACCAGGCGTTGCCAGATCTCTTCTTCACGCTCCTGCGCCCTGGATTGCAGCAAAACTGCCCGTTGCAGCTCCGGTAAAAAACGCGACGTGCTGAGTAACAGAATGCTGCTGATCGCCATTGCAACCAGCACCTCTGTAAGTGAGAAGCCGTGCTGGTTCATCGGCATGCATTTTCCCCTGTAACAGTGCACATCCTGATACGCCCTCCGTTTGAGACGACAATCATCCATTCTCCTGCCCTGCTCTGTACGCGTATCCGCCCTGCCCACGCCGTGTCCCTTAATCCATAGAATCCTAATGAAGGCGTAACCTCCCTTAGCACGACGTCAGGCCACAACGGTCTGAGCACATACGGGCTATTGTTCTCACAGCCCTGCACTGCAGAGCTCATCAAACAGGCGCCTCTGTCGTCCTGCTGAAGCGTGATCAGGTGGTCACGGTTGTGACGATTGGCATCGTTTCGCAGAAACACCAGATAGTCGCGGACCTGACAGGCGACCTGCCACAACCTCTGCCGCTGTTGCCAGTTGTCCCAGCCGGCGAGCCCTGTCGCGCTGAGGATAATAACCAGCGAAATGGCAACCAGAGTTTCGATAAGCGTAAAGCCGTGCTCTTTTTTCATGCCGGGAGTGTGGCGAAACGCCGTGAACATGACGAGCCGCAATTCGGGGTTTTACGAGGCGTTATCCAGAGAATGTTATCCGTTGCAACGCGTTGCACGCCGACTGGATAACGCCTCGGGGAACAGAGTACAGACGAAAAAAAACCGGCGCGTAAATGCGCCGGTTATGTAACGATTTGCTGTATCAGATTGCGACAGGCGCTTTGATGCCCGGATGCGGGTCGTATCCCTCAATCTCGAAGTCGTCAAAGCGGTAATCGAAGATCGATTCCGGTTTACGTTTGATAATCAGCTTCGGCAGTGCACGCGGCTCACGGGTCAGCTGGAGATGCGTCTGTTCCATGTGGTTGCTGTACAGGTGCGTATCCCCACCGGTCCAGACAAAATCGCCCACTTCCAGATCGCACTGCTGGGCCATCATATGTACTAACAGCGCATAGCTGGCGATGTTAAAGGGCAGGCCGAGGAAGACATCGCAAGAGCGCTGGTAAAGCTGGCAGGAGAGTTTGCCATCAGCCACATAGAACTGGAAGAACGCATGGCACGGTGCCAGCGCCATTTTATCCAGCTCACCCACGTTCCAGGCAGAAACGATAATACGGCGCGAGTCCGGGTCGTTTTTCAGCTGGTTCATCACGGTGGTGATCTGGTCAATATGGCGGCCATCAGGCGTTGGCCACGCACGCCACTGCTTGCCGTACACCGGGCCCAGATTGCCGTTTTCATCTGCCCATTCGTCCCAGATAGAGACATTGTTTTCGTGCAGATAGGCAACGTTGGTATCGCCTTGCAGGAACCAGAGCAGTTCATGAATGATCGAGCGCAGGTGGCAGCGCTTTGTCGTCACCAGGGGGAAGCCTTCTTGCAGGTTGAAGCGCATCTGGTGGCCAAAAATGGAGAGCGTGCCGGTTCCGGTACGGTCATTTTTCGGCGTGCCCTCGTCGAGCACTTTTTTCATCAATTCAAGATACTGTTTCATGGTTCCTCAGGAAAGTTGTTGCTGTGGACGACGACGATACGCCCAAATCATCATAATGGCACCCGCTACGATCATCGGAATGGAGAGGATCTGCCCCATGCTGATGTACTGTACCCACTCGCCGGTGAACTGCGCATCCGGCTGGCGGAAGAACTCAACGATGATACGGAACGCACCGTAGCCAATCAGGAACAGGCCGGAGACAGCCCCCATCGGGCGCGGTTTGCGGATAAACAAATTCAGGATGATAAACAGCACCACGCCTTCCAGCGCCAGCTCATAGAGCTGGGACATATGGCGCGGCAGAACGCCGTACGTATCGAAAATGGATTGCCACTCTGGATGCGACGGCAGCAGCGCCATGTCTTCCGCACGCGAGCCCGGGAACAGCATGGTAAAGGAAACGCTCGGGTCGACACGTCCCCACAGTTCGCCGTTGATGAAGTTGCCCAGACGGCCAGCCCCCAGACCAAACGGGATCAGTGGCGCGATAAAATCTGATACCTGGAAGAAATTGCGTTTGGTGCGTTTGGCAAAAATCACCATCACCAGGATCACACCAATCAGGCCGCCGTGGAAGGACATGCCGCCATCCCAGACGCGGAACAGATAGAGCGGATCGTTGAGGAACACCGGGAGGTTATAAAACAGGACATAACCAATACGGCCACCCAGGAACACACCAAGGAAGCCCGCATAAAGCAGGTTTTCGACTTCGTTTTTGGTCCAGCCGCTGCCAGGACGACTGGCGCGACGGCCGGCAAGCCACATCGCAAAAATGAAGCCCACCAGGTACATCAGACCGTACCAGTGAAGCGAAACAGGTCCTACTGAGAAAATGACCGGATCAAATTCCGGAAAATGCAGATAACCACTGTTCATCTGTCACCACAAGATGTTGTTATTCCGCTGAAAGTGGACAGCGGCAGAGATGCGCCCCGGCAGTCAGCAGAGGCTCCAAAGTTGCGAATCATAGCATAAGGCAGAGGCAGAGGATGCGTCAGAGATGTAAAAGATGTGTATAGAGGATGGTGCGGGTTGTTGCCCTCTCCCACGGGGCTGAGGGATCCCCACAGAAAAAGTGCGCACGAACGGCTCCCTCTTCTCCTGGGAGAGAGATAAAGGCTTCAGCGGCCACCGCGGATCAGACCGCCCATGCCACGTCGTTCCATAAATGCGGCGACCTGATGACGAACCTCCGTTGCCAGCTGCGCTTCAAGACTGCGCTCGGCCAGCTCACGGGCATCTCCGATGTCGATATGGCGTAGCAGGTACTTCACACGTGCGACAGCGCGACCGTTCATCGACAGATGTCGGTACCCCAGGCCAATGAGGATCGCAACGCACATTGAATCTCCGGCCATTTCACCACACAAACGCAAATCGATACCGTACTGTTCCGCTTCGCGGGCAATCATCGCTAACGCCCGAATGATGGCCGGATGCAGGCTGTCATAGATACTGGCGACACGCGTGTTGTTACGATCGACGGCCAGAATATACTGCGTCAGATCGTTGGTCCCGACAGAGATGAAATCGACCCGGTTTGCCAGCTGCGGCAGCATAAAGACCATGGAAGGCACTTCGAGCATCACCCCGATCCGCGGTTTGGGGATCGCATAGCCGATCATCTCTTCAACTTCGCGGCCTGCACGTTCGATCAACCGTCGTGCTTCGTCGATCTCATCGATGCTGGTGACCATAGGCAATAAAATGCTGAGGTTCCCGGTCGCCGCATTCGCGCGCAACATGGCGCGCACCTGGATCAGGAAGATCTCAGGCTGATCGAGCGTAATGCGGATCCCGCGCCAGCCCAGGCACGGGTTTTCTTCACTGATTGGCATATACGGCAGCTGTTTATCCGCCCCAACATCCAGGGTACGCAGTGTGACCGGTTTATCGTTAAACATCTGCAACATGCCCTGATACTGCGCGACCTGCTCCTCTTCGGAGGGGAAGCCGCTTTGCAGCATAAACGGGATTTCGGTGCGATATAAACCGATGCCATCAATGCGGCTACCGAGCTTCTCTTCATGCTCGGGGCTTAACCCTGCGTTGAGCATAACTTTGATGCGCTCGCCGCTTTTAAGCTGTGCAGGCAGGTCGACGTCATCTTCCGCCAGCTTGCTTAATTCATTCTCTTCACTGATAAGGCGCTGGTATTCCTGGAGCAGGACCGGCTCAGGATCGACCAGGAGCTCACCGCGATAGCCATCCACCACCAGCGTGCGTCGGTGCAGCACCGAGGGCTGAATATCGGCCCCCATAACGGTGGGGATACCCAGGGCACGAACCATAATAGCCGCATGGGAGTTAGCTGCGCCATCGCGCACCACTACACCTGCCAGCCTGTCCTGCGGCAGCTCCGCCAGCGTGGTCGCGGACAATTCATCGGCAACCAGCACAAAGCGTTTTGGCCAGGCATTCGGCCCCTGGATCGTGTCATCAAGGTGGAACAGCAGACGCTGACCGAGTGTACGTAAATCTCCCGCACGCTCTTTCAGGTAACCGTCTGTCAGTGCGGCAAATTGCTCCGCAAATTTTTCGATGACCTTTTTAACGGCCCATTCCGCTACGGCACCTTTATCAACCTCGGCAAAAAGCTCACGGCGCAGACGTGCATCGGAGAGCAGGTGCGAATAGAGGTCAAAAATGGCCGCCGTCTCTTTTTGCGCCCCGGCGGCAAAGCGTTTGCTGTAACGCCGAAATTCGTTAGCCGCCTCTTCCAGCGCCGCGGTGAGGCGCTCGCGCTCAAGCGCTTCATCCAGCGTTGAGGCTTCGTACACCTGTTCCATCAGCGGCAGGGTGGCGTCCATCCAGCCTTCAGCAATCGCCACGCCAGGCGAGGCCGGCAGCGCACGAATACGCGTGTGACGGTACTGCCCAAACAGGGCGGCAAGCTGAGACTGAGAGAGGATCGCAGCCATCTGCGTGGCTAGCGTCACGAGGAAAGACTCTTCGCTTTCGTCATACTGACGCAGTTCGCGCTGCTGAACGACCAGTACGCCAAGCAGTTGACGACGCTGGATGATCGGTACGCCCAGGAAGGCGCGGAAACGCTCTTCTTTTACGGAGGGAATGTATTTAAAGCTGGGGTGCTTTTGCGCGTCGGCAAGGTTGATGGGTTCAGCCAATCGCCCCACCAGGCCTACGATACCTTCATCAAAGGCGAGCGTAACGGTACGACCACGTGGTTTTTTTAAACCACGGGTCGCCATCAGGTAGTAGCAACGTCGGTCATGATCGGCCAAATACACCGAACAGACTTCAGTTTCCATCGCAAGACAGATGTCAGTTACCAGAATATTCAGCGCCTCGTTCAGACGAGGCGCACTGGCCACTTTCTCGACTATTTCTCGCAAGCGGGTGAGCATGATTTGCGTAGCTTAACCTCTTTTACGTCGCCAGGCAGGTGCGCTCTGCGGCTTAGGCGGGATCTCCTGAAGCTGCATGACAACACTTGCGAACTCTTTCATCACCCTACGGTAAACATCGCGTTTAAATGACACGACCTGACGAACAGGATACCAGTAACTCACCCAGCGCCAGCCATCAAACTCCGGCGTACTGCTGGTTTGCATATTGATATCTGAATCGTTGCCCACCAATTGCAACAGAAACCACTTCTGTTTCTGGCCGATACAAACCGGCTTTGTGTCCCAACGCACCAAACGTTTCGGTAACTTGTAACGCAACCAGTTGCGGGTCGAAGCCAGGATGCGAACATCTTTTCGGCTTAAACCGACCTCTTCAAACAGCTCCCGGTACATCGCTTGTTCTGGGGACTCCCCTGGGTTGATCCCGCCTTGCGGAAACTGCCAGGAGTGCTGACCATATCGCCGGGCCCACATCACCTGGCCCTGACGATTACAAATTACTATTCCTACGTTCGGGCGGTAGCCATCGTCATCAATCACCGGACTACCCCAAACTAAATCTGATATATGAATGATTGTTTCACACTACAGGGAGGCGGTAAACCACTCTCTTACAGGCCTGCAACCTAATAACATTTGAATAACTCACAAATATGCGCAGAGTTATAAACAGATAAGCGGCAACAAGGGCAATTTTATTCACCTTTTCTGTGGATATAGTTGTGAAGAAGTGTGGAATTACCGATGAACAACCTGAAGAGCCCTTCGCTACACCGTGTCACCCGCTGAAAACATTCCTATAATATTCATTTAATTAGCTCTGTTTTTAGCGCCCCAGGAAGGAATTACGTGACGATCATCACACCTATGATCGTTATGCTGATGAAAGATCGAACAGCGTCGGTTTTATCCACAGATTGTGCCAATAAGTTAGGCACAATTTGTGTGAAAATTCGATTTTCGTCGCACGTCAAGGCTGTAAATTGAAACAGTAGTCAGGGTTATTCCCAGTTATCCCACTTTTCTGTGGATAACATGGTGTAAGATCCTGTTTATTGTCAGTGACCAGAATTGAACAACCCGTTTTTCACTTCTGAAAGGACGGTCGCGCATAACTAAAAAAACCTAAAAATCATGCACATGGCATATTCGTACAGAAAAAGTTAAACTCTATCCACAGGGGATAGTTTCTTAGTTTATTTTTTAATCAAAAGGTTGCCGTCATGCTTGCGCTTTCACCCATGCTTTCTCCGCCAACAAGCGAAGCCCAGCTGCTTGGGCAGGCCCAGCGTCTGGCGGGCTTTTCGCTTGGCGAACTGGCAGCGATGGCAGGGTTGCCGATCCCAAAGGATCTGAAACGGGATAAGGGCTGGATCGGCATGTTGCTTGAACAGTGGCTGGGGGCAAGTGCGGGAAGTAAACCCGAGCAGGATTTTGCGGCTCTGGGTGTTGAGCTAAAAACCATTCCCATAGACCGTCTGGGAAAGCCCCTTGAAACCACCTTTGTCTGCGTGGCGCCGTTAACCGGGAATACCGGCGTGACGTGGGAAACCAGCCATGTACGCCATAAACTCAAGCGCGTGCTCTGGGTTCCGGTAGAGGGTGAACGCCAGATCCCGCTGGCTGAACGCCGGGTAGGCGCGCCGCTGCTCTGGAGTCCCGATGAAGATGAAGAGCGACAGCTAAGGCTGGACTGGGAAGAGCTGATGGATATGATCGTCCTTGGGCAGGTAGAGCGCATCACGGCCCGACACGGAGAAGTTTTACAGTTGCGTCCGAAAGCGGCCAACAGCAAAGCCCTCACCGAGGCTATTGGCGCCAAGGGTGAACCGATACTCACGTTGCCGCGCGGCTTTTATCTCAAAAAGAACTTCACAGGTGCGCTGCTGGCTCGCCATTTCTTACTGAAAACATAGTTTTTTACTCATTTTGCGAACTATCAAACATAATCGACGGGGATTTAAGATTTTCCCCCTTTCTCCTTTCGATATATCAGGTTAATACTACACTATGATTTGATACGAGCCAGGTGAGGACGATAACGATGAAAAAATGGGCAGTGTTGATTTCAGCAGTGGGTTTAGCGTTTGCGGTATCGGGCTGTAGCAGCGATTACGTTATGGCGACGAAAGATGGCCGGATGATCCTGACCGACGGTAAACCTGAAGTCGACGATGATACCGGCCTGGTCAGCTACCATGACCAGCAGGGTAATAAAATGCAGATCAATCGCGACGAAGTTTCGCAGATTATCGAGCGATAAACAAATAAAGGTCAGTGGCTTGCTGGCCTTTTTGATTTTTTTCTTCCCCTTTTGCTTCCCCTCTGCCATGTTTATATTCCTTTGTCGGGAGGTTCCTGACGTGGTCTGTATTTCTAATGAAGGAAGCCGGCTATGCATTATCACCGTATCCCCCACAGCGCTCTGGAAATAAGCCAACTGGGGTTGGGCACGATGACATTTGGTGAACAAAACAGCGAAGCCGATGCCCATGCACAACTCGATTATGCCGTCAGCCAGGGCATTAACCTGATTGATGTTGCAGAGATGTACCCTGTACCGCCTCGTCCGGAAACGCAGGGGCTTACCGAAACCTACGTCGGCAACTGGCTCGCCAAACGCGGGAATCGCGAAAAGCTGGTTGTTGCGTCAAAAGTCAGCGGCCCCGCACGCAACAACGATGCCGGGATCCGTCCAAACCAGATCCTCGATCGCAAAAATATCCGCGCCGCGCTGGATGCCAGCCTGAAGCGCCTGCAAACCGACTATCTCGATCTCTATCAGGTTCACTGGCCGCAGCGCCCCACCAACTGCTTTGGAAAGCTGGGCTATAGGTGGAATGAGAGCGCCCCGGCCGTTACGCTACTGGAAACGCTGGAAGCCCTGGCCGAATGCCAGCGAGCGGGAAAAATCCGCTACATCGGTGTCTCTAACGAAACGGCCTTTGGCGTGATGCGCTATCTGCACCTGGCGGACAAACATGACCTGCCCCGCATCGTCACCATCCAGAACCCATACAGCCTGCTCAACCGCAGCTATGAAGTGGGTCTGGCCGAAGTGACGCAATACGAAGAGGTGGAATTGCTCGCCTATTCATGTCTGGGCTTTGGTACGTTGACAGGGAAATACCTTAACGGCGCGAAACCTGCCGGAGCACGTAACACCTTGTTCAGCCGCTTTACCCGCTACAGCGGTGAGCAGACACAAAAAGCCGTGGCGGCCTATGTGGATATCGCGAAACGTCACGGTCTTGATCCGGCTCAGATGGCTCTGGCCTTCGTGCGTCGTCAGCCGTTTGTTGCCTGCACTCTGCTGGGCGCAACGACCATGGAACAGCTGAAAACGAATATCGAGAGTTTCCATCTGATTCTGAGTGAAGAGGTATTAGCAGAGATTGAAGCGGTGCATCAGGTATACACCTATCCGGCACCGTGATAAAAGCAAACGGCAACCTGGTTGCCGTTTTTAGGGTTTGCCCCCTCTCCCGTGGGAGAGGGCTGTGGTGAGGGCGTCAGGCCGCACTTATCAACGGCGACGCTGCCAGAGCCATAATCCGGCAATCGCCAGCGCAAACAGCGCGCCGAATCCTACGCCAATCCCCACCACCGGCACACCGACTTTAACGGCCAGCGAATAGAGCCCCAGCATTAACAGCATCGCCAGGTTTTCACCGAGGTTTTGCACCGCAATGGCATTCCCTGCGCCAACGGTCTGCTTGCCGCGCTCCTGCAACAGCGCATTGAGCGGCACAACGAAAAAGCCCCCCAGAATACCAATCAGGACAAGCAGCGCGTAGGCGGGTAGCAAGGCGTGTTGCAGCGAGAAGATAAGCACCACCACGCCAATCAGGATCCCCGCAGGCATGCAGCGCGCAACGGTCTCAAGCGTCACCAGCTTCGCCGCCGCGCCAGCCCCAACGACAATCCCAATCGCCACCATTGCGTTAAGATAAGTCGGTGTCGCATTGTCAGTAATCCCCAGCGCCACCGGCACCCACAGCACCAGCAGAAAACGCAGCGTGACGCCTGCGCCCCAGAACATGCTGGTGCCCATCAGGGAGAAGCGCGTCTCACCGTTACGCCACAGTACGCGGCAGGCGTTGAAGAAACTGCCTGTCATAGGCGTAAAGCGCCAGGATTGCCCCGGGCGAGCCACCGGCAGTTTTGGAATAAACAGGTTGGCTACCACCGCCCCGCCATACACCACTGCACACACGCTCAACGCCGCCAGCACATGCCAGTCCGCCAGCACGCCCCCTGCGACAGAGCCGAGCAGGATCGCCGCAATGGTAGAGGACTCCATCAGCCCGTTGGCTTTCACCAGCTTATCGCCGGTCGTGAGTTCCCCCAGGATGCCATACTTCGCCGGGGAGTACGCCGCTGCGCCAATGCCCACCAGCGTGTAGCCGATAAACGGGTTGATACCAAAACAAATACTGGCGGCACCCAGCAGTTTCAGGCCGTTCGCAAACATCATCACCCGGCCTTTCGGGAAGCTGTCCGCCACCTGTCCGACAAACGGAGCGAAAATAATGTAAGCACCCACAAACACCATCTGCAGGATGGGCTGGCTCCAGTCCGGATAAAACTCGGCCTTCAGCAATGCCAGGGTGGCAAACAGTAACGCATTGTCACCGAAGGCAGAGAGAAACTGGGCGGCAATGACCGCCATCATGCCCTTCGACCAGAGGGAAGTGTTAGTGTGTACTGACTCACGCATTTTGCTGTTCCGCCTCGTCAACCATGCCCTTCAGGGTCACGAAATCAGGCTTCCCGCTGCCCAGCACCGGAAGCTGCTTCAGGTAACGAATATCGCGCGGTACCGCCAGCTCAGGAATGCCATGTTCACGCGCATGCTGTAGCAACCGGTCGCGTTTCAGTTCGCTGTCGGTGGTGAACAACACCAGCGCTTCGCCTTTGCTGGCATCGCTCTTCACAACCGTAGCATGCAGCTTGTCAGCGGATACCGCTGTCGCCAGTTGCTCAACCATCTCCAGCGAGACCATCTCACCCGCAATTTTGGCGAAGCGTTTAGCCCGGCCCTGGATCTGCACGAAGCCCTGTTCATCGAAACGGACAATATCTCCGGTGTCATACCAGCCCGTCTCACTCTCGCCATTGACGTTTTCCGCCGTCGGCACTTCCAGCACGCCCGGATTTTCCACGCGCAGATAACCGTTCATCACGTTTGGCCCCTTAAGTTGCAGACGGCCACCGTCCTCAATGCCTGGTACCGCCAGCAGACGCGCATCCATTCCCGGCAAAATACGGCCCACCGTCCCCGGCTTCGCCGCCATCGGCACGTTGATCGAGACCACCGGCGCGCATTCGGTAACGCCATAGCCTTCAAGAATGCGCAGACCAAACTTGTCCTGCCAAATCTGGCGCGTGCTCTCCTGCAGTTTTTCCGCCCCGGCCACCACATAGCGCACGCGGTAAAAGTCATACGGATTGGCAAAGCGCGCGTAATTACCGAGGAAGGTTGAGGTGCCAAACAGCACGGTGCAGTTACGGTCATACACCAGCTCCGGCACAATGCGATAATGGAGCGGGCTTGGGTAAAGGAACACTTCGGCACCGGTCAACAGCGGGGTAAAAAGCCCCACCGTCAGGCCAAAGGAGTGGAACAGCGGCAGCGCCGACATGAACCGGTCATTGGCGGTAAAGTCAGCAATACTTTTAATCTGCTCCACGTTTGCCAGAATGCTCTTGTGACTGTGAACCACACCTTTCGGGTTTCCCTCTGAGCCAGAGGTAAAGAGGATAATGGCGTCATCTTCCGGCTGCTGTTTGACCTGGGCCAGACGCGGCATCAGCAGATGAGCGAAAATCCACAGCTTGTCACCCGTCGTCACATCCGCTTTCAGATCTTCCAGGAAGACCCAGCGTACCTGCGTCAGCTGCTCCGGCAGGTGCCACAGCTTGCCTTTATCGAGGAACTGGCGCGAGGTGAAAACGGTATTGATTTGAGCCGCGGTGATGGCGCTGGTCAGCCCTTTTACGCCCGCCGTGTAGTTCATCATCGCCGGGATACGGCCCCGGGAAACTGCGCCAAAAATCACCGCCGCGCTGATCCCGGCGTTAGGCAGCATCAGGCCAATCTTCTCGCCTTTCTGGCTATATTTCTCAAGTATACGTCCCACGAACAGGGTTTTGGTCAGCAGCTTGCGATAGGTGTCCGGAGTGAAGTTAATGTCTTCAATGCAGTTTTTCTTCGCGCCATAGCGGTACTGCGCCGACAGCAGAGATTCATAGAGCGTTTCGCGCGGGCGGACGGCCATCCGCGCTTCCATCATGATCTGGTGCAGCATTTCACCGGCGATTTTACGGCGGTCACGCGCACGCGGCGCGTCGGGCATCGGTAATGAGGTTGGCGGCAGAATATGCAGGGTAATTTTCGGGAACAGGCGCTGCTTCACTAACCCTTTCAGACGACTGAAATGGGTGAGCTCCGCCCCTTCAATACGCAGTGGCACAACGGTCGCTTTTGACTTCGCCGCCACAAACCCTGCCCCGTCGTAGATTTTCATCAGCGAGCCGGTGACCGAGATCCGCCCTTCCGGGAAAATCACCACCGGACGTCCCTGCTCAACCAGACGTACCAGATGTTTAATCATCATCGGTTTTGTCGGGTCGAGCGGCACAAAATCAATCAGCGGGGTGAGCCAGCGCATGTACCACTGCTGACTAATAGAGGTATAGACCGCAAACACCGGGCGCACAGGCAGAAACAGCGCCAGCAGGATGCCGTCGATAAAGGAAACATGGTTTGGTGTGATAAGCACGCGCTCGCCGCGGAGCGCCGTTGCATCGCCCGTTAAACGGACGCGAAAGAGGATACGGAACAGTGTGCGAAAGAACCCAAAAAGCATCTCAACTCCCTTTGCCAGCCAGTGTGAAGGGTTAGTAAATGGTGGCAGATTACACGAGAAGTGGTACAGGAGCGACAGCAAAAATAGAGGCGAAAAAAAACCTGCGCATCCGCGCAGGTTGGTGCAAGAGATGAGTACGAAACCGTACTAAGAAATCTCACCAATCAATACCTCTGGGATCTCAACTTTATCAATGTCGTCTTCTTTCCCGCTATCGGACAATCGCAACAGCCTGAGGCAAAGTGTAACTAAAGGTTCAGATTGACATTATTCCGACATGTCTGGCCGTGTAACGATTACACCGCCGGGGTTGTGCTGCGTCACGTTTGTGGAGAGGGAAAGTGCGTCCCCCTTGAATGCACGGCGCTTTTCCGCAACACTTATTGGCGTGTAAACGCTTACCCCCACTAAGAAGGTAATGAATGGCGACAATAAAGGATGTGGCCCGTCTGGCAGGTGTTTCCGTCGCGACCGTGTCGCGCGTGATCAACGACTCCCCAAAAGCCAGTGACGCATCACGCCAGGCGGTGCAAAACGCCATGGAATCTCTGAACTACCATCCTAATGCTAACGCCCGTGCGCTCGCTCAACAGTCAACCGAAACCATTGGACTGGTTGTGGGTGATGTCTCTGACCCCTTTTTCGGCGCCATGGTGAAAGCGGTTGAGCAGGTTTCTTATCAGACCGGGAATTTTTTGCTGATCGGCAATGGCTATCATAATGAACAAAAAGAACGCCAGGCTATCGAGCAACTGATCCGCCACCGCTGCGCGGCGCTGGTTGTCCATGCCAAAATGATCCCCGACGCCGAACTCATTCATCTGATGAAGCAGATCCCCGGCATGGTGATCATCAACCGGATTATTCCCGGGTTTGAGAAACGCTGCGTGGCGCTCGACGACCGCTACGGTGCCTGGCTTGCCACCCGCCATCTGATTCAACAGGGTCACACCCGCATTGGTTATCTCTGCTCAAACCACCCGATTTCCGACGCTGAAGATCGCCTGCAGGGGTATTACGATGCCCTGCGTGAAAACGGCCTGCCGTGCAATGACCGGCTGGTGGCCTACGGTGAACCCGACGAAAGCGGCGGCGAACAGGCGATGACCGAGCTGTTAGGACGTGGAAGGAACTTCACCGCTGTCGCCAGCTATAACGACTCAATGGCAGCCGGTGCAATGGGGGTGTTAAATGACAACGGGATTGAGGTGCCGGGAGAAATTTCCCTCATTGGCTTCGATGATGTGCTGGTCTCCCGCTACGTACGCCCTCGACTGACCACCGTCCGCTACCCGATTATCACAATGGCCACGCAGGCCGCCGAGCTGGCGTTAGCACTTGCCGAGCAGCGTCAGCCACCGGAAATCACCCACCTGTTTAGTCCAACGTTAGTGCGCCGTCACTCTGTTGGGGCACCCGCCGAAGCCCCGGACGAATAGCGATAGAGATGTACCGTTTTATCCGGGTACTCCAGCGCATCGCCGATATACTGCCAGCCGTAACGTTCGTAGAAGTCACGGCAGGCAGACCAGAGATGCAACGTGTCATACCCGGCCTGTGCGGCATAGTGGATAACATGCTTTTGCAGCAGCCCCGCCAGCCCCTTGCCTCGCGCCGCATCATCCACATACAGGGCTGCCAGCCAGGGGCAAAGATCCTGTCGGGTGATCAGATCGCAGCGCCAGAGCCCCACGGTGCCCACAAGCTGTTCGTTCTCCAGGGCAATAAAAGTCAGCGGTAATGCGCCCGGCGTCTGGCTGTGCTCAACAATACTGTGGAAAAACGCCCGGGGCAGGCCGTCGCCAAAGGCCTGCCAGATCCAGTCGGTCACCTGCTCCGCATACTGCGGTGCGGCGTACAGCGGCAGAATAGTCATACCAGCTTACCCTGGAAAATAGGCACAGATTCAAAGAGATAGCCGTCAAAGTCCGGCGCGTCTTCGTCTGAGAGTTCAAGTAAGCTTTTTTTCACGTTTTCCAGATGCTGGAACATTGCCTGCCAGGCGCCCATGACGTCACGGCGGCGCAGCGCGGCCAGGATGGTTTGCCGGTCACCCAGCCATTTCAGGCGGTACGCGCGGCTGGCGATGTGGCCATTAAACTGCTGCCAAAGCGGACTGCTGTCCATGTGATGCCAGATACTCTCCACCGTCGCCAGCAGCATCTGATTTTGCGTCGCGCCCGCCAGGACCAGATGGAACATCTTATTGTTGTCCTGACTATTATCGTCGGCGGCAATCGCGCGTTGCTCCTGCTCGATAATACGGCGCAGATTGTCGATGTCTGCACGGGTCGCCATTTTGGCGGCAAACGCGGCAATATTGCTTTCGAGGAGCTGACGGGCCTGTAAAATCTCAAACGGCCCCACGTCGCTATTGAGAAAACGCTCTTCTTCGTTTTCATGCTCTTCGGGGATGCGCATCACATAAACACCGGAGCCCTGGCGTATATCCACCGTGCCCTGCAACTCCAGCATCAGTAAGGCCTCACGCACGATGGTGCGGCTTACGCCGTACTTCTCGGCAATATTGCGCTCAGGAGGAAGACGCGAACCAACGGGATAGTGCCCCTGGATAATCTGCGCCCGTAAATCCTCGCCAATTTCCTGGTACTGTTTTTTTTCCGGCAGGATGACAGCCTTATCCACGTTTTCACCTGTTTTTTCAGTTAATGCGCAGACCGGGCGTCCTCCCGGCCAGTTTGTGCGCTATTTTACCAGAACCGGCATGCTTTTCGCCTACTTCCATTCATCATCAACCTGAAGCGTGAGCCTCCGCGTATCGCGTAGCTGCCGGAACCAGGAGGCTGATTTTTTTGCACGTCTGGCACGCTGGTTATCCAGATCGATCTCAATCAACCCGTAGCGGTTTTTAAACGCGTTCATCGGCGAGACGTTGTCGGTAAATGCCCACAGCATATAGCCATGGCAGTTCGCCCCCTCCTCCCGCGCCAGCAGCGTGTAGTAGAGGTGCTCGCTGATGAAATCGATGCGGTAAGTGTCGTCGATAATCCCATCGCGATTGCGAAATTGCGCTTCGTTTTCCACTCCCATTCCGCTTTCCGCCACGAACCAGTCGATATTGCGATAGTCTTTTTTAATCCGCATCGCCATGTCGTAAATAATGCGCGGGTAGATCTCCCAGCCGCGGGAGCGGTTCATGCGCCGCCCCGGCAGTTCAAACGGCTCGTAGTAGTATGCCGGGTGGAATGGCGTGTCCGGGTGCCAGGCGCGGGAAGGTGCCTTCACACGGTGCGGGTAGTAGAGGTTAATCCCCAGTTCGTCGACGGTGTTATCCGCAATCAGCGCCAGCTCGTCCGCGGTGTACTCCCACTCAACCTGATGCTGCTCCAGCAGGGTAAAAAGCTCTGCGGGATAGCGCCCGTGCACCAGGGGGTCGAGGAAGAGACGGTTGTAGAACAGATCGTACATCTCAGCGGCCCGCAGGTCATGCGGTGCGCGGGAACGGGGATAGGTCACCTCCGGGTTGAGAATACAGCCCACAGAACCGCGATGGCCTTTCTCGCGAAACAGCTTCACCACCTTTGCCGTCGCCAGCACCTTATGGTGATTCCACTGCATCCACGTGCCGGTGTTCTGCTCATACGGCCAACGCAGCGCGTCCAGATAGACGCGGGTCTGGACGACAATCGGCTCGTTGAAGGTAAACCAGCGGGTCACTTTACCGTGGTAGCGAGCAAAGACCTTTTCCGCATAGCGGACAAACAGCTCAACCACATGCTTTGACGCCCAGCCGCCGTAGGTATCCAGCAGCACGCCCGGCAGTTCGTAATGTTCGAGGCAGATCATCGGCTCAATGCCCTGACGGTGCATCTCATCGAACAGCGCGTCGTAGTAGGCAGCGTACTCTTCATCCACCGTCGCGTTTTCGTAGTCGGTTAAAAAGCGTGACCAGTTGATCGAGGTGCGGTAGTGCGTTAGCCCCGCCTGCTTCATCAGGGCCACATCCTCGCGAAAACGGTTGATAAAATCGGTCGCCACCGCCGGGCCATAGCCGTTGTGCCAGACGTGACGGTCATTCTTGTACCAGAGATCGATCCATGAATCCTGCCCCGGCTTTTTACCGCTCCAGCCTTCGGTCTGCCAGGCCGATGCGGCCGCGCCGAGAATAAAATCCTGCGGTATGGCTATCTGTTTTGTGCTCATCGCATCCTCACGGGTTGTCAGTGGCCTGCTGCAGCGCGGCCTGCTCTGCGCGGCGTGAAGCGATTTTCACAAACGGCAGATAGATAATCACCGCCGTCACAATGCAGATGAGCTGGGTGATCACCGCCCCCATCGAACCTGCCGTAGAGAGCCAGGCGTTGATCAGCGGCGGCGTCGTCCACGGCACCATCACCACCGCTTTACCGGCAAATCCGGTCACGGTGGCGAAGTAGCCGATGGAGCCCGTCACCAGTGGAGTGATAATGAAGGGAATGGCGAGGATCGGGTTAAGCATGATTGGCATACCGAAGATCACCGGCTCGTTGATATTAAAAATCCCCGGGCCAATGGAAAGCTTGGCGATCTCTTTCATCTCTTTGCGTTTGGTGGCAATCATCACCGCGATCAGCAGGCCGATAGTCAGGCCCGAACCGCCGATGCTCATATATACATCCCAGAACGGCATGGTGATGATGTTCGGCACCTCTTTACCCTGCTCAAACGCACTCATGTTGACGGTGATCGCCCCCAGCAGCAGCGGCTCGCGGATCGGCTTGATCATCTGGTTGCCGTGGATACCAATCACCCAGAAAAGCTGTGCAACGAACATCAGCAGCAGGATCCCAGGCAGACTTTGCACCACCCGCTCCAGCGGCTGTTGCACCACCTGATACACCGCGTCGTAGAGATACATCCCGGTGATCTGATGAAACACAAACCCCAGCGTGGCAATGGCAGTGGTGGTAATAATCGCCGGGATCAGCGCGGAGAACGACGCGGCCACGTTAGGCGGCACGGTGTCCGGCATTCGGATCTTCAGCCCCGGGCGGTTCTCCAGCCAGCAGTAGATTTCAACGGACAGAATGGCGATAAACATGCCGAGGAACAGGCTGCGGGTATCTGAGAACTGGCGCAGCAGCACATCTTTCACCACGTGCATTTCGCCATCCACCAGCATCTCCACGGTGGTGGGCGTCACGCAAATAAAGCAGATCACCGCCAGCAACCCCGGGAAAAGGGATTTGATACCGTTGATGCGCCCCAGCTCAATGCCAATCAGGAATACCGCGCCAATGTTGAGGAAGTTCAGCGTGGCGTAATTCAGCGCGCTGGTGATCGGCTTTAGCGCGGCGAGGAACGACAGCGACGAGAAGCTCGCCAGGCCGTTTTTCGGATCCAGCACCATATTGGAGATCAGCACAGAGAACGCCCCAACGATGATGACCGGCATTAATGTAATGAAGGCTGACTTGATCGCCATGATATAGCGATAACTGTTGAATTTAGTGGCGAAACTGCCCAGAGCGTCGATCAGTTTTTCCTGCAATGCCATAGGGTATTACCTCAGTAAAAGGGCTTTTATTGAATAAGGTGTACAGCCGGATACTATTGGCATACCAAAAATAGCTTTATGAGGGTAATGGTTCTGTGATTAAGCTCTCAACACCACCAGCGGTATTCTAGATCGTGATTTATGACCAATTTGGTATACCAATTGCAGCAATTTCTTCGGTTCTGACAGATCGTTACTGAAAAGCGTGATCGTGATGGGCGTTTTGCCCTTCCCGCGTCGCTTATGCGCCGGATGGTCTGTGTTAAACTGCAGATCGTTACGTGGAATCAGGAATGTCTAATGGCAACAATGCTGGATGTCTCACTGCGCGCAGGTGTATCAAAAGCCACGGTATCGCGCGTGCTGAACGGCACAGGTCAGGTCAAAGAGAGCACGCGTCAGCAGGTGTTCGCGGCAATGGAAGAGCTGGGGTATCGCCCGAATTTTCTCGCGCGTTCGCTGGCTAACCAGACCAGCAACAGCATTGGTCTGGTGGTCTCGACCTTCGATGGCTTTTACTTTGGCCGCCTCCTTCAGCAGGCCTCCCGGCAGACCGAAACGCACGGGAAGCAGCTGATCGTCACCGATGGTCATGACGCGCCGGAACAGGAAGAACAGGCGGTACAGATGCTGGCCGATCGCAAGTGTGACGCCATTGTGCTCTACACGCGGTACATGAGCGAAAAAGCGATCATGAAGTTGATCCACTCCGTGCAAACCCCGCTGGTGGTCATCAACCGGGAAGTCAGCCAGGCTCCCGATCGCTGCGTCTTCTTCGAACAGCAGGATGCCGCCTTTAAGGCCGTGGATTACCTGATAAACCAGGGCCACCGGGAGATCGCCTGTATTACCGTCCCTATCCACACCCCTACCGGTAAAGCCCGCCTGATGGGCTACCGTAAGGCGCTGGAAAAGCACGGCATTCGTCTGGATGAGCGGCGGATTAAGTACGGCGATGCGGGCATGACGCGGGGGTATGAGTTGTGCAGGGAGTTGATTGCCGACGGTGTGCCGTTTAGCGCCCTGTTTGCCTGTAACGATGATATGGCGCTGGGAGCGTCCAAAGCCTTGCACCAGGCAGGGCTGAAGATCCCGCAGGATATTTCACTGTTTGGCTTTGACGATGCGCCCAGCGCAAAATGGCTCGAGCCTGCGCTCTCATCGGTCTATCTGCCGATAGATAATATGATTGTCACGGCCATCGACCAGGCGATCCGGCTGGCAAAAAACCAGCCGGTAGAAGCGATCCCGCCGTTTACCGGTACGCTGGTACTACGCGACTCGGTAACCACGGGGCCATATTTTACTCAGACGAGTTCCAGCGCCAGCAATTCCTGAATGGTCTGGCGGCGACGGATCAGCCGCGCCTTGCCGTTATCAAACAGCACTTCCGGCAGCAGCGGGCGGCTATTGTAGTTAGAAGACATCGACGCCCCATAAGCGCCGGTATCGTGCAGCACCAGATAATCCCCGGGTTTCACCTCCGGCAGCGCGCGGGTTTCTACTTTACCCCCTTCCTGCTGGGTAAAGACATCGCCCGATTCACACAGCGGGCCTGCGACAACCGTATCAATACGTGGGGCGTCGGTTAAATCGCGTCCATCGGCGGCGAGCGCTGAAATATGGTGGTAGCTGCCATACATGGACGGACGCATCAGGTCATTAAAGCCCGCATCAATCAGCACGAAGTGGCGCGATCCCATCTCTTTCACGCTACGCACCTGAGCAACCAGCACGCCAGATTCCGCCACCAGGAAACGACCCGGTTCAATTTCGAGCTTCACCGGATGCCCCACATGCGCGGCCACTTTGTCGCGGGCGGCGCTCCACAGGCCGTAATAGTGATCGGTATCGATCGCCTCTTCCCCTTCACGATAAGGAATCGAAAGGCCGCCACCGGCGGAGATCGCCTCCAGATCCTGCCCAAAGTCGATAACCTGACGCACCATCGCGCCGCACACCTGTTCCAGGTGACCGTAATCCACGCCCGAACCAATGTGCATATGAATGCCCACCAGCTTCAGGTTGTAACGCTGTAATACCTCCAGGGCGGCGGGCATATCGGCATACCAGATGCCGTGTTTACTGTTTTCACCGCCAGTGTTGGTTTTCTGGCTGTGACCATGGCCAAAACCGGGGTTCACACGTAGCCAGACGCGGTGGCCGGGGGAAACCTGTCCAAGCTGTTCCAGCATATCCACAGACCCGGCATTAACCGGGATCTGCAGTTCATGCACGCGGGCAAGCGTCGCGTCGTCGATCAGATCCGCAGTAAAGACAATTGCGTCAGGATCGGTTTTAGGATCGAAGCCAGCCGCCAGCGCGCGCTCGATTTCACCCAGCGACACGGAGTCAACCTTCACGCCCTGCTCGCGCATCAGGCGCAGGATATGGATATTGGAGCACGCCTTCTGGGCAAAACGCACCACGTCAAACTGATGCAGCGCAGCAATCTTCTCGCGAACGATTTGCGCATCGTACACCCATACCGGGCAGCCAAACTCGGCAGGCAGGCGCAGCAGGTTATCGGCATTTAAATCGGTGTCAGTCTGGTTAAGCGGGCGTGGCATGGTCTTCTCCGGGTGGTCATCTTTTTTATGATTACGCCACAGCAGAAAGAGAATAAAAAATATCGTTTTATCGCGAGTCTATGCAAAAATGATATGGACAGTCCTTCGCTTTCAGGTGCCCTATGCCCGCCGTCAACTTACGCCATATTGAGATTTTTCACGCCGTGATGACCGCCGGCAACCTCACCGAAGCCGCGCAGATGCTGCACACCTCGCAGCCTACGGTAAGCCGCGAGCTGGCACGGTTCGAGAAAGTGCTGGGACTGAAACTGTTTGAACGCACCCGGGGCCGGCTGTACCCAACGGTACAAGGGCTGCGTCTGTTCGAGGAAGTGCAGCGCTCGTGGTATGGGCTGGACAGAATTGTCAGTGCGGCGGAAAGCCTGCGCGAGTTTCGTCAGGGCGAACTGTCGATTGTCTGCCTGCCCGTCTTTTCACAATCCTTTTTACCGACGCTGCTGCAGCCTTTTCTGGCCCGCTATCCGGAGGTCAGTCTCACTATCGTGCCGCAGGAATCTCCGCTGCTGGAAGAGTGGCTTTCAGCGCAGCGTCACGACCTGGGGTTAACCGAAACCCTCACCACCCCTGCAGGTACGGAGCGCACGGAACTGCTCACGCTGGATGAGGTTTGCGTGCTTCCTGCCGGGCACCGGCTTGCCAGTAAAGCAATGCTGACCCCCGCTGATTTCCACGGGGAAAATTACATTAGCCTGTCGCAGACCGACAGCTATCGACAGCTGCTGGACACGCTGTTTGCCGAACATCAGGTAAAACGCCGGATGGTAGTAGAAACGCACAGCGCGGCCTCAATATGCGCGATGGTACGTGCCGGGGTAGGCGTAGCCGTGGTTAACCCGCTTACAGCGCTGGACTACGCCGGGAGCGAGATTGTGATTCGCCCGTTTAGCCTCTCCGTCCCGTTTACCGTCAGCCTGATCCGCCCCCTGCATCGCCCGGCGTCGGCACTGGTTGACGCCTTTACCGGGCATTTGATTGAGCATGCGCGTCAGGTGGCGCTTCGCTTACCTGACCGGCAAAATCCGTTATGACAGCATAAACTCAACGGCATCGGCAGCGTGAATGGCGGCAGTGTCGAATACCGGGATCGGGCTTCGCTCAGCCGGTACCAGCAGGCCGATCTCGGTACAGCCGAAGATCACCCCTTCAGCCCCCTGCCGGGCAAGTTGTTCAATCACGCTGACGTAATACGCCCGGGAAGACTCACTGAAGGTGCCGAGGCAAAGCTCATCAAAAATAATCTTATTAATGCGCGCCCGGTCGGCATCATCCGGGATCAGGCTTTCGATACCGAACTCACCGCTCAACCGGCCACGGTAAAAATCCTGCTCCATGGTGTAGCGCGTTCCCAGCAGCGCCACGCGACGCATCCCCGCCGCGCCAATCGCGCGCCCGGTCGCATCCGCAATATGCAAAAACGGCAGCGGGCAACGCGCTTCAATGTGCGAAGCGACTTTATGCATCGTGTTGGTACAGAGCAAAATCCCTTCGGCACCGGCACGCTGAAGTCCGAGTGCCGCCTGCGCCAGTATCTCTCCGGCTTTGTCCCATTCACCGCTCGACTGGCACGCTTCAATCTCATGGAAATCCACGCTGTGCAGCAGCAGACTGGCAGAATGCAGTCCCCCGAGGCGCTGCTTCACCCCTTCATTAATTAAACGATAGTAGGGAATGGTCGATTCCCAGCTCATGCCACCCAGCAGGCCGATTGTTTTCATTATCCCTCCTTCTTTGTTTATCTCAGTGAAGCAAACTTGTGATCGCGTTTCCAGTTCTTTGTCGCGCCGTTTCTTTTTAAAAAGAGGTGATATAAATTAAATGAAACAATATTTCATTTTATGATGAGGGAAGGCATGTTTATTTTCCACAACGAGACCACGCTTGACGATCTGGGTAACGGCGTAACCCGTCGGATCCTGGCCCATAGCGGTAAGATGATGGCGGTTGAAGTGAATTTCGCCCAGGGCGCGATTGGCCCGTTGCATAGCCATCCGCATGAACAGCTAACCTATGTGCTGTCCGGTGAGTTCGAATTCACCATTGGTGAAGAGAAGCATATCGTCAGGGCCGGCGATACGCTCTACAAAGCGCCGCATGTCATGCACGGCTGCGTATGTCTTCAACCCGGCACCCTGCTGGATACCTTTACCCCCGTACGGGAAGATTTTTTGCAATAAAAAAGGGCGCTGATTTCAGCGCCCTTTGTCTCTGCGTCAGTTATTCCGCTACCGGCTCTGGCAGCGGGTTACGGCTAAGCATCGCTTCACGAAGCAGCACGCTACCGCAGGCGAACAGCCCACCCAGGATCCCCGCCAGCATGACAATCAGCGCTTTCCCCGGGCCATCTTTTTTCACCGGCATGGAAGGTGAAAGCTGATACTTGAAGGGTTCCAGTTTAACGTCTTCAACGGAGAGTTTTTTCAGCTGCGCCAGATAATATTCACGGTTCTGGAAGTCTGCATTCAGCTCAGACACATCCTTAAGATTTTTCTCAATCTGCAATTTCTGCGCGATACCGTCAGCGCCCAGGGCAACGGAGTAATCCGGATCGTCTTTTACGGCCTGTCCGTTGCTGTAGACAGGTTTCTTAATACCCGCCGCGTTAGCCACTTCCAGCGAATAGTTAAGACGCTGCAGATTGGTGTTGTGAATATTGGTCAGACGCACCCGATCCAGATCCAGCTGCTGCTCTACCACCTTCGTTTTCAGGGCGAGCTGGTTACGGATATTCAGCATGATCTCTTGCTCGACAATCGCGGCAATATACTTGATATACCCTTCCAGAACGGTTTGCGCATCTCCCGCCGTGGGGGCGGTGAAGCTGAGCGTCCAGGAGACGTAAGGCGCTTTATCCGCGTCTTTTACCTGAGTGTTATCAATCGCTTTCATCTTCTCAGAGATATTGACCACCGCACGATGCAGCTCCAGCGGATCCACGTTTGTCCCCTCAAGCTGTGACATAACGTAAGGGGAGGATTTCATATACTCTTCAAGCAATGACTGCGACTGAAACTTTTTGATAAACAGTCCAAACACTTCATCACGGGACACTTTTACGTCCACATCCAGAACCTGGAGTGCCACCATCATCTGGCGCAGCGGGTTCCACTGCGTCTGTTCGGCAGGCGTGATCACCGCTTTACTGGTCCATTTCTGCGGCAGTAAAAAGGCAATCGCCAGTCCGGCCAGCGCAAACGCGAACGCAATTGCGATGATGCGTTTTTTGGCGGCAAGCAGGATGTCTAACAGCCCCAAAAGGTCGATTTCTTTAGTGCTGACAGCCGGGGTGGCATAAGAAGGAAAATCGAGGTCCGTGTTTTTTTTGAAATCCATCGCTGACATAGACGTTCTTCTGTTAAGAGTGCAGGTAATTTCTGCCTCGTGAGTTCAAGTGGTCCGATGATACAAGAAAGTAAGAATAATCTGAACGCGATATTGATCTATCTGTGTACTGGCTATCAAAGTTGGTAGTTAGTACCTTTCCGGTATTATTGTTATTAATCATCCGCTTTTCTTTCTGCTTACATGCAAGACCTGCCTTGATCGCCAGAAATAGCGGCAAAATGCCACCCTCCTCACTTTATTGAAACAGCGTTTCGATGCTGATCACATTTCCATCATTAAGCGAATGACGCGGGAAAAAATAGCCATAATATAAAATAAAACACTGTTTTATTATTCGAAAGCTACGGTTCGGATGTCCTGAAACTCATACCGTCATTTCACCCACTGATTGCCAGGTAGGTCTGTATGAATGAAAACAAGCTGCTGGGGCTCGCATGGATATCACCCTACATTATTGGGTTGATACTCTTTACGGCTTTCCCCTTCGTCTCATCGTTTTTCCTCAGTTTCACGGATTACGATTTGATGAGCCCGCCGGTGTTTAACGGCATCGAAAACTATCGCTATATGTTTACCGAAGACACGCTCTTCTGGACATCAATGGGTGTCACGTTCGCGTATGTATTTTTGACCATTCCGCTGAAGCTCGCGTTTGCATTAGGGATTGCGTTTGTTCTCAACTTCAAATTACGCGGGATCGGCTTTTTCCGTACCGCTTACTATATTCCGTCGATCCTCGGCAGCTCCGTGGCGATTGCTGTGTTGTGGCGCGCCTTATTTGCGATAGATGGTCTGCTGAACAGCTTTATTGGCGTATTTGGCTTCGACCCGGTGAACTGGCTGGGTGAACCCTCTCTGGCGCTGATGTCCGTGACCCTGCTGCGCGTCTGGCAGTTCGGCTCCGCGATGGTCATCTTCCTGGCGGCGCTGCAAAACGTTCCGCAGTCTCAGTATGAAGCGGCAATGATCGACGGCGCGTCCAGATGGCAAATGTTCATGAAAGTGACCGTGCCGCTGATTACGCCGGTGATTTTCTTCAACTTCATCATGCAAACCACTCAGGCATTCCAGGAATTTACCGGGCCGTACGTCATTACCGGCGGCGGACCAACCTACTCGACCTATCTGTTCTCGCTCTACATCTACGACACGGCGTTTAAATATTTCGATATGGGTTATGGCGCGGCGCTGGCGTGGATCCTGTTCCTGGTGGTGGCCGTCTTTGCCGGTATCGCCTTTAAGTCGTCGAAATACTGGGTGTTCTACTCCGCCGATAAAGGAGGCAAAAATGGCTGATATTCAACACCTTTCCGCGGCAAGAAGCGTCGCCGAACGCGAGGTTGCCCGTACGCAGCGCAGAGAGAAAATCAACGCCACCGTTCGCTATACGATCCTGCTGTTTGTCGGCCTGCTGATGCTCTACCCGCTGGTGTGGATGTTCTCAGCGTCGTTCAAACCGAACCACGAGATCTTCACTACCCTGAGCCTGTGGCCGGCACATGCCACCTGGGACGGGTTTATCAACGGCTGGAAGACCGGGACCGAGTACACCTTCGGCCATTACATGCTGAACACCTTTAAGTACGTGATCCCCAAAGTGATCCTGACCATTATCTCCTCCACCATTGTGGCGTATGGTTTTGCCCGCTTTGAGATCCCGTGGAAAAAATTCTGGTTCGCCACGCTCATCACCACCATGCTGCTGCCCAGCACCGTGCTGTTGATTCCGCAGTACCTGATGTTCCGTGAAATGGGCATGTTGAACAGCTACATGCCACTGTACCTGCCGCTGGCCTTCGCCACGCAGGGGTTCTTCGTCTTTATGCTGATCCAGTTCCTGCGCGGCGTGCCGCGTGACATGGAAGAGGCGGCGCAAATCGACGGCTGTAACTCCCTTCAGGTACTGTGGTACGTGGTGGTGCCGATCCTGAAACCGGCCATTATCTCCGTCGCCCTGTTCCAGTTCATGTGGTCAATGAATGACTTTATCGGGCCGCTGATTTATGTCTACAGCGTGGATAAATACCCGATTGCATTAGCGCTGAAAATGTCCATCGACGTTACCGAAGGTGCGCCGTGGAACGAAATTCTGGCAATGGCGAGCATCTCCATTCTGCCATCCATCATTGTGTTCTTCCTGGCCCAACGCTACTTCGTGCAGGGCGTCTCCAGCAGCGGAATTAAAGGTTAAGAGGGAAATATCATGGCAGAAGTTGTCTTCAATAAACTGGAAAAGGTTTACTCCAACGGCTTCAAAGCCGTACATGCTATCGACCTGAAGATCGCGGAGGGGGAGTTTATGGTGATCGTCGGTCCATCCGGCTGTGCCAAGTCCACCACCCTTCGCATGCTGGCGGGGCTGGAAACCATCAGCGGCGGTGAAGTGCGGATCGGCGATAAAATCGTGAACAACCTCGCACCGAAGGAGCGCGGCATTGCGATGGTGTTCCAGAACTACGCGCTCTACCCGCACATGACGGTGCGCGAAAATCTGGCCTTTGGTCTGAAGCTGAGCAAACTGCCGAAAGAGCAAATTGAGTCGCAGGTAAACGAAGCGGCAAAAATCCTGGAGCTGGAGTCACTGCTTGACCGCCTGCCGCGTCAGCTTTCCGGTGGACAGGCCCAGCGCGTTGCGGTTGGCCGCGCGATTGTGAAAAAGCCGGACGTGTTTCTCTTTGACGAACCGCTGTCAAACCTTGATGCCAAGCTCCGTGCCTCGATGCGTATTCGTATTTCAGATCTGCATAAGCAGCTGAAGCAGTCCGGTAAACCGGCCACCACCGTCTACGTCACGCATGACCAGACCGAAGCGATGACCATGGGCGACCGTATTTGTGTAATGAAGCTGGGCCACATCATGCAGGTCGATACCCCGGATAATCTTTACCACAAGCCCAACAACATGTTCGTCGCGGGATTCATCGGTGCACCGGAGATGAACATTCGTAAAAGCCAGCTGGTGGAAAAAGCCGGGCAACTGCACATCACCCTCGGCAATGAAACCATGCCGCTCAATGCACAAACGCAGGAGAAAGTCGCTGCTTACGCCGGTCAGGACGTGTTCTACGGCGTGCGTCCGGAATTTGTGTCGATCTCAGACTCGCCTTTCCCGGATGGGTGCAGCGGCGAAATGGTGCGCGTGGAGAACATGGGCCACGAATTCTTTGTGTACCTGAAGGTAGCAGACCACGAACTGACCGCCAGAATCCCTTCGGAAGAGGCTAAGCCGATGATTGCTAAAGGGCTTAACCGCAAAGTCTATTTCCGCTTCGACATGAATAAGTGCCATATTTTTGACGCAAAAACTGAACTGAACCTCTCTCTCTGATGGAGCAAGAAAAATGAAAAATGTGCTTTTAAGCGCAGCAATCTCCGCGACCCTGGGCCTTACTGCTTTGCCATCGATGGCGCAAAATACCGATTTACGTATGTCCTGGTGGGGCGGTAATGGCCGTCACCAGGTGACGCTGAAAGCGTTAGAAGAGTTCCATAAACAGAACCCGGACATTAACGTTAAGGCGGAATACACCGGCTGGGACGGCCATCTTTCCCGTCTGACCACCCAGATCGCAGGCGGCACAGAGCCGGATGTGATGCAAACCAACTGGAACTGGCTGCCGATCTTCTCGAAAACCGGCGACGGCTTTTACGATCTGAACAAAATGAAGGACGTGATAGATCTAAGCCAGTTTGATGCCAAAGAGCTCCAGTCCACAACGGTCAACGGCAAGCTGAACGGGATCCCAATTTCCGTGACCGCGCGCGTCTTCTACTTTAACGACGAAACGTGGAAAAAAGCGGGCATCGAGTACCCAAAAACCTGGGACGAACTGATGGCCGCCGGTAAAACCTTCGAAAGCAAGCTCGGCAAGCAGTATTACCCTGTCATACTGGAACACCAGGACACGCTGGCGCTGCTAAATTCTTACATGGTTCAGAAATACAACATCCCTGCCGTGGACGAGAAAACCAAAAAATTCACCTACAGCAAGGCGCAATGGGTGGAGTTCTTCCAGACCTACAAAAAACTGATTGATAGCCATGTGATGCCGGACACCAAATACTATGCGTCGTTTGGCAAGAGCAACATGTATGAGATGAAGCCGTGGATCCACGGGGAATGGGGCGGCACCTATATGTGGAACTCCACCATCAATAAATACTCCGATAACCTCAAGCCACCGGCAAAACTGGTGCTGGGCAGTTACCCGATGCTGCCGGGTGCCACGGATGCGGGCCTGTTCTTCAAACCGGCACAGATGCTGTCGATCGGTAAATCGACCAAAAACCCGGAAGCGGCGGCAAAGCTGATTAACTTCCTGCTGAACAGTAAAGAGGGTGTGGAGACGCTGGGCCTGGAGCGTGGCGTACCGCTGAGCAAAGTGGCGGTTCAGTACCTGACTGAAGCCGGTACCATTAAAGAAAACGACCCGTCGGTTGCAGGCCTGCGTCTGGCGCAGTCGCTGCCTGCAAAACTCAGCGTGTCACCTTACTTTGACGATCCACAGATTGTGGCGCAGTTCGGCACCTCGCTGCAGTATATCGACTATGGTCAGAAATCGGTGGAAGAGACCGCTGCAGATTTCCAGCGTCAGGCTGAGCGTATTCTGAAGCGGGCGATGCGTTAACCCTCACTCCGGCCCTCTCCCTTAAAAGGAGAGGGAGCAAACCATTCCCTCTCCTTTGGGGCTGAGGGATCCCCAGTAATTTTTTACCGAAAGCGATGAATGTTGCTTCAGGAAAATTAATGACTTACAGCGACGCCCTGGTCCGGCTGTAAATCGCTGAGGCGTTCCCTGCAGGCCGGGGCGAGGCGCATAGATGCGCCGAGAGGGCAGCTTTACAGGGACGTTACATCCGCCCGTCCCCAATAAGCCGGAAGGAATAAGCCCAGGGCACCGCGAAGCGGCGATTTACCGCCGGGAGCCCGGGTCGCCAGGGCGGCGGCGATTGAGCCGCCCTGGCACGTTCACAAGTCATGCCGTTACAGAGTAGCAAGGAACAGAAAGTGAACGGAATTACCTCTACAGCCGTATGTTCCCCCTCACCCCAACCCTCTCCCTCAAGGGAGAGGGGGTCCTCCGTGCAGACATTATTTTATGGGGATCCCTCAACCTTTGGGGAGAGGGTTAGGGCGAGGGAATAAATTACACGCCAATATTACGTAATTTCTCCCCGCTCATCAGCTTGCGTTCAATATGCTCCAGCGTCACGCCTTTGGTTTCAGGAATCAGCCAGAAGGTCACACCGATAAACACCACGTTCAGTACCGTGTAGAGCCAGAACGTTCCTGCTGCGCCAATGGCATCCAGCAGCGTCAGGAAGGTTGCGCCGATGATCATGTTCGACACCCAGTTGGTGGTGGTGGAACAGGTGATGCCAAAGTCGCGGCACTTCAGCGGCTGAATTTCAGAGCACAGGATCCACACCACCGGTGCGGCGCTCATGGCATATCCGGCGATACACATCATGGTCATCCCGACAGAGAGCCAGGAGAGACCGCTTGAGGCGGTGCCATTATCAAACTGCATCAGACAGTAACCGAGGATCAGCGTACCGAGCGCCATTACGCTAAAGCCAATCTTCAGCGCCGGTTTACGACCGGCTTTATCCACGGTAAATACCGCGATAAACGTGGCAAACATAAAGGTCAGCCCGACCACCAGCGTTGCAATCATCTGCTGTTCAGTGGTGGTAAATCCGGCCATTTTGAAGATACGCGGCGCGTAATACATGATGATGTTCATCCCGGTGAACTGCTGCATCGCCTGCAGCAGCATGCCAAGGAACACCGCGCGACGCACGTTGCGGTTGGCTTTAAACAGCGACCAGCCGCCCTGCTTCAGCTTCAGGCTTTCACGGATCTCGTTCAGCTCTTCACGCGCTTTCTCTGAGGTATCACGCAGCATGCGCAGCACCTCTTCCGCTTCCACGTGACGACCTTTCTGCGCCAGCCAGCGCGGGCTGTTCGGCAGGAAAATCACCAGTACAATCAGCAACAGCGCCGGCAGCGCCAGCACGCCCAGCATGGCGCGCCAGTTACCGCTGTAGCTGAAGTAAGTATCCGACAGAAACGCCAGTACGATACCCAGCGTGACCATCAGCTGGTACATACTGATCATCTTGCCGCGCACGTTCTCGCTCGCCATCTCCGAGAGATACAGCGGCGCAGTGTAGGAGGCAATCCCGACCGCCACGCCCAGCAGGACGCGGGAGAGCAGCAGCACTTCCACGTTGGTGGCGAACGCAGAGCCAATGGAGCCAGCCACAAACAGGATCGCCCCAACCATCAGGCTATATTTGCGCCCGAGACGGAACGAGAGCCAGCCGTTGAACAGCGCGCCGATGGCCGCGCCAAGCATCATGCTGCTCACCACCCACTCCTGCAGGCGACTGCTCAGCGTAAAGTGATCGGTAATAAACGGTAATGCGCCAGCAATGACGCCGATATCCAGTCCAAATAACAAGCCAGCCACTGCCGCCGCAATGGAGACAAACTGGTTCATGCGGCGAGTATCGCGCAGCGCCGCGGGCATGAGGGTAGAGTCATTTATAGATGTCATAGTTTCCTGCCTGAACAGAGAAATTCGTTAAGTGAAATTACGAGATAGCGAAGAAAAGTGTCAGGCCGGAATTCGCGAAGATATGGATTATTTCGCTATGGCATGGCGATCTGTGATGGACATTACAATTTCAACTCGCGGTGAAATATCGCCATATTTTACTAATTGATTAATATTTAAGTAATAAAACTGTGATGCGTGTCATTTATGATTTTTTAGTATGGATTTTTCATCTTTGTCGATATGGATAATGACAATTTTTGAGCAAAAAAAAACCTCCACCCGCAGGCAGAGGCTCTTTCGTCAGCGCGAATTAACGCGCCAGCCAGCCGCCATCAACCGCTACGGTATAACCGTTGATGTAGTCCGACGCCTTCGATGCCAGGAACACCACAGGTCCTTTCAGATCGTCCGGCAGCCCCCAACGCCCTGCCGGGATTCGGTCAAGGATTTCCGCGCTACGCTGCTCGTCCGCACGCAGCTGCTGGGTGTTGTTGGTCGCCATGTAGCCCGGGGCAATGGCGTTAACGTTGATATTGTGCTTCGCCCATTCGTTCGCCAGCAGACGGGTGACCCCCATCACTGCGCTTTTTGACGCGGTGTAAGACGGCACCCGGATGCCCCCCTGGAAGGAGAGCATGGAGGCGATATTGATAATCTTGCCGCCGTTCCCCTGAGCGATGAAGTGTTTCGCCGCCGCCTGAGACATAAAGAACACGCTTTTGATATTCAGGTTCATCACGTCGTCCCAGTCGCGCTCGCTGAAGTTAATCGCGTCTTCACGGCGGATCAACCCGGCATTATTGACCAGAATATCGATATGACCGAATTCCGCCACGGCGCGATCCAGCAGGTCAGGAATGGCGTCGATTTTACGCAGGTCCGCGGTCAGGCTCAGGAAACGGCGGCCCAGCGCGGTCACGCGCTCGATGGTTTCCGTAGGCTCGACGATGTTGATGCCCACGATATCGCAGCCCGCTTCTGCCAGCCCTAACGCCATGCCCTGGCCCAGACCGGTGTCACAACCGGAAACCACAGCCACTTTACCTTGCAGAGAGAATGCATCCAGAATCATGTTTGTTCCTTACTCTTTCGATGCCTGTCAGCAACAGGCAGATTTATGCTTAACTGCCCGCGACTAGCGCAGATCTTTTACCGCGACGTGGTCCATGTCATCAAAGACCTGGTTTTCACCGACCATTCCCCAGATGAAGGTGTACGCCTTCGTCCCCACGCCGGAGTGAATTGACCAGCTTGGAGAGATAACCGCCTGCTCGTTATGCATCACGATATGGCGTGTTTCCTGCGGTTGCCCCATCATGTGGAATACGCAGGCATCCTCATCCATGTTGAAGTAGAAATAGACCTCCATGCGGCGCTCGTGGGTATGGCACGGCATGGTGTTCCACAGGTTGCCCGGCGCCAGCTCGGTCATCCCCATGCTGAGCTGGCAGGTCTCCAGCACATCCGGAACGAAGTATTTGTTGATGGTGCGACGATTGCTGGTGAGGTTATCGCCCAGCGTCACCGGGGCTACGTCTGCCGGGGTAACTTTTTTGGTAGGACAGGTGGTGTGAGCCGGGGCGCAGTTGTAGTAAAACTTCGCTGGCGTGCTGCCGTCGACGCTGGCAAAAACCACCTCTTTCGCGCCCTTGCCGACATACAGCGCGTCGCGGTGACCAATTTCGTAGCACTGGCCGTCAACCGTAATGGTGCCCGGCCCGCCAATGTTAATCACGCCCAGTTCACGCCGTTCCAGGAAATAGCTCACGCCGAGCTGCTTACCCACTTCCCCACCCACGGAGACAGTTTTGGTCACCGGCATAATTCCGCCCACAATAATGCGGTCAATGTGGCTGTAGACCATGGTGTAGCGATCGGCTTCAAACACCTGCTCAACTAAAAATTCACTGCGCAGCCCCTGCGTGTCGAGGGTTTTGGCGTGCGCGCTGTGGATGCTTTGTCTGACGTCCACGATAACCTCCAGAATGGATCGTGCCCGAAGGCAGAAAATTAACGAAACATCGTTCCGTTTTAAGGATAAGCACAGTGTAAACGCCCATAATGGGGTTTTCAATTACATTTAAAACATCGTTTCATTTTTTGTGATTCTTTATACCAGAAATGGTGTTCCGATCACGGAAGCGTCAGGATTCGCCGCTTCATCTCCCTCAAACTGACAAACTGCGTGATAAGTCACACTAAATAAAACAGTGTTTTGATAATTTAACACCTACTTTTTAATCTTATTTTTATTGCCGAAAGGAGCGCATTATGGCTAAAGGTATGCGGGTCAAGCTGAACTACGAGATCGGCCGGGATCCGGATACAGGCGTGGAAGTCACGCGTCTGACCCCGCCTGAAGTAACCTGTCATCGCAACTACTTTTACCAGAAGTGCTTCTTTAATGACGGCAGTCATCTGCTGTTCGCCGGAGCGTTCGATGGTCACTGGAACTATTACCTGCTGGATCTGCAGAACGCCGAAGCCGTACAGCTGACAGAGGGCGCAGGCGATAACACCTTTGGCGGATTTCTCTCCCCGGACGATCGCGCCTTCTACTATGTGAAGAACGATCGCACGCTTATGGAGGTCTCTCTTGAGACACGGGCAGAGCGTGAAGTGTACCGCGTCCCGGATGACTGGGTCGGTTACGGCACCTGGGTGGCGAACAGCGACTGCACCAGCCTTGTGGGCATTGAAATTGCGAAACGCGACTGGACACCGCTGAACGACTGGCAAATTTTCCACGACTTCTTCCATAAAGGGCCACACTGCAGGTTGCTGCGCGTGGATCTGAAAACCGGCGAGAGCTCAATCATTCATGAAGAGAAGAAGTGGCTGGGGCATCCTATCTATCGTCCGTTTGATGACCATACGGTGGCGTTTTGTCACGAGGGACCACACGATCTGGTCGATGCCCGGATGTGGCTGGTCAACGAAGATGGCACCGACATACGTAAAGTCAAAACCCATGCACAAGGTGAAAGCTGTACCCACGAATTCTGGGTCCCGGATGGCTCCGCGCTGGTATACGTCTCGTATCTGAAAGGCCAGCAGGGTCGTTCCATCTGCCGCTTCGATCCACAAACCGGCGTGAATGAGACGATAATGCAGATGCCATCCTGTTCACATTTGATGAGTAATTTCGACGGCACGTTACTGGTGGGCGACGGTTCCGGCACACCGGTGGATGTGAAAGACACCCACGGTTACACCATCGATAACGATCCCTATCTCTACGCCTTTGACGTGGCGAAAAAGCGCTACTATCGCATCGCCCGTCATGACACCTCCTGGGCGACGGTGGAAAATAGCCGCCAGGTCACCCATCCGCATCCCTCCTTTACACCAGACGAGAAAGCGGTGCTGTTCAGTTCCGATAAAGACGGTAAACCTGCCCTCTATATTGCGAAACTCCCCGCGCAACCGGATATGTTGTCTGCATGATTTAAAAATGTGTTTCTGTAACTGGCCTTGCCCTCCTTACGGAGGGCTTTTTTTGCTCTGAACGTTTTGCCCGGTGACGCTGCGCTCACCGGGCCAGGAGGGAAATATCAGAAGGAATACGCCACGCCTAAACGGAAGCGGGTCTGACGTTCATCGCTCTCTTTCACACCCACGTTACCCACCTCAACATACGGCGCCCAGTTTTTATCCCATTTATACGCCAGCTTCGCGTTATATTCGGTGGAATAATCTTTATTATTATTACGGACCATCCCTTCCGTACTTTTTGCATAAACATAATTCAGTTCGGTACGCCAGTCTCCCATGACCCAGCCGACCCAGGCATCACCACGGTTAACTTTGTCATCGTCTTTATTAGAGCTCGACGGATAACGGGTATATTCATAACGGTAGCGCGCGGCCACGTAAAAGCCATTATCGAAACTGTATTGCAGGTGCAGGTTCGGTTTATAAATGGTACGGCTGTCGTTACTCTCAAGCGTGAACGCGGGAGTCAGCGCAATATTCTCTGTCGCTTTCCAGCGCCAGCTAATTTGATCTTCATGACCGTTACCCACCACATCCGCAAACGGCTGGTCGGCCTTATCACCACCCGATTTCCATTTCGCTTCTACCGAAAAACCGACGCCATTCGCAAAGCGATGCGAGACTGAAACACGGTCTGCATTTGCGCCGTTGTCGATGTATTCATGACGCAGATCGACGGTCACCGCCTGCGCGGCGAAAGAAGTACCAATAAGAGAAGCTACAACCAGAGATTTGTTAAACATGACAAAAACCCTCAATTAAAATAACGTTTCATTTTTATGGAATGGCAGTTTATTTTTTAATAAATGCTATTTTAGTGAGCAAGATCGTAATTATTTGTTTCATTTTTTTCGGTACAAATCGGCGTGATACACGTCAACAAACAAGTGGGATTTAGGCGAAATTAATGGAGGGAGATCACGTCAGGCAGGAATAACGCGCATAAAAAAACCTCCCATCGGGAGGTTTTTTTATGAAGGAAGGGATTAACGTTCGATAGCCAGCGCTACTCCTTGCCCACCGCCGATACAGAGCGTGGCAATGCCTTTACGGGCGTTACGCTTTTTCATCTCGTGAACCAGCGATACCAGAATGCGGCAGCCGGAAGCACCGATGGGATGACCGAGCGCAATCGCACCGCCGTTGACATTCACCCGCAGCGGATCCCACTCCAGCATTTTGCCCACTGAGATCGCCTGCGCGGCAAAGGCCTCGTTGACTTCAATCAGATCCACATCGGAAAGCTGCCAGCCCGCGCGATCCAGGCAGCGGCGGGTCGCATACACCGGCGCGATCCCCATTAACGCCGGATCAACCCCCACGCTGGCAAACGCCTTAATCCGGGCCAGCACGGGGAGATCCAGTTCCTGCGCTTTGCTTTCGCTCATCATCATCACCGCCGCCGCACCGTCGTTAATCGAAGAGGCATTTCCCGCCGTGACCGACCCTTGCGTTTCAAAAGCAGGATTGAGCATGGCCAGCCCTTCTGCGCTGGCATCGGTTCGCGGCTGCTCATCGGTGTCGACGACAATCGTCTGACCGTTCTGGCGCTGGGTGCACACCGGGACAATTTCATCGCGAAAACGCCCGGAATCAATCGCGGCACGCGCTTTCTGCTGCGAGCTCAACGCGTAAGCATCCTGCAGCTCACGGCTTATACCGTACTCACGCGCCAGGTTTTCCGCCGTCACGCCCATATGATAATCATTAAACGCGTCCCACAGCCCGTCATGCACCAGGCTGTCGAGCAGCTGGCTGTTACCCAGCTGCGCGCCGGTGCGGCTGTCGGTGAGGACATGCGGCGCGCGGCTCATGTTCTCCTGCCCACCGGCAATGACCACATCCGCTTCACCACACTGGATGGCCTGCGTGGCAAGATGCAGCGCCTTTAACCCTGAGCCACAGACGTCGTTGATGGTGATTGCCGAGACGGTGTTGGGCAGGCCGCCTTTTAGCGCCGCCTGACGGGCAGGGTTTTGCCCGGCGCCGGCCGTCAGGACCTGTCCGAGGATCACCTCATCGACTTCATGTGCCGGGATCCCGCTGCGCTCCACCAGCGCTTTCACCACCACGCTACCCAGTTCAACAGCCGAGTGACGCGCCAGCGCTCCCTGAAAACAGCCGATAGCTGTACGCAACGCACCCACTATAACGACATCTTTCATCACCACCTCTGCGTTAAAGGACATGACGATAGTAGAGGATTGTTACTGGCATTTATCTTAATTGTTTAAAAATAGTGAGTTTAATCACAAGGATCAGCGTGCGTCCTGCAGATACTGCCGCAGCCAGCTTCCGGCGACGCCGGGAGGGGATCGTTTATTCCATAGCAAATCAATACCGATCGCGCGAGGCCAGCCAGGGACATTCAACTGCACCAGCGATTTCGCGGCGGCAAATTCTTCCACCAGCGCACACGGCAACACGCACCAGCCAAATCCCTGCACCGCCATACTCAGCAGTAACAGGTAATTCGGTGCCGACCAGACCGGCCCCCGGGCGAGCGTTGCCTCGCGCTCCAGGTAGGTGCTGAGCCGCAGTTCCCGCCAGCCGTGCAGCTCATCGGCCTGCACTTCATGTTGCCCGGCCAGAGGATGCGTGGTCGCGACATAAATCGCCATCCGGGTTTGCATCGGCAGCCGGGTGACGCCGATATCGGTCGGGTAAACGTCACGCGCCTCCGTCAGGCCAACCTGCGCCCTCTCCTTTTGCAGCAGATCGATGACGTCCTCTTCCTCGCCAATCAGGCACTCAAATTCCGTATGGGGAAAACGCTGGTCAAACTGGTGCATCAGATCTTCCAGCACGTCCGGGTTAAGCGTATCAGAGAGGACAAACGTCAGGCGCGCCTCCGTTTGCGCGGTCAACGATACCGCCAGTTCGTCCAGCCGCGTGCTGGCGGCGAGGATCGCCTGGACATAGCCCAGCACCTGCTCTCCCTGAGCGGTTAACACCGGCTGGCGCGCCGAACGGTCGAACAGATCAAAGCCGAGGTCAGCTTCAAGATTGGCAATCGAGGTGCTGATTGTTGACTGGCTTTTACGCAGCCGCCGTGCGGCAGCAGAGAAAGATCCCGCTGCCACGGTTTCAACAAACGCGGTAAGGGCTTCAGGTGAGTAGCGCATAACCTATCTACTTTATCGATGGATACCATCTTTAATATATCACCTTTAGCGATAAAAATAGGCGCCATCAACGCCCATACCGGCGAATTAATGAGGTCGAAAGCTATGCAACATCAGGATGCACTCCAACGTAAACTGCCGGAGCGGATCTTCCACGCGGTCTGCTTTGAGGGGATTGCCACGGCGATCCTCGCCCCAACGGCAGCGTGGCTGATGCAGCGTTCCGTGGTGGAGATGGGTGGGTTGACCATTATCCTCGCCACCACGGCCATGCTCTGGAACATTATTTATAACTTCGGTTTCGACCGTTTCTGGCCTGTCCAGCGCGTAAAACGCACGGCAAAAGTCCGCGCGATGCATGCCCTGGGGTTCGAATGTGGGTTTATCGTGATTGGCGTGTCGATTGTCGCCGCGGTTCTGGGCGTCACGCTGCTGCAGGCATTCACGCTGGAAATAGGTTTCTTCCTGTTCTTCCTGCCCTACACCATGTTCTACAACTGGGCGTATGACACGTTACGTGAGAAATTCCTGAAGCGTCGTCAGCAGCGACGCGCCCTGGCGGGCTAACTCCCCTCTGGCCGGACGACTGGTCCGGCCAAACTCCGTCGAAGCAACTGCGCTCTCAACGCATAACTATGGTAAATTGCACTCCATTCTGAATGGTTTGCTAGTTGATACGTTGCTCTAATGTCGAAAATTTGGTCAAAAGATGAGACTCTGTGGAGTTTCGCTCTCTATGGCACGGCCGTGGGCGCAGGAACGCTGTTCTTGCCCATCCAGCTGGGCTCCGCAGGCGCTATTGTCCTGTTCATTACCGCCCTTGTGGCCTACCCATTAACCTACTGGCCGCATAAAGCGCTGGCGCAATTTATCCTGTCGTCAAAAACGAAAGGCAATGAAGGGATCACCGGCGCGGTCTCCCACTACTACGGCAGGAAAATCGGAAATCTGATCACCACGCTCTATTTCATCGCCTTCTTCGTGGTGGTGCAGATTTACGCCGTGGCCATTACCAATTCATTAACCGAGCAGCTGGCAAAAAGGATGACGGTGGATACCGCCACTCGCGTGCTGGTCAGTTTTGGCGTGGTGCTGGTATTGAATCTTATCTTCCTGATGGGGCGACATATCACGATCAAAGTGATGGGCTTCCTGGTGTTTCCGCTGATCGCCTATTTCCTGTTTGTCTCCCTGTACCTGACCGGCAGCTGGCAACCCTCACTGCTCACCAGCCAGATGGCGTTTGATCGCCACACTTTGCATCAGGTGTGGATCTCAATCCCGGTGATGGTGTTCGCGTTTAGCCATACGCCGATTATCTCCACCTTTGCCGTCGATCGCCGCGAGAAGTTCGGTGACGCAGCCATGGACAAGTGCAAGAAAATCATGAAGGTGGCGTATCTGATCATCTGCCTGAGCGTGCTGTTCTTTGTGTTCAGCTGCCTGCTCTCGATTCCGCCGTCCTATATTGTGACCGCAAAAGAGCAAGGGGTGACGATCCTGTCAGCGCTGTCGATGATGCCCTCTTCTCCGGCCTGGCTCGGCATTTCCGGCATTATTGTGGCGATTATTGCCATGTCGAAATCGTTCCTGGGCACCTATTTTGGGGTGATTGAAGGGGCGACGGAAATCGTAAAGTCGTCGCTGAATCAGGTCGGCGTGAAGAAGAGCCGCGCCTTTAACCGTGCGATTTCTATTCTGGGCGTGTCGCTGATCACCTTTGCGGTCTGCTGCATTAACCCGAACGCCATCTCGATGATTTACGCCATCAGCGGTCCGCTTATCGCCATGATCCTGTTTATCATGCCGACGCTGTCGACCTACCTGATCCCCGCCCTGAAGCCGTATCGCTCCATTGGCAGCCTGCTCACGCTGATTGTTGGCGTGCTGTGCGTGTCGGTGATGTTTGTCGGCTAACCCTCGCGTGCCCGGCCTTCTGCCGGGCGCGTCTGATTTTTACAGTGGAAACGGTCTGTCCTGCACGACCGTTTTCATCACCAGCGTAGAGCGAAGATGCTGTACGCCAGGCATGGCAGAAAGTTTCTCGTCATACAGTTTCTGAAAAGCCGACAGATCGCGGGTGACAACATGCATCAGGTAGTCGGGATCGCCAAATAATCGCTGGGCCAGCACGATTTGCGGGATCTCTTCCACCGCCTCTTCGAACGCGCTGACCGCTTTCTTATCACCCTCTTTCAGGGTGGCAAACACAATCGCCAGGAAATTAAACCCCATTTTGGCGGGATCGAGATTGGCGCGATACCCCGTAATGGCTCCGCTCTGCTCCAGCGCACGTACGCGTCGGTGACACGGAGAGAGGCTCAGGTTCACCCGCTCCGCCAGCTCCGTAAGAGATAAACGGCCATCAGCCTGCAGTTCAGCAAGAATTTTTCGATCAATGCTATCCATATGGAAGATTTTCTCAATTTTAGCGTTTTATGAGCATAACATTGAAAACTCATTTCGTACCGATACCGATATTCTTTCTCTCCGGGTAATTCAGATACAGGAGTTTCACAGACGATGGAAATGAGTATTGTGGCCGGTTTTTGGGTGGTGTCCTTCCTGCTCATCATGACACCGGGTGCAGACTGGGCCTATGCGATCAGCGCCGGGATCAACGGGCGGCGCGTAGTGCCGGCGGTGATGGGGCTGATGTCCGGGCATCTGCTCGCCACGCTGGTCGTAGTGGCGGGCGTGGGTGTGTTGATTGCTCAACATCCACTGGCATTATCAGGGCTGACAATTGCGGGGGCGGTTTATCTGCTGTGGCTCGGCATCACGCTGTTACGCCATCCTGCCGCGCCGGAAAGCACCGTGCAGCATGCAGGAAACTGGAAACAGTGGGCGGTGAAGGGATTATGTATCAGCGGGCTCAACCCAAAAGTCTTCTTACTGTTTCTGGCGTTGCTTCCGCAGTTTACCGATCCAAAGGGAAGCTGGTCGATTGCCACGCAGATGTCAGCCTTGGGTGTGATGCATCTTATCACCTGCACACTGGTCTATTTGCTGGTGGGATATGGTTCGAAAGCGGTGCTGGCGACCCGTCCGCAGGCGGCACGTGCGGTGAGCATGGCCTCAGGGGGGATTATGGTGGCGATCGCGCTGGGATTGCTGCTGGAGCAGGTGAGATAAAAAAACACCGGCCATCGCCGGTGTGTTTTACGCCCGAATATCGTCATATTCCCGCGTGTTATCAAACTCATGCTTTGCAAACGGGCACAGCGGGATAATTTTGCGATTCTCACCGCGCATTTTCTCCACCACCTTCGCCACCAGCTGCTTACCAACCCCTTGCCCCTTCAGGCTCGGATCGACATCGGTATGCTCAATAATACTCAGATGCTCACCTGTGGGCACGAAGACAATCTCTGCAACCTGATTGCCGTTCGCATCGTTCACATAAAACTTGTTATGGCCTTCCAGAATATCCATGGTTCCTCGCTTATTTTTGGCGATACTGCAGCGCACCGCTCGGGCAGGTATCAATCACGCGTATAACGGTTTCCACGTCCACTTCATCAGGAATGATCCACGGTTTACGTTTCAGATTAAACAGCTTTGCGCTGCCGCGAACGCAGTTACCGGAGTGTTTGCAGATCCCGGTATTGAAGTAGACGTCAATTTTCTCCCCGGTATAGGCCCGGTAACCCGCATCCAGTAGTTCTTTATCCATGACATTGCCTCTGTAATTATTATCGTGCTGAATGAAGCATAGCCTTACGGGATCCTGATGGCTATAACGTATAGCGTTTTCTTGCCGGATTGTTTCCCCTGCGTGCATGACTGAGGCTGACGGGGTGGCTGCGTCAGCCTGGCTGATTATTCCCGCCGGGATATTTAAAATTAAACAAGTTTAATCTGAAGATGTATCGGTTGTTTACGATAATGTCCGCTCTGCTTATTTAACACGAGTCCCCCATGAAGAAACAGTCATTATTACTGACTCTGCTCAGCCTCAGTTTATTAACCGCCTGCAGCGCTTCTGCGCCTGATAAGGTTGAACAAATCCATCATCTGCAGATCCCATTAGTTTTGCCAGGAGAAAAACCGCCAGAAATTCCGGCATCGCATATCGCTGCGCTGTATCAGGAAAATAAAGTTCAGATCGACCGTTTAACGGCGCAGTTGAAATCAGATTATTTACAACAGACTACCGCGAAAGATATTTTTACCGAAGATAGCCCTGTTCAGTCGGTCTTCGCCTCGCTGACTAAACTTGAGCAGCTGGAAATGGTTAATCAGCAGTACCTGAAAGATAAAAACGTCATGGGGCTGCAAAAGATTAACATTGTCCTTCAACCTTTAGTCACCAGTTAAATGCCAAAAGCCCAACTGCTGAACAGTCGGGCTTTTGTAACGGAAAGGATGGCAAGGATTAATCGTGCTGTCCAAATCGCCATGTCAGTCCAGCAGTCACAGAGCTTACGTCGCTGCTGACGCCAATCTGGTTGGCATTACCCATGTTGCTTACCCATTGATATTCCAGACGGCCCGCTAAATTTTTGTTAAACGCATACTCCGTCCCGACTGCGGCAAGCGGGCGAACGCCTGTTTCAAAACGATTGTGACCACTTACATCAGATTCAGCACGATAGGCCATCGCCCCGGCACGACCATAGATATCCCAGTTGTCGGTCACGGCATAGCTGGCTTTTAAGGACATCTGCAGCCCCTGGCTTTTCATTTGTGCCCCCGCACTATGTTTGCCTTTAATCTGCATATTGCCTAAATAATCGTACCCGCCTTCCAGTGCCAGCCACGGAGTCATCTGATAACCCGCGTATACCCCACCACCGACATTATCATGATCGATATTATACTGGTTCGAGCCATTATTATTATCGCTCGCTTTCGATCCGGTGCTGGCGTCAAAATAGTGTGACCAGCCGAATTTAGCACCGCTATACCAGGTGCCTGTATCTGCCGCTGCAAATGCAGACGTTGCGGTAAAAGCGTTAGCCAGAATTAATGCAACAAGTGTCTTTTTCATAGAAATCCCGTTTACTCTGTTGAATATTTCAGTGAGCAAACGATATCGACAAACACGACAATCGCGAAATCATTTTATGTTTATTTTTAAATTTTAAAATGACTCTGGCAAATGCCCTACCTCCAGTAAATATCCGCCACGTTTGAACGCGATATATTTACCTTGCTTAAGTGCAGATAATACATTGAGAATACTGCTGCGGGAAAGAAGCGTACGATCCTGAATATATTCCAGAATAGTTGTTCGCATCCGCACCTCATCGGGCAGTAATATCATCTCCTGCAGATAGCTGCGAATCACGGAATAGGTGCGCTGCTGCACAACCTGGGCATCACGATAAATGAGATAGGCCGTATGGTACGACAGCAAGGCTGCCACATCCTCCCAGACGCCCTGTTCACGAAATCGCGCGGCGGCTTCATCTGCATCAGCACGCAAAATCAGAGACTCCCGTTCTGCGCGTAATATATGTCCTTGCGTCGGCTGGATCATCTCGGCAATGCCGAACAGATGTGGCTCAAAAACGCTAACTAACAGTAACCCGTCAGATGCCCGCAACAAAGAAAGCTCTCCTTCCTGGAAAAGATACATTTGCTGGCGGCCTTTATGTTTCCAGGTAATCCGCTTACGCGGCGCGAGCTTCACTTTTTCCGCAATGGGTTCAAGTACCGCCGTCAGACGTTCAATGGAGTGTTCAGGGCGAACAGGAGGCAATATATGCATGACACCACCTTTGGGTATTCGATAATGGCCAGTATAGACCACAGCGGCCATCACTCAGACTGGTATGAGGGAATGAAGGTATATCAGAGGGTATGGCATACGTAAAAAGATAATTTGTTTATTTTTGAACTTTACCCGCATGACACGTGATAAGTATGCCCGATTTCCTGAAGTCCTTACATGAATATCAACGTAAACAATGGGGAGAATAAACGATTTAAAAACCCTGCACTCACCCTCTTATTTCTTAAGATTATTCCTAATTCAGCGATAATTATTTTAATATTTTTAATTGATTACAAAATCGCAACCCTTAATAAAGCTTTTAGCGTTTTGAATTGTATATACCACCTGACTATTCTCATTCCTGCCGATAACAACCGGGTAATGATGATGAGAAGTTCGTGCTTCTCAGGATTTTATTTATTCAAATTATCAGGCGGTTAGCAGAACTGAGTGACTTAAATCACGCATTTCGTAAGGACTATCTTTCAATGGCGAAATTCTTCGCCACGCTGTCACAGGAGTCAGACATGAGCGAAAATTTAATCTGGTCAGGAAAAGTTGACGCAAAAAATGCCGAAGGGACAAATACAGGAGTTGCCCTCAAAGCGGGAGAGATAATTACTATTCTGGCCAGTGGTTGGGCCAGGAATGGAAGTGAAAATTTTGCGCTTACCGCACCACAGGGGCGTATTCCCCGAGAGGGTGAAACGCTAACGTTACGCAATCCTTCGCTTCAGGCACGCCTTGGTAACGAAAATTATCCGGTTGGTAATCATAAATACCGCTGGTCGGTGCCAGCTGAAGGGACGTTGACGCTGTTTTTTGCCGATGGCAAAGACCAGTACAAAGACAACGCCGGTGAATTCAGCGTTGAAGTGTATCGCGAGGCAGATATTTCCGCCGCTGCGGCAGCTCCGTTTGAAGATTTAACCAACTTTGAGCGCGATAACTGGAATAACTGGCAGGCCGGACCTGCCGGGCACGATCTTTACCTGGTTGACGCCAGCACCCGCGCCGTCGAGTTTATTACCAGACCTAATAAAAACCATGCCGGTGAGATCCTCAAAAAGACGCTGACAGGTCTGACTGCCGGGCATGAATATACCTGGACGGTGAAAATTGCGCGCATCATAGGAAAATATGAAGCGCCAAAGGTTTCGCTGCGTGCTGATGGCAAAGACATTTCCGCCCCCCTGGAACTGAAGCAGGCGAATGAATGGGTAACCCTGAGTGGAAAATTCAAAGCCACGGGCAGTCAGGCTGAACTCGCGGTAGTCAGCCATGTGTCAGCCAGTATGGGAAATGATTTCCGCATCAAGGAACTGAAGATAAAGGGTTAACGTCAAAAAAGTCGGGCTGCTATTCAGCGAGAATGCTGGATGGCAGTTTGATGTTCAAAAAAGTTAATTTCATGCAAAATGAACACCGGTGGGGTAATAACTGATCAGAACACTCGTCCGAAAAAATGTATCCACTTCATAAAAGATCATAACGCCTCAAAAATTTCACCATTAAAGAGCCACACCCGGCAATCAAGCAAAGCACATCCCTGTTTAATTAAAACACGCAGGACTTGCACCAATGCCGAGGCCGCTATCCGAAATGCTAACCGATCGCCACGATCCTCTGTCTTTCAGAATGTCTCCCGCCAGAGATAATTCTTCAGATTACGCGCGTAAATGTAAGCCTATCGTTCCGCTCTCCTGCGCTTTCTCAATAAGGCCAGCGACTCTGTTACTGCGGCGAGTGCTACCAGTAAAAAATCCATTACGTCCAGCATCCCCTGATGCTGATCTTATTTATCAGTGATATTTTCGATAAAACTATGGAGAGATTCTTCGATTTTATAATGTTTAAGTCCCTGTGCTAAGGCTATTTGGGCCCCTTCATAAACCATATGTAATAAAACAGCTTTCTCCTCCGGGTTTGTTAACCTAAGCTTTCGACATAAACTTTCTATTCGGGTTACCTGTTTTGCTTTGTAGGAAGCAATCACAGCCCTTCCTGGATGGGAGGGATTAGGCAACTCAACAAGGCTGTTCGTAAGCGGACAGCCTCTGGAATTACGTTCAGTTGATGGTGATGCAATGTTGGATGCTAAAGCCATAAGCATTTCACGTGGTTGTCCTTGATATTTTGTTTCAAGAGTCAACCATTCTGCGTCATAGTTATTAGCTACGGAAGTGAGCCAGCAGGCTACGAGTTCGTCTTTAGAAATAAAATGCCGATAGAGTGCCATTTTTGTGGTTTTTGCTTCTTTGGCAATTCTTTCTACCCCCACTCCGCGGATACCTTCTTGATAGAAAAGACGTTCCGTCGCTTGCATTATTCGTTGTTTTGGCGTTTGGCATTCAGTCATAAAATTTTTCGAATCCATGTATTGACTCACGATACCGTTCGGCACTAAGGTTTGATACCGAACGGTATCACACTTTAAGTTATGAGGAAACACAATGCCTGCATTAGTTATTATCGATCTCGAAGTGCATGATTTTGATTTAATGGCACGCTATGAGGAGCAAGCCATCGGGTTACTTGAAAAATATAACGCACGTCCTATTGTAAGGAATTTCGAAGCTGATCTTTATGAAGGAGAACGGCGGCCCTCATGGTTAGTAGTCCTTGAATTTCCTGATAAAGATACCGTTCGGGCATTTTACGATTCTCCAGAATACCAACCAATGAAACAGTTACGCTGGAAAGCGGCAAAATCGAAAAGCATAGTTGTAACTGAAACCCTATAAAAAACATATTCAACTTGCTTCGTGACGTCCTTCACAAGATGATAGTTTATCCATAAACTAACTAAACTTTATAACCATTGTAAGTCCTTCACTATGAACCTTAATAAGAAAAAAACAATAAACGAGGGGGCATTTTTGCTGAATCAGGGGGAGCAGATGCAACACATTTGGTATGTACATGAAGGTATTTTGCGTGCCGTCAATCAATCCCCGACTGGTACTGAACGAGTTAAAGAGTTCTACTTCCCAGGCGAATATTGCTTCTTGTATCTTAGCTGGTTGACGCAATGTCCGGCCAGATATAGTTTGCAGGCTGTTACCAAATGCGTTATTTCAGCACTTCCTTTGAGTTTTTTGGACTCAGCTGAGGGCAAAGCTTTGGCTGATAAACTTTTACGCCAACAGGTAACTTACAAGGAAAAAAAAGAAGAAATGTTATTGTTACACACTCCGTCTCAACGCTATCTCTACCTTCAGACTCATTTCCCAGAATGGCAGAGGCATTTAACGCAACGTGATTTAGCTAATTACATCGGTGTATCTCCGGTAAGTCTGTCACGCATACGCCATCGAATTAACAAAGGTTAATGCGGTTACTCGCTGCTTCAAGCATTCTCGACTCTCATCAGCAACGAGTGGAGACTATTTTGACACTTTTTTTATCCTCCCAATTTCTCGCGACATGTGCTTTCATTCTGGACGTGTCGGCGTTTTTTTTAGCTTCGAGACCTCAGACGTTACGATGCCTTGCTCTTTCCACTCTACTGATGTCAGTGCATTTTATGCTTCTTTCTCAATTGAGCGCAGCAGTTTTGATGCTCATTGCATCAAGTAGGTATTTAATCGCTACACGTATACAACACAAATCAATAATGTGGATATTTATAGTCTTATCTATAATAAGTAGTATTTTCACATGGCAGCGCCTCGAAAATTTATTACCTTTATGTGGTAGTTTACTACATACCTACGCAGCCTTTCGCAGACATGATTTAACCTTACGTCTCTTTACCGCGACAGGAAGTTTATGCTGGCTAATAAACAACCTTCTTTGTCATTCTCCTGTTGCAGCCGCCATGGAGGCGTTTTTTATAATGTCGACACTGGTGAGTTATATTCGAATAAACAAACACTCGCAGGATCCCTTAGTCAAGCCCGAGCCTTTATTATGTGTTGCCAGTAAAATCAAAAGACCTTCACGGTAGGCATGACTTATTCCAATATATTTTTACCAAACCTAATTATTGCCATACGATGTATGAAAAGATAATTTGAGTAATTTCTTGCTCTTTAACAGACTGAATTTTTTGTAGTTTATACAATCTCAGTTGCAGGGATGCACATTTTTTTCAACCATAGCCCTGTTACCATTATTAAATAAGGGTCTTTTTTAACATATTAACAAACCATCGACCAGCAGGACCAGGAGGGTATTCTATTAAATGTAAAGCATGCATGGAAAAGCCAGTCCCAATATCCGGTTGTACCTCAAGATTCAATGTCACCAGTGTACCGTTAGCCAGGTCTTGCTTAACTACTGGTAAAGGCATATAGCCCCAACCAAGCCCTGCTCGTAAGAAAGCATGTTTTGCCCCCATATCACCTAAACGCCATGTCTTTGCCGACATAACGCCAAAATTTCGACCAACAGTGAGGGGAGAACGATCGGCCAAGACAAGTTGCACATAATCTTCTGCAACCGAGCGAAGAACCGGAACTGCCAGTTTAGCCAGCGGATGTTCCGGTGATACAACAGCTACGGCTGGTATGGTCATAAGAAACTCAGATAAGCATCCTGCTGGAATATCAGGTAGCGAACCTATAATCGCCACCCGACAATGCCCGGAAAGTAACGGTTGAAGCCCCCCCCCCAAGAGGTTCAACATACAGATGTAAAGGCGTCGCAGGGAAGGTTTTATGAAACTCCTTTACTGCTACAGTTAGGTTTTCTATAGGAAACATAACATCGACTGATACTGCAAGCTCAGGCTCTAACCCTTCAGCTAAAGTGCGTGCCTTAGCCTTGAAAGCATCCATCCCATCCGTTACATGGCGGGCAGCTTCCAGCAAAGCTATACCCGCTTCCGTAAGCTTTGGAAAACGCCCTGTTCTATCAAACAAGGGGAATCCAACTTGAGACTCAAGATTGGCCAATGTCGCACTGACTACCGACTGCGCTCTGTGTAGCTTTCGCCCGGCAGCAGAAAAACTTCCCTCATCAACTGCCGCAACAAAAGTACGAAGTTGATCAATAGACATACCGTCAAGCATGTATCGCTCCAACAGATGGGATATATCTAATTATATAGGCTATCCAGATATGAGCGCGAGTCTTACTATCCCGCCGTGTACTTAAACGAATGAGTCAAGAAAATGAATACGGCAAATTATCGCAATATAGATTATCGCACCCATGGCAATACCCGTCGCGGAGTTACGCGCCTGGTGAGTCCTGGAGATTTAGGCCAACTAATTAAACCTTTTGTCTTCCTCGATTTGTTCCATTTGGAGGGGTCTGCAAGCAAAATGGGCATGCACCCTCATTCAGGCATCGCAACCGTCACGGTTGTCATGGATGGAGCGCTTGATTACTTTGAAACAACTGGTAGCGGCGGTCGGCTTTTAACTGGTGGAGTTGAATGGATGAGCGCTGGCGGTGGAGTATGGCATGAGGGTGGCGCAGCTCCGGGCCAGCATGTTACGGGTTTCCAGTTGTGGTTAGCGCTACCTTCTGATGATGAAAACAGTCCATCGTATAGCCATTATGTACATTCCAGGAGCGTGCCTGTTCACGGACCTGCACGAATAATTATTGGTAGTTACGGGGGCGTCAACAGCAAAATAAGTACCCGAGCCTCAATAAACTATCTACATATCAAACTGAATGATGGAGAACATTGGACATATGTGCCTCCAGAGAATCACAACATCGGTTGGGTGGCGGTTGCTACTGGTTCGCTGGAGACTGGAGGTGCCAGAATTCAACGTGAAGTGGCAATTTTCGAGGAAGGGAATGGCATCATTAATTTTATAGCTCACGGTTCTACTGAATTTGTGCTGGGCTCCGCCGTAAAACATCCATACGAACTTATTACCGGTTATTACTCTGTCCATACAACCGAGGCAGCACTGGCAAAAGGTGAAGAGGAAATCCGCAGAATCGGCTCCCAGTTACGTGCCGCGCAGGGGGCATGATTGTCATATAAATTGATATAAACAATACGGGTTTAATGTGAAACCCAATGTTTTTATCACTGTTATGAATGAGATAAATAAAAATCTATTCCACGCATCATCGATTTACTGCGAGGTAAGGAAAATGACTTTATCCTCTTTAATGTTAAACAAAAATGTTCACAGAGTATTACCTTTTACCCAAGTATCAATAGCGTGTGTGATTGTCGTTGAGCTAGCTTGTAGCCTCATGCTGGCGACAGGCATCAAATCCCGGCTTATTGTAACTTTACTTGTCGGTTTCGCCATTATTACCGGCCTAGTCTTTCATAATGCTCTAAGTGAACAGAAGCAGCTCATACAGTTTCTACAAAATATAGCAATGGCCGGTGGTCTGCTTCAGATAACCGCGTTTGGACCCAATTTTTTCATTCTCAAAAATTAAAAAGTGCCTTCTCATCGGAAGGTTCAATCCACTTGTTCTTAAGGAAATAAAATATGAAAACTAACACTATCGGCATAATAGGCGCTGGGGCTATAGGGCAGGCATTTGCCAGACAACTTGTCAAAGCTAATCTCAACGTCATCCTAAGCAATAGTCGAGGTCCGGACAGCCTGGCTACTGTAGTTGAAATGTTGGGTAACAGAGCTCGTGCAGGCACCGTTCAGCAAGCCGCTGAAGCTGAGATAGTATTTATCAGCACTAACTGGAATAGTACAGAATCGGCTTTAAGAGGTTTAGATTTCGAAGGTCGCATTCTCATTGACGCCACGAACCCAGTGCTTTTGCCTGGATTCACGCTGGCTGAGCTGGGAGGTAAAAACTCAAGTCAATTAGTTACGAAATGGGCACGGGGAGCTCGTGTTGTTAAAGCTTTTAACACTATTTTAGCTAACGTACTGGCCCAGGATCCGGTTCAGTCTGGTGGACGCCGTGTTGTATTTATCTCTGGAGACCATACTGATGCAAAATCTGAAGTAGAGCAGCTAGTTGCACATATTGGGTTCGCGACCATAGGCTTAGGTAGTCTTGAAACAGGTGGTTATCTCCAACAATTCCCTGGTGGTCCTCTGCCGGCAGTTAATTTACTGAAACTCCCATAATTTTTGTTGGCGGTTAATATGACTCAGCATACTTCCGCAGATTCGTTTGAAGAATACATCCCTGGCGAGTTGATCAAGGAATATCGTGCTCAGTGTTCTCGTGATGTATTTGTACAAATCCTTTCTCGTAGACATGAACAGGATTGCATAATCATTCCGGCCGTACCTGAACCCTTTATTGTATGGATACTCTCAGGGGAAGCCGTCGTAGAAGAACGGTTTCCAGGAGGAGAGTGGCTAGAAAACCGAGTTGTCGCAGGGGATTTTTTTCTCACGACTTCAGCCCATCCTTCTGAACTGAGATGGCGGGCTGATCCAAACATCCCGTTCACAGTCATGCACGTCTATATCGGTGTGGCCATGATGCCAGATATTGAATTGCAGGAAGTATCGGGAGCAAAAGATCAAACAGTTTCAGCTTTGCTGGAGCATATTCGCACGGAGATGTTCTTTCAGGATCCACCTAGTGGACCATTTATCCAAGGCATCGCTCAAGCACTGGCGGTTCATCTGGCTCGTACTTACGGAACTAATGTAAGTCGCCCTCGGGGAGGTTTACAGGCGTATAAACTGTATAGAGTTTTTAAAGCGATGCGCGAAGAGTTAGCTCGACCATTTAATTTAGCACGGTTAGCTGAATTGACAGAGTTAAGCGAATTTCATTTCAGCCGCGTTTTCAAGCAATCAACCGGTTATTCGCCATCAGATTACTTTATCCGGTTACGAATGGACGAGGCTCGTCGCCTATTATCCGAAACAGATTGCTCGATTATCGATATAGCCTTAGCCGTAGGATATAACAGTCCAAGCCATTTTGCCGCAGTCTTCCGCAAACTTTATGGTGTACCACCATCAAGATTTCGAGCCGATTATGTTCGTAGCAAAACCACGATAGGTTGAGCAATTTTCCGCGCGCATACTACTGCTAAAAGAGACATTATTGAACCGTGCTTCAGAAGATTTACCTGAAGATATTAAACTAGTTAACGAGAGGATCAATTATGGAACTTAAAGGTAAAGTAGCTATCGTGACTGGAGCTTCAAGCGGCATCGGTGCAGCCACCGCAAAAAAACTCGCTCGGCATGGCGTGGTTGTTGGTCTGGCTGCCCGTCGGATGGATCGACTACAAGCACTTGTCACAGAGATCAAGGCTGCTGGTGGTGAATCACTTGCACTGGAGATGGATGTAACTGATCAGGCCTCGGTGAAAGAAGGTGTGGATATACTACATAAGACTTATGGACATATTGATATCGCTTTCAACAACGCAGGGCTTATGCCTATTTCAGACATTTCACAACTGAAAGTTGATGAATGGCATCGTATGGTAGATGTTAACATCAAAGGTGTGCTTAATACTGTTTCATCCATACTCCCTATCATGCAAAATCAAAAATCAGGACATATAATTAATACATCTTCTATCGCTGGTCGAAAAACGTTTCCAGGCCTTGGAGTGTATTGTGCGACAAAGCATGCGGTCGCTGCTTTTACAGATATTCTACGAATGGAGTTATCGCCTAAATACAACATCCGTGTTACATCCTTACAGCCAGGAGCTGTTGAAAGCGAGCTATTCGAGCATATTACAGACCAGGATTATCGTAAACAGATGGAGGGTTTAAAAGAACAGATGAAATTCCTGAGGTCAGAAGATATTGCTGACTCCATCATTTACGTATTGCAAGCGCCAGACCATGTAGACGTGGCAGAAATGTTCATAATGCCTACAGAACAACCGTGGTAAGCGCCTGGAGCGGGCCAGAGTGCACGCTTATTGGCCCGTTCCATTAACGTAAACATTAATTGGGAGGATAATATTGTGGATTATTTTACCGCTGTGCGAATTTTTGTTCGCATTGTCGAAACGGGGAGCTTTGCAAGGGCGGCAGAATCTCTTGAAATACCTAAAAATACGGTTACAAAATTAGTCCAAGCGCTGGAAGCACATTTACGCGTAAAATTACTCCACCGAACCACCAGAAAAGTGTCACCAACAAATGATGGCGCACTTTATTTTGAACGTATGGTTAATTTGCTTGCCGAATGGTATGCAATTGAGTCTGAGTTATCAGCTGGCCAGAAGAATCCGCATGGACGTTTGCGTGTTCATATATCAAGTATGGCATCACATCTTATCATCCCTGCGCTTGGAGACTTTCGCCTGCATTATCCTGAGATGCAACTTGATGTGGAGGTAAGTGACAAAGCCTTAGATATGGTAAACGAACAAATTGATTGCGTTATACAAGCAGGGGAGATTCGAACCACTTCCCTAATTGCCCGCCATCTGGGCAATTTGCCATTTATTCTTTGCGCATCGCCAATTTATCTTGCGAAACATACCATGCCAGCCATCCCCCTCGATATTGAAAACGGACATACCCTTATACATTATCAGTATACTGGTTCAGTACGGCAAATGCTGCTTAAGCTAAAATCGCAGAAAGAAAATGTAGAAATTAAGAGTAAATATTTTATCTCTGTTAATGACATTAATGCATTATTTTCTGCAGCTATAGCCGGACTTGGCATTGTATCGGGGCCAGCTTTCATGCTACAACCCTCAATTAACGATGGTAAATTAATACCTCTTTTTCCCCAGTGGTCATCACCGTCTGTGCCACTACATATCATATATCCTGCCAACCGCTATATGAACTCGCGGACACGGGTTTTCGTAGAATGGGTTTCCGAAATCATTAAGAATAATCAATACATTATGCCCCCACGTGTATCAAAATAATGATGACACATGGGAGAATATGAAAAATTAATCAAACAGTTTATTGGCTGTTTTGGCAATAAGCGCGCCCTGGTGATGCGCCCCTCCAAGCTCAATCTCGCTTGGTAAACGTTGCCCCTGCCCTCCTGCGATAGTTGTGGCACCATAAGGGCTACCGCCTACAATTTCTTCAATTGACATCTGTCCAGAGTAACTATATGGCAGACCGACAATTGTCATGCCAAAATGCAGCATATTTGTGATGATTGAGAATAGTGTGACTTCCTGCCCCCCATGCTGTGTAGCAGTGGAAGTAAAAGCACCTCCCACTTTTCCATTTAGCGCACCACGAGCCCACAGACCTCCAGCCTGGTCAAGGAATGCAGCCATTTGTGACGGCATACGGCCGAAACGTGTTGGCGCTCCGATAATAATCGCGTCATAATTGACCAAATCGTCAACCTTGGCTACTGGCGCATTTTGTTGCAGCTTAAAATGGGCACCTTTAGCGATTTCTTCAGGTACTGTTTCTGGCACACGCCTGATGTCTACTGTTGCACCAGTACTGCGAGCGCCACTTGCCACAGCGTCGGCCATAGCTTCTATATGACCATAGGATGAATAATACAGAACAAGGACTTTAGACATAAATTTCTCCACTAATTAGTATATTAGTACTTAAAAGCTTATATAACTGACAGCAGGCCGCCGTCCACGAGCAGGGCAATACCTGTTACATAACTCGACATATCAGAACCTAACCAAACGACCGCGTCTCCTATTTCTGCAGGTTTACCAAGGCGACGCAGAGGGGTACGCTGCCGGAAGCCTTCCGCCGCTTCGGCGATTCCGGGACTATTACGTAACAAATGAGTATCAATGGTACCAGGTGCCACCGCATTGACACGGATGCCATCGGGGCCAAGGGCATCAGCAAGAGCCTTTGCCATTAACACAACACCACCTTTGCTGGTCGAATATGCAACTGTCATACCCGCACCAACAATCCCCCCCATACTAGCCATCAGGACAATACTGCCTGGCTTATTGTTTGCCTGCATCTGCTTTGCAGATGATTGAGCACAAAATAAAGTGCCATCCAGGTTAATAGACATTAAACGCCGGTACTGCTCTTCTTCAACATAAGGGCCATCCGAGCGTAAGGTAATACCAGCATTTGCGACCATTAAATCGAGCCCGCCAAATTCCATGGCCGTATCAACTAAGGCATCTACCTCAATACGTTTACTGACGTCTGCTTTAACAAATCGACCAATAACACCAAGTTTTGTAATTTCACTGGTTGTTTTGGTCCCCCCTTCACGCGGCTCTTCCGTGATATCCGAAACGATCACCGCGCGCGCACCATGTTTAGCTGCCGATATCGCTATCGCCCTTCCAATGCCACTGGCGGCGCCAGTAACAATAACCACCTTATTATTTAAAAGGTTACTCATTACGCTCTCCTATAGAGGAATAAGTTACGCTTCAAAGCCGCCGACTGTCATACCGCCGTCTAAAATGAGCATCTGCCCATGTAAATAACTAGCCGCATGAGATGACATCCATACTGCTGCCTCAGCAATCTCAGCAGGGTGAGCACCACGCTTTGCCGGAATACTTTCTTTCAACAAATCCGCGAATGCAGGGTTTTGCGCACTGTTAGCAATTACCATCGGTGTCTCTGTCCATCCTGGTGCAATAGCGTTAATTCGAATGCCATGTGCTGCATTTTCCATTGCGGCAACTCTTGTCAATCCTAATACGCCATGTTTAGATGCCGCATATGCACACATACCACCAGGACCAGTCAACGCAGCCACTGAAGCTGTGTTGACAATCGTTCCTCCTGTTCGTTTGATCAGAGGTAATTGATATTTCATGCCAAGAAATACACTACGCAGATTGACTGAAATAACATGGTCAAAATCTTCGGATGGATAATTTTCAATGCGATACGTCCCACCGGTTATGCCCGCATTATTTAGCGCACCATCGAGTCGTCCGACCTCGCTATCAATACGTATCAATAATGCACTTACCTCAGACTCCTGGCTTACATTAATATTAACCAAACGGGTTTGACCACCTTCAGACGAAATAATGTGACCTGTTTCCTCCAAAGTATTTACGTTTAGATCAATTGCATACACTAATGCGCCTCGTGTTGCGAAAAGCCTCGCAGCCTCTCGACCAATCCCCGACCCTGCGCCAGTGACGAGAATTACTTTATCAAGGAAATCTTTTTCCATTCTGACCACCATCTACTTACGCAATAGAACCCAATTGCTGCATCAAAGAATAGAGATGTGCTACCCCCCAATGTTCAATGATCTGGCAGTTTTGAACGCGCATTACGTCCACAGTATCGAAATGGATTTTACGGCCAGTTGGCGAAACTCCCAGAAAATCGCCCAGGTGGGTACCGTAATAAGTTTTGTAAGTTGTTACTCGATCCCCATCTACTGTTTGCCAATGGATAACAGCGTGAAAATCGGGAAAAGCTTCACGAAGTTTTAGATATAAGGTGCGTGCACCTTTTTTATCGGGAGTACAGTTCGGCTGAGGTGTATGATCGATAAAATCATCCGCAAAAAGCTGCTCAAACAGCGAAAAATTGCCACCGCCCTGTACTTCCTCTGTATTCAGGCGCACGATGGCCTTAGCCATGTCGCTCAATGTTGTCACATTGGGAAGTATTATGGCTGCACCTACAATTTTACGATCGGCCATATCCTGATGCGCACGCGCAATTTCGTACATGTTATAAATATCAGGAGACTCGTAACCGAATATTCCTTGTTCTATTGCCTGGAACACGTCGGTGCTGGCACGCTCCAATGCATCCCGCTCACCGACATATTGTGCCGTGCTGGGTTGTACATGGCGGATTCTGCGGGCTGAAATTGCCGTCTTGTCTATATCTGGAAAGCCGGAAGCGTTACCGACATGGATCAACTCACCGCCATCTTTCAGGGCAGCGATTGATTGAGCAAATGTTTGTTTACCCACCAGTTCATAGACAACGTCAACTCCCCTTCCGTCTGTCAACTCGAGTATGCGTTCCACCAGAAGTGGGTCGTTAACATTCAAAACATGCTCTATTCCATAGCTACGAACAAGGCCCGCTTTTGCCTCTGAGCCTACACTTGCAATGACCATAGCACCCAGAGCCTTCGCCCAGCGAGCCACAATGGAACCGACACCACCAGACACGCCGTTAATTAAAATAACCTCATTAGGTTGCAATTGATGTACACCGTATAACATCATCCAGCCAGTGAGTCCTTTAGTAAATGTCGCTGCGGCTAAGGTTGAGTTAATAGTTCGCGGGAGCTTTATAAGGAATCGCGCTTCGATCAAACGCTCGGTTGAATAAGCGCCAGCTGAAAAAAAATAAGCAACTCTATCACCAACTTTAAAATCAGTAACTCCAGGCCCAACTTCTTCAATAACCCCCGCGCCTTCTACACCCATCTCTATAGGAAGTTGCGCTTGGTATATCCCGGACCTGAATAATGTATCAATGAAGTTCAAGCCGATGGCTTCATGACGCAACCGAACTTCGCCTGTGGCAGGTGTCGGAAGTTCAGCTAATTCTTCAAAAACCATCGAACTCGGTGGCCCAGGCTTGTATAGACGAACGCGAATATTCATTACAGCTCCCGGTTGAATGAGTAACAAACACAAAGTAAACAATTTAACGAAGCGAATAAACATTCAATTATTGGATTCAGTATCCCTAAAAAATACATAATGAAAAGCAAACATAAAAACATCAACAATAGCATTATGTTAGTCATAAGGCTCTGCTATTCCTTTTTACTTTTATATCAATGAATTACTTAACATAATTTACAGAATCGTATGTATTCATCTCTTCTCTTACAGTAACTAAGCTACGGAGTCAGGATGTAATTGTTATAAATGAGGATAATTCTAAAATTGGCAGGGGTTACGCACAACTTAACTCATATAAATTTAACAACTATCACAAGCTAATATTTTACAACTCGATACATTAGAATTAAAAAAGCTGCTCCCTTGCAGTTTTTTTAATGATATGTCGATAATATCACAGTCTTTTTTTGACCAGTTTGGCTGTCATATAAACGCCATTGTCAACACGTGCACTGGTAATTCTATATGATGCCCCAGCTTTTTGCGCCTGGGTTGCTACCTTGACTTCAGCACTTTCAAGTGTGGATGCAGTAGCCGTTACGCTCTGTGCGAAACTGCCAAAAGAGACCACAGATAATATCGCCACTGCGACTAATTTTTTAATGCTTTTCATGATCGTATCCTCAGATTAGCTTTTTCAGATTGAGGCTCTGTGCCTCATTGTGATTAATCATAATTGTTAAAGCACAAAAGTAATAGATGTTGCCTTTGTTGTTAACCTTCAAAAAAATGAACATACAAAAGAAACCAGGATGTTATACATCACGGCCATTATTCAAATAATTAATACGTATGTGCGAATAAATCAAGATAATCTGAAATTATAGACAAGCTGTTTGCATTACAGTTTTCTAAAAGATATGTTTATATCAGTATTTTTATGGTAATTATAAGAATTGATTATACTCAATTCCGCCATAATGTATTATTTTAATTAATTCAATCCAGACATTTCCTGACACCTTTAATAAATAAGGTCATCATTTTCACTATTAAATAACTTTTAATCTTAATAATTAAGCGTAACCAGAGAGCTTGGTTAGCTTAAATCAGTTCATGGATCGACAAAAACTATCAAACCAGTGTCCGGGTACGCTGAATCACAATACCATTCATTTAAAGTACGATACTCATTTCCTGCCGGCCCTCTGGATACAAGTGATACCAATTATGCTCCTTTCTGTACCCTAAGTTTAGGTTGAACCGGGGAGATACTATTGAGTTCATTAGACTAACAGAATGCTATTGTTGCTGACTTATAAAGTAAACTTGAGATTGGTAAATGTCAGAAGAATTGAGTCTGGAGCGGGCGAAGGGAATCGAACCCTCGTATAGAGCTTGGGAAGCTCTCGTTCTACCATTGAACTACGCCCGCTTTGAGGTGCGTAAAGCATTATAGACCTTACGCCTCTTCATACAAGCCTCTTCGCAACTAAATGGCGATAAAATAATCACTTAGCACTTCGGCTTGCTGCCCTGTGCCGGAAGATAACGCTGCGGGTCGATGGCGGTGGCCTTATAACGGATCTGGAAGTGCAGCTTCACCGTATCCGTGCCCGTGCTGCCCATGGTGGCGATCTTCTGCCCCGCCTTCACGTTCTGGCCGTTATTAACCAGCATTGTGTCGTTATGCGCATAAGCCGTGATGTAGTCTTCACCATGCTTAATCATGATCAAATTACCGTAACCGCGCAGCTGGTTGCCCACGTACACGACCTTCCCTGCTCCGGAGGCATAAACCGGCGTACCGCGCGCGGCTGCAATATCGATTCCCTTATTGCCGCCTTCAGATAAGGAGTATGGCAGCACAATTTTACCGCTGGCCGGCCAAATCCAGCAGCGCTGTCCGACAGGCGGCCAGGAGGATTGCGGCACCGCATAGGATGGCGTCACTTTGGCGGTTTTGCCTTTCGACGACGATTTTTTGCCCGAGGATGAACCGCCATTAACCTTCAGCTTCTGCCCCACTTCGATGGTATATGGCGGAGAGATATTATTCAGACGCGCCAGCTCCTTTACGCTGGTCCCCGTCGCGCGCGAAATCCGGTACAGCGTATCCCCGCGCTTCACGGTATAGACCGCACCGGAATAGCTGCCCATATCCGAAGATTTACTCCCTGAACAGCCTGCCAGTAATAGCGTCAGCATCAGGCAGAACACGGCAGTGATGGGATTTCTCGTCAGGCTTCCTGCAAACAAAACAGATCCTCGGTCAGCGTGAATGGCGCCCTATAATACCAGCCCAAACAGATATGGGTCAGCCCTTTTCCGCTCTGTGGAACAAACCGTTCGTACCGGAATGCAGTATAATGACATCGCTGGTGGTGCTGAGCCATCCGCATGGTTAGCACTGGAGCATCAATGAGTATTCAAGAACACGTTATTTTGGTAAATGACCAGGGAATGGTGATTGGCACTCAGGAAAAATACGCTGCACATACCTCCCATACCCCACTCCATCTGGCGTTCTCTTCCTGGCTCTTCAATGCCAAAGGGGAATGTCTTATCACCCGTCGCGCATTAAGCAAAAAAGCCTGGCCGGGTGTCTGGACGAACTCAGTCTGCGGCCATCCGCAATCTGGTGAAGCGATTGATCAGGCCATTGTGCGCCGCTGCCGCTATGAAGTGGGAGCCGAAATTACCGGGATCACCCCTGTCGCCGCTGAGTTTCGCTACTGTGAAACCGATCCTTCCGGGATCGTTGAAAATGAGATTTGTCCGGTCTTTGCCGCCAGGATCACGAATGCGCTGACGATCAACAGTGATGAAGTGATGGCATACGAATGGGTTGATCTGGACGCGTTGTTCCAGGCTCTGGATGCCACACCGTGGGCCTTTAGCCCCTGGATGGTGATGGAGGCTACGGCGGCACGCGAAAAACTGCGGGCCTTCGCCGCCAAATAAAAAAGCCCCGGCGACTATCGCACGGGGCTTTTTACGATCTGCAGACGTTATTTAACCGGACGCATCGCCGGGAACAGGATCACGTCGCGGATGGTGTGGCTGTTGGTGAACAGCATTACCATACGGTCAATACCAATACCCAGACCCGCCGTTGGTGGCAGGCCGTGCTCCAGCGCCGTCACGTAGTCTTCGTCGAAGAACATCGCTTCGTCGTCGCCTGCCGCTTTTGCGTCAACTTGATCCTGGAAGCGCTGCGCCTGATCTTCTGCATCGTTCAGCTCGCTAAAGCCGTTGCCGATTTCACGGCCACCGATGAAGAATTCAAAGCGGTCAGTGATCTCCGGGTTCTCGTCATTACGACGCGCCAGCGGGGACACTTCAGCCGGGTATTCAGTGATGAAGGTCGGCTGAATCAGGTGCGCTTCTGCCACTTCTTCGAAGATCTCAGTCACGATACGGCCCAGACCCCAGCTCTTCTCCACTTTAATACCGATGCTTTCAGCGATCGCTTTTGCAGAATCGAAGTTATCCAGATCCGCCATGTTGGTTTCCGGGCGGTATTTCTTGATGGCTTCGCGCATGGTCAGTTTTTCGAACGGCTTGCCGAAGTCGAACACTTCTTCACCGTAAGGTACCTGCGTGGTGCCCAGAATGTCCTGCGCCAGGGTGCGGAACAGGGATTCGGTCAGCTCGATCAGATCTTTGTAATCTGCATACGCCATATAGAGTTCCATCATGGTGAACTCTGGATTATGACGCACGGAGATGCCTTCGTTACGGAAGTTACGGTTGATTTCGAACACGCGATCGAACCCACCCACCACCAGACGCTTCAGGTACAGTTCCGGCGCAATACGCAGGTACATGTCCAGGTCCAGGGCGTTGTGATGGGTGATGAACGGACGTGCAGAAGCACCGCCCGGGATCACCTGCATCATTGGGGTTTCCACTTCCATAAAGTCGCGGTTAACCATGAACTGGCGGATACCGGCCATGATCTGGGAGCGAATTTTGAAAGTCTTGCGGGACTCATCGTTAGAGATGAGGTCCAGATAACGCTGGCGGTAGCGCGCTTCCTGATCCTGCAGGCCGTGGAATTTGTCCGGCAGCGGGCGCAGGGCTTTGGTCAACAGACGCAGTTCGGTGCAGTGGATAGACAGTTCACCGGTCTTGGTTTTGAACAGTTTACCTTTCGCGCCCAGGATATCGCCCAGGTCCCACTTCTTGAACTGCTCGTTGTAGATGCCTTCTGGCAGATCGTCACGGGAAACGTACAGCTGAATGCGGCCGCCCACGTCCTGCAGGGTAACGAAAGAGGCTTTACCCATGATACGACGGGTCATCATGCGGCCCGCAACGGCCACTTCGATGTTCAGCGCTTCCAGCTCTTCGTTTTCTTTAGCGTCGAAGTCAGCGTGCAGTTGGTCTGAGGTGTGGTCACGACGAAAATCGTTCGGGAACGGCACGCCCTGCTCGCGCAGCGCTGCCAGCTTCTCGCGGCGGGTTTTCAGTTCGTTGTTAAGATCGACTACCGCGTCAGCGCCCTGTGCTTGTTGTTCAGACATGTTGGTTCCTCATAACCCTGCTTTCAAACTTGCTTCGATAAATTGATCCAGGCTGCCGTCCAGCACCGCCTGCGTGTTACGGGTTTCAACCCCGGTACGCAGGTCTTTGATGCGGGAGTCATCAAGGACGTAAGAACGGATCTGGCTGCCCCAGCCGATATCAGACTTGTTGTCTTCCATCGCCTGTTTCTCAGCATTTTTCTTCTGCATCTCCAGCTCATAAAGCTTCGCTTTCATCTGCTTCATGGCCTGGTCTTTGTTCTTATGCTGGGAACGGTCATTCTGGCACTGTGTTACCAGCCCGGTTGGAATGTGGGTAATACGTACCGCCGATTCCGTACGGTTAACGTGCTGTCCGCCCGCGCCAGATGCGCGGTAAACGTCGATACGCAGATCTGCCGGGTTGATTTCGATATCGATATCTTCGTCAACTTCGGGGTAAACAAACGCGGAGCTGAATGAGGTATGACGACGACCACCGGAGTCGAACGGGCTCTTACGTACCAGGCGGTGAACGCCGGTTTCGGTACGCAGCCAGCCGTAGGCGTAGTCACCAATGATCTTGATGGTGACGGACTTAATGCCAGCCACTTCGCCTTCAGACTCTTCGATAATCTCGGTTTTAAAGCCACGCGCTTCAGCCCAGCGCAGATACATGCGCATCAGCATGCTGGCCCAGTCCTGCGCTTCAGTACCGCCAGAACCCGCCTGGATATCGAGATAGCAGTCAGCACTATCGTATTCGCCGGAGAACATACGACGGAACTCAAGCTGCGCCAGCTTCTCTTCCAGCACGTCGAGCTCTGCCACGGCTTCGTTAAAGGTTTCTTCGTCGTCGGCTTCTACAGCCAGCTCCAGCAAACCGGAAACGTCTTCCAGCCCCTGAGCCATTTGATCCAGCGTATCTACGATAGCTTCGAGAGAGGAACGCTCTTTACCCAGCGCCTGCGCGCGTTCAGGCTCGTTCCAGACGTCCGGCTGTTCCAGCTCGGCGTTTACTTCTTCAAGACGCTCTTTCTTGGCATCGTAGTCAAAGATACCCCCTAAGAACGTCAGAGCGCTCCGTGAGGTCCTGAATACGGTTTTTTACCGGATTAATTTCAAACATGGTCTGTTTTCTTTTATGGACTTGTCAAAATGCGGTGATAAGAGCGGGATTGTACCGAATCCACGCCCTTTTTTATAGAGATTACTGCCGCTAAATTGGCCAGATATTGTCGATGATGATTTGAAGGGAGCGGTTACCGCGAAACTCGTTGATATCCAGTTTGTAGGCCAGTTCGACCTCGCGTACGCCATTGTCCGGCCAGACAGTGGTATCGACGTTAAAGGCAATACCATCCAACAGCGGGCCGCCGCCCACCGGTTCCACCATCACTTTCAAGTGACGTTCGCCCACGATGCGCTGTTGCAGCAGACGGAAGCGGCCATCGAACAGCGGCTCCGGGAACATCTGCCCCCACGGGCCTGCATCGCGTAGCATTTGCGCCACTTCCATGGTCATCTCCATCGGTGCGAGCTCACCGTCGGAAATCACTTCCCCCTGCAGCAGAGCCGGGTCGATCCAGTCAGTCACCAGTTCGCCAAACAGACGCTGAAACTCGTCGAATTTCGCCTCTTCCAGCGACAAGCCTGCCGCCATCGCGTGACCACCGAATTTGAGCATCAGGCCCGGGTAGAGCGTATCCAGACGCTCCAGCGCATCGCGCATGTGCAGCCCCTGAATCGAACGACCGGAGCCCTTCAGCGTGCCATCGCCTGCGGGCGCAAATGCAATCACCGGACGGTGGAAACGCTCTTTAATACGCGACGCCAGAATGCCCACCACCCCCTGATGCCACTCAGGGTGGTACATCGCCAGCCCGCCCGGCAATGTTTCACCACTGCGTTCAAGCTTTTCACACAGGGTTAGTGCTTCAGCCTGCATTCCCTGTTCGATCTCTTTGCGGGTCTGGTTCAGCGCATCCAGTTCATTCGCCAGCACGCGCGCTTCACCAATGTTGTCGCACAGCAGCAGCGCGACGCCGACGGACATATCGTCCAGCCTGCCGGCCGCGTTCAGGCGCGGGCCGAGGGCAAAGCCCAAATCGCTGGCGGCGAGCTTGAGCGGATCGCGGTTCGCAATCTCCAGCAGCGCCTTAATACCCGGACGACACTTGCCCGCACGAATGCGGCTTAACCCTTGCCAGGTGAGGATACGGTTATTGGTATCGAGCGGTACCACGTCCGCCACGGTGCCGAGCGCAACAAGATCGAGATACTCGGCCAGATTGGGCACGGCGATCCCGCGGGACTCGAACCAGCCTTTATCCCGCAGCAGAGTACGCAGCGCCAGCATCAGATAAAACGCCACGCCCACGCCCGCCAGTGATTTCGACGGGAAATCGCAGTCGCGCAGGTTCGGGTTAATAATGGCTTCAGCGGCCGGCAGCGTTTCACCCGGCAGGTGGTGATCGGTGACCAGCACCGGGATCCCCAACTGATGCGCGTGATCGACCCCCGCATGGGAGGAGATCCCGTTATCTACGGTCAGGATCATCTGCGCGCCGCGGGCATGTGCCTGATCGACCACTTCCGGGCTAAGGCCATAACCATCTTCAAAGCGGTTAGGCACCAGATAGGTGACGTTTTCGCAGCCCAGCGCGCGCAGGCTGAGCACGCTCAGCGCGGTGCTGGTGGCGCCGTCGGCATCGAAATCCCCCACCACCACAATGCGCGTGCCTTCACGAAGCGCGTTGTAGAGCATTTCAGTGGCTTTTTCGATGCCGTTCAGCTGCTGCCAGGGCAGCATCCCTTTGACGCTGCGCTCAAGATCGCCTGCACTCCGCACGCCTCGGCTGGCGTAGAGCCGCTTTAACAGCGGCGGAAGATCGGCTGGCAAATCAACCTGTTCAACCGCGTCGCGGCGGCGCAATTTTATTGGGGCTTTCACGCGGATTATTTACCACCAAACTGTTTCTGGTGCGCGTCGAGGAACTCTTTCATCTCTTTTGGCCCCTGATAGCCCGGGACAACGTAGCCGTTGCTTAAGACAATGGCTGGCGTACCGGTCACGCCAAACTGCACGCCCAGCGCGTAGTGGTTGGCAATATCAATATCACAGGAAGCCGGCTGTACACCCTTACCGTTCATCGCGTCATCAAACGCTTTGTTACGATCTTTTGCACACCAGATGGCCTTCATGTCCTGCTCAGGCTGGCTCTGCACACCCGCGCGAGGGAAAGCCAGATAACGCACGGTAATGCCCAGCGCGTTGTAATCTTTCATCTCTTCATGCAGCTTGTGGCAGTAGCCACAGGTGATGTCGGTAAAGACGGTTATAACGTGTTTTTCCTGCGCCGCCTTATAAACGATCATCTCTTTTTCGAGCGCATTCAGGTTTTTCATCAGCAGCTGGTTGGTCACGTTCACCGGCTGCGCGCCGCTTACGTCGTACATCGGCCCCTGAATAATGTGTTTGCCATCTTCGGTCACGTACAGCACGCCGCTGTTGGTTAAAACGGTTTTCATCCCAGCCACCGGCGCAGGCTGAATATCGCTGCTGGTTACGCCGAGTTTCGTCAGCGACTGTTTGATAGCGGCGTCATCCGCATGGGCAAAACCGGTAAAAGAGGCTGCCAGCAGGGTGAACAGCGCAAAAGACTTTTTCATATAAGATCCTGTAACAATTCGTCGGCACTCACGCGCGAGGGTGGTGCTGTTGGTGTAGCTGCCGCAGGCGTTCCGTCGCGACATGGGTGTAAATTTGCGTCGTGGAAAGATCGCTGTGTCCCAGCAGCATCTGCACCACGCGCAGATCGGCGCCGTGGTTCAGCAGATGTGTCGCAAAGGCATGCCGCAACACGTGCGGCGACAGCTTTTCACTGTCAATGCCCGCCAGTGTGGCGTAATGCTTGATGCGATGCCAGAACGTTTGCCGCGTCATCTGCTGCGCACGCTGACTGGGGAACAAGACATCGATAGAAACGCCGTTCAGCAACCACGGACGACCGTGCTCCAGATACGTTTCCAGCCAGTACACCGCCTCTTCTCCCAGCGGGACCAGCCGTTCCTTGTTCCCTTTACCGATCACACGAACCACGCCCTGACGCAAGCTGATGTCGCTCATCGTCAGGCCAACCAGTTCCGAAACGCGCAAGCCGGTAGCATACAATAGCTCAAGCATGGCTTTATCGCGTAACTCCAGCGGCAGGTCAACAGCCGGAGATTGTAATAATCTCTCAACTTGTGCTTCGCTGAGATCTTTCGGTAGCCGCTGCGGGAGTTTAGGCGATGCCAGGAGGGCGCTGGGATCGTCCGCGCGAATTTTCTCACGGTAGAGATGCTGGAACAGTCGACGCATTGCACTGAGCAGACGCGCAGAGCTGGTGGCTTTGTAGCCCCCTTCCATACGCTCGCCGAGCAGCGCCTGCAGGTCGTCGCTTTGTGCGCTCTCCAGCGACAGTCCCCGGTGTGCCAGCCACTCCACCAGCATGGTGAGGTCCCGCCGATAGGCGCTCAGCGTATTTTGGGCCAGGTTTTTCTCCAGCCACAGCGCGTCGAGAAACTGTTCGATGAGTGCGAGATCCTTTTCCACATCAGCCCCTTTGATTCTGCAATCCGGGCATTATGCCTGATTGCGAGCGGTTTCTGGTACACTACGCGCAAAGTCATAGCAAGAATTGAGATAGATACGCGATGAATATTGGTCTGTTTTATGGTTCCAGCACCTGCTACACCGAAATGGCGGCAGAGAAAATTCGCGACATCATTGGCCCGGAACTGGTGACGTTGCATAACCTGAAGGACGATGCGCTCACGCTGATGGAGCAGTACGACGTATTGATCCTCGGCATCCCGACCTGGGATTTCGGTGAGATACAGGAAGACTGGGAAGCCATCTGGGATCAGCTCGATACGCTCAACCTCGACGGCAAAATCATTGCCATGTACGGTATGGGCGACCAGTTCGGTTACGGGGAATGGTTCCTGGATGCTCTCGGCATGCTGCACGATAAGCTGGCACCGAAGGGCGTCACGTTTATCGGCTACTGGCCAACGGAAGGTTACGAATTTACCAGTAAAAAACCGATTATCGCAGACGGCCAGCTGTTTGTCGGGCTCGCGCTGGATGAAACCAACCAGTACGATCTGAGCGACGAGCGTCTGCAAACCTGGTGCGAACAGATTCTGGGCGAAATGGCCGAGAAGTTCAGTTAACGCGTATTATTCCTGCGTCGGTTGCTGCTGCAGTAGCATCCGGCGCAGTTCCCGCCACTCCGCAATATCCATACTGTCGGCGGCCAGCCACAGATGCTGACACTTACCGCCGCCCACCTGGCGTAACCGTAGCATCATGCCGGAACTGAGCATCCAGGGCATACCGAGGATATCCCACTCCTGACCCTGCCAGCGCAGGCGGGAGTCCATCAGTAATTTGATCTCACCCTGGCGGGCATTGATCCGGCGCTGGCTGCGCACGCTGTCAAAAACGACGAACGACAGCAACAACAGCCACAGCGGCGTATAGCTAAGCGGCCACGGCATCAGTAAAACAAATGCCGCGACCAGGCCGTGGAGCAATAACGACATCCACTGCGAGCGCCACGAGACGCGAAGATCAGATTGCCACAGGACCACGTTCCCGATTCCGTGTTTGAATTAATTGCACCATCCGTTGCAACTCGGTGTCGGCGGGCTTGCCGTGGTTCATCAGCCAGTTGAATAAATCGGGATCGTCAGACTCAAGCAGGCGAACAAACAGACGCTTATCCTCATCGCTTAAGCTGTCATACTCATATTCGAAGAAAGGCATGATGGAGATATCAAGTTCACGCATGCCGCGTCGGCATGCCCAGTGAATACGGGCCTTGTTGTTAATATCCATGTTCTGTTTCCTGCATTACGTTTGGCACAGTCGGTACCCCGTTCAGTCTTCTTTATTTCTCTGCGGGGACACTCGCTAGTGTAACGTGTTTTTGACCGTTTCTTTACTGGAATATTGCGAAGCTGAAGTGGGCTTCCAGAATAACCCCTATAAAGACAGCGGATTACACTATTTTGCGTGGCGCTACGCATTGCTGCGTTATGGCACGAATGGCCTGCTGAAAGCGCTTGCAATGGCTGTAGTCTCTTTTACCATTAGGCATTATCAAAGCGTTAAGCAATTCAGGATACCGTTATGGCATTTACACCATTTTCTCCTCGCCAGCCCGCCGCCTCTGCGCGTCTGCCGCTGACGCTTATTTCTCTTGATGACTGGGCACTGGCCACACTCGTTGGTGCCGATGCCGAAAAATACCTTCAGGGCCAGGTCACGGCAGACGTGAGCCAGATGACCGAACATCAGCACCTGCTGGCTGCGCATTGCGATCCAAAAGGCAAAATGTGGAGCAACCTGCGTCTGTTCCGCCGTCAGGATGGCTTTGCCTTTATTGAGCGCCGCAGCCTGCGTGATGACCAGCTTAAAGAGCTAAAGAAATACGCGGTCTTTTCTAAAGTCACCATTGCGCCAGATGACGAGCACGTGCTGCTGGGCGTGGCCGGTTTTCAGGCGCGTGCCGCGCTGAAAAACCTGTTCAACGAACTGCCGGATGCAGAAAAACAGCTGGTTAGCGAAGGTGAGACCTCCATCCTGTGGTTTGAACACCCTGTAGAACGTTTCCTGCTGGTGACCGACGCCGCGACCGCCGAGCGCGTAACTGAGGCCCTGCGCGGTGAAGCCCAGTTCAATAACAGCCAACAGTGGCTGGCACTGAACATTGAAGCGGGTCTGCCGGTGATTGACGCGGCCAACAGCGCGCAGTTTATTCCGCAGGCGACCAACCTGCAGGCGCTGGGCGGCATTAGCTTTAAAAAAGGCTGTTACACCGGCCAGGAGATGGTCGCGCGGGCAAAATTCCGCGGCGCAAATAAGCGCGCGCTGTGGACTCTGGCGGGTCACGCCAGCCGTGTACCGGAAGCAGGTGAAGATTTAGAACTGAAGATGGGTGAAAACTGGCGCCGTACCGGCACCGTGCTAGCCGCCGTTCAGCTGGATGATGGCCGTCTGCTGGTGCAGGCGGTGATGAACAACGACATGGAAGCCGACAGCGTGTTCCGCGTGCGTGATGATGCCAATACCTTGAGTATTGAGCCGCTGCCGTATTCACTGGAAGAGTGATGCTGTATCGCCCGGTGGCGCTGCGCTTACCGGGCCTACGGTTTTGGTGTTCTCCCTCTCGCTGTGGGAGAGGGTTAGGGTGAGGGCAACAGGCCGCAAGATGTAAAAACTAAACCTGCCCCACATACAAATAAATTGCCAGGAAGTGACACACGCTGCCCCCAAGTACAAAGCCGTGCCAAATAGCATGGTTATAAGGGATGCGCTTGCAGACATAGAAAATGACGCCCAACGAGTAGACCACGCCGCCTACGGCAAGCAAGGTCACGCCCCCTACCGCCAGCTTAATCGCCAGCTGATAAACCACTATCAGCGACAGCCAGCCCATCGTCAGGTAGGTCACCAGCGACAACACCTTAAACCGGTGCGCAATGGTCAGCTTAAAGAGGATCCCCAGCAGTGCCAGGCTCCAGATCACAATCATCAGGCCACGCGACAGCGGTGAGTTCAAGCCCACCAGCAGGAACGGCGTGTAGGTGCCTGCAATAAGTAGATAGATAGCGCAGTGGTCAAATTTTTTGAGCCATATCTTCGCCCGCTGATGCGGAATGGCGTGATACAGCGTCGACGCCAGAAACAGCAGGATCATACTCCCGCCATACAGGCTGTAGCTGGTAATGGCCATGGCACTGGCGTTGGTGTCCACCGCCTGCACCAGTAATAACACTAAACCGACAATCCCAAACACCAGGCCAATGCCGTGGCTGATGCTGTTGGCTACTTCCTCAGCCAGTGAATATCCCTGTGCGATTAATGGTCTGCTCACCATACAAAACTCCGGGAAAACGAAAGATGATTATTCATCGCATGACTATGCTAACTGAGAATGATTCCAGTGAACACCTGTTAGCTAAAATAATTTCAATCCATAATTTATATATAAAAATCATATATATAAAAAACAGTTTCACCTTACATTTGTTCACATTAAAATTTAATCATTATGAATCAAAGGCATAAAAATGGATCCTGCCCTCCGGCTGCATGTTATGATGGATCAATGAAGTCTGAATGAGAGTTATGCCACTGTGAGTATGTTCACCCACGCCGCCATTGCCAGTCTCAATAATCTGGAGATGATGGTCTACAACTATGTCATCAAAAATCGTGACAAAGTGATGTACATGACAATCCGCGAACTGGCGGACGCGGCGGGTGTCTCCACCACCACTATCCTGCGCTTTTGCCGCAAACTCAACTGCGAAGGCTACTCTGAATTTCGCGTACGCTTTAAGCTCTATCTGGAGCAGAATGAGCCTCAGCAGATAAATTTTGGTGCCAGTGAAATTATCAGCTTCTTTAAAAGCGTTAATAATGAAGAGTTCGATACATTATTAGATGAAGCGGTGGAGATAATATTATCGTCCGAGCGAATTATCTTTGTCGGCGCAGGGACCTCAGGCTCGCTGGCAAAATATGGTGCACGCTTCTTTTCTAATATCGGTAAATTCAGCAACCATATCGACGATCCTTATTTCCCGGTGACCAATGATATGGCCAAAAATGCGCTGGCGATTGTACTGTCGGTATCCGGTGAAACGGAAGAGATCCTGCGCTTCGCCAGCCAGTTCAGCCTGCATCACTGCAAGGTACTCTCCATTACCAGCCATGAGCACTCGCGGCTGGCAAAACTGGCCGATTTTAATCTCTCCTGGCATGTTCCCCAGACGCGTATTGCAGGCGTGTATGATATCACCACCCAAATTCCCGTTATTTATATTCTGGAGTCGCTCGGGCGTAAACTGGCGAAGAAATTAACAGAATAAAACATCCTGTTTTTTGCATGTGACAAATTACAATTCAGGCAAATTGTTATATCGTGACATTTAATGTCGCTTTGCTAGACTCGATTCCAATAAGTCATGAATTGAGAATAGCAACGATGAAAAAATTAACCTTACCAAAAGATTTTTTATGGGGCGGCGCGGTTGCTGCTCACCAGGTGGAAGGCGGCTGGAACAAAGGCGGCAAAGGGCCGAGCATCTGTGACGTGCTGACCGGTGGCGCGCACGGCGTTCCCCGTGAAATCACCCAGGAAGTGGTACCGGGTAAATACTACCCAAACCACGAGGCCATCGACTTTCACGGCCACTACAAAGAAGACATCAAGCTGTTTGCCGAGATGGGCTTCAAATGTTTCCGCACCTCTATCGCCTGGACGCGCATCTTCCCGAAAGGTGACGAAACGCAGCCCAATGAAGAAGGGCTGAAGTTTTACGACGATCTGTTCGATGAGTTGCTAAAGTACAACATCGAGCCAGTGATCACCCTCTCCCACTTCGAAATGCCGCTGCACCTGGTGCAGGAATATGGCGCCTGGACCAACCGTAAAGTGGTCGATTTCTTTGTCCGTTTCGCGGAAGTGGTCTTCGAGCGTTACAAAAACAAGGTCAAATACTGGATGACCTTCAACGAAATCAACAACCAGCGTAACTGGCGTGCCCCGCTGTTCGGTTACTGCTGCTCCGGTGTGGTCTATACCGAGCACGACAACCCGGAAGAGACCATGTACCAGGTGCTGCATCATCAGTTTGTGGCAAGCGCCCTGGCAGTGAAAGCTGCGCGTCGTATTAACCCGGAAATGAAGGTCGGCTGTATGCTGGCGATGGTGGCGCTCTATCCGTTCTCCTGTAAACCGGAGGACGTGATGTTTGCCCAGGAATCCATGCGTGAACGCTATGTCTTTACCGACGTTCAGCTGCGCGGTTATTACCCGTCTTATGTACTGAATGAGTGGGAGCGCCGTGGTTTCACCATTAACATGGAGCCGGGTGATGAGCAGATCCTGCGTGAAGGTACCTGCGACTACTTAGGTTTCAGCTATTACATGACTAACGCCGTCAAAGCAGAAGGCGGTACCGGCGATGCAATTTCAGGCTTTGAAGGCAGCGTGCCCAACCCGCATGTGAAAGCCTCTGACTGGGGCTGGCAGATTGACCCTGTGGGTCTGCGCTACTCTCTGTGTGAGCTATACGAGCGTTATCAGAAACCGCTGTTTATCGTCGAGAACGGTTTTGGCGCCTACGATAAAGTGGAAGAAGATGGCAGCATTAACGACGACTACCGCATCGATTATCTGCGCGCTCACGTGGAAGAGATGATCAAAGCCGTGACGCATGATGGCGTGGACCTGATGGGTTATACGCCGTGGGGCTGTATCGACTGCGTGTCGTTCACCACCGGCCAGTACAGCAAGCGCTATGGTTTTATCTACGTGAACAAGCACGACGACGGCACGGGCGACATGTCGCGCTCCCGTAAGAAAAGCTTCGAGTGGTATAAAGGTGTGATTGCCAGTAACGGTGAGACGCTTTAACTCTGTAACGCCGGGCGGCGCTACGATTGATCCCCTCTCCCTTTTGGGGAGAGGGTTAGGGTAAGGGGTTTACTTCCCGCCCGCTAACTCAATAAAACTGCCCGTCACGTACGACGCTTTCTCGCTCAGCAGCCAGACAATCGCCTGGGCTACCTCTTCAGGCTGGCCGCCGCGCTGCATCGGCAGCAACGACTTAACGCGATCCACACGTCCCGGCTCTCCACCGTCGGCATGGATGTCGGTATAGATAAGCCCAGGGCGCACGCAGTTAACGCGGATACCTTGCGCCGCCACTTCCAGCGCTAACCCGGTTGTCAGTGAATCCACCGCCCCTTTGGACGCCGCGTAATCCACATACTCACCCGGTGCGCCCAGTCGTGACGCCGCGGAGGAGACATTCACAATCGCCCCACCCTTGCCGCCATGTTTGTGCGACATACGCTTTACCGCTTCACGGCAGCAAAGGAAATACCCCGTGACGTTGGTTGCCAGCACGCGATTAATGCGTTCAGCCGAAAGATTTTCGATAGTGGATTGCTCAAACAGGATCCCGGCGTTATTCACCAGCGCGGTCAGCGGCTCAGCTTCTCGGTCAAGACTGTCGAACATCGCCAGTACCTGCGCTTCATCGCTAATATCTGCGCGCAGGGCAAAGGCTTTACCGCCCGCCCCGACGATCTGGTTGATAACGTCCGTCGCAGCCTTGATATTGTGGTGATAATTCACCGCCACGGTGTAGCCTTCGTTTGCCAGCTGCAGCGCGGTGGCTTTACCGATACCGCGGCTGGCGCCTGTTACAAGTGCAATACCCATTCTTTTCTCCCAATAAAAAAGCCGGGTATGGCGGCTTCGCCATACCCGGCCTACGTTACTACATCAACACGATTACTGGTATTCGCTCATTGGTACGCAGGAGCAGAACAGATTACGGTCACCGTAGACGTCATCAAGACGTTTCACGGTTGGCCAGTATTTGTTTGCCACACCGGCCGGGAAGACCGCCAGTTCACGGCTGTAACCGTGATTCCACTCCGCCACCATTTCATGCTGCGTGTGCGGCGCATTGACCAGCGGGTTGTCTTCCAGCGTCCATTCGCCGTCCTGCACGCGGTCGATCTCCATGCGGATGGCCAGCATCGCATCAATAAAGCGGTCCAGCTCGGCTTTGCTCTCGGACTCCGTTGGCTCCACCATCAGCGTACCCGCAACCGGGAACGACATGGTTGGCGCATGGAATCCATAGTCGATAAGACGTTTGGCAATATCCAGCTCGCTAATGCCGGTCTGCTCTTTCAGCGGACGAATATCCAGAATGCACTCGTGCGCCACGCGGCCATCACGACCGGTGTAGAGCACTGGGTAGGCCGACTTGAGGCGGGTCGCGATGTAGTTAGCGTTCAGGATCGCCACCTGGCTTGCCTTCTTCAGCCCTTCCGCGCCCATCATGCGGATGTACATCCAGCTGATTGGCAGGATAGAGGCGCTACCAAACGGTGCCGCTGACACCGCGCCCTGACGGGTCAGCATCCCTTCGATCTGCACCACGCTATGGCCTGGAACAAACGGTGCCAGGTGTGCTTTCACGCCGATTGGCCCCATACCCGGGCCGCCACCGCCGTGCGGAATGCAGAAGGTTTTATGCAGGTTCAGGTGCGAAACGTCCGCGCCGATGAAGCCCGGCGAGGTGATGCCCACCTGCGCATTCATGTTCGCACCGTCGAGATAGACCTGGCCGCCAAACTGATGCACCACTTCACACACTTCACGGATGGTCTCTTCGTACACGCCGTGAGTCGACGGGTAGGTCACCATGATGCAGGAGAGCTTATCGCCCGCCTGTTCGGCTTTCGCACGCAGGTCAGCGAGGTCAATGTTGCCGTTCTTATCGCACGCCACCACGACCACTTCCATCCCCGCCATCTGGGCGGAGGCCGGGTTGGTGCCGTGGGCAGAGCTTGGGATCAGGCAGATATCACGGTGGCCTTCGTTACGGCTCTCGTGATAGTGGCGGATCGCCAGCAGACCGGCGTACTCACCCTGCGCACCTGAGTTTGGCTGCATGCAGAGCGCATCGTAACCCGTCAGTTTCACCAGCCAGTCGGAGAGCTGGTTGATCATCAGGTGATACCCTTCCGCCTGTTCGGCAGGACAGAACGGGTGCAGCTCGGCAAACTCAGGCCAGGTGATAGGGATCATCTCCGCCGCCGCGTTCAGCTTCATGGTGCAGGAACCCAGCGGGATCATCGCCTGGTTCAGCGCCAGATCCTTGCGCTCCAGAGAGTGCATGTAACGCATCATCTCGGTTTCGCTGTGGTAGCGGTTAAAGACCGGGTGCGTCAGGATCGCATCGTTACGCAGCATGCTTTCCTGAATTGAGCGGCTGTCGAGCGCGACCTCTTTGTCCAGCGTATCAATATCCAGACCGTGCGCGTCGCCCAGCAACACGTTAAACAGGTTGACGATATCTACACGGGTGGTGGATTCATCGAGGGTGATGCCGACCGCGTTATGGATGTCGCTGCGCAGGTTGATTTGCGCCGCATCAGCACGCGCCAGCACCGCCGCTTTGTCCGCCACTTCAACGCACAGGGTGTCGAAGTAGTGAGCGTGACGCAGTTTGAGGCCTTTCTGCTGCAGACCGCAGGCCAGAATATCGGCCAGACGGTGAATGCGGCTGGCGATGCGTTTCAGGCCAACCGGACCGTGGAACACCGCATACAGGCTGGCAATGTTAGCCAGCAGAACCTGCGAGGTACAAATGTTGGAGTTCGCTTTCTCGCGGCGGATATGCTGCTCACGCGTCTGCATCGCCATGCGCAGCGCAGTGTTACCGGCAGCGTCTTTTGACACACCGATAATACGGCCAGGCATGGAGCGTTTGAATTCATCTTTTGCCGCAAAGAATGCCGCGTGCGGGCCGCCGTAGCCCATCGGCACGCCGAAGCGCTGCGCAGAGCCGAAGACGATATCCGCACCCTGTTTGCCAGGCGCCGTCAACAGTACCAGTGCCATAAAATCAGCGGCGACGCTGACAACGACTTTGCGGGATTTGAGTTCGGTCATCAGGGCGCTGTAGTCATGCACTTCGCCGGTGGTGCCCACCTGCTGTAGCAGCACACCAAAGACATCCTGGTGATCCAGTACTTTGTCGGCATCATCGACAATCACGTCGAAGCCAAAGGTTTCCGCACGAGTGCGTACCACGTCCAGCGTCTGCGGATGAACATCCGCCGCCACGAAGAAGCGGTTGGCGTTTTTCAGCTTGCTCACGCGTTTCGCCATCGCCATGGCTTCTGCCGCGGCGGTCGCTTCATCCAGCAGAGACGCAGAGGCGATGTCGAGACCGGTCAGATCCAGGGTCACCTGCTGGAAGTTCAACAGCGCTTCCAGACGGCCCTGGGACACTTCCGGCTGATAGGGGGTATACGCGGTATACCAGCCCGGGTTTTCCAGCATGTTGCGCAGGATCACCGGCGGTAGCTGCACGTTGGTATAACCCATGCCAATGTAAGACTTATAGCGCTTGTTAAGGGCTGCAATGGCCTTTAATTCTGCCAGCGCAGCAAATTCAGTCGTCGCCTCGCCCACCTGTGGTGGCGTGGCAAGCTGGATGTCTTTTGGCACAATCTGGCCGATCAGTGCGTCTAATGAATCCGCGCCAACTGTCTTCAGCATCTCCTGCTGTTGCTGAGCATCCGGCCCTATGTGACGTTCAATGAAGGCGCCACGGTTTTCAAGCTGGCTTAAAGTCTGTGTCATGAGCGATGGTTCCTGAAACGTGCAGTGAATATAAGTTCCCTCTCCCTGTGGGAGAGGGTTAGGGTGAGGGGAAGATGGGCACCCTCACCCCTGTCCTCTCCCGAAGGGAGAGGGATAATGGCTTACTCGTCTTCTAACAGGGCTTCGTATGCGGTGGCATCCAGCAGCGCAGCAACCTGTGATTCGTCGCTGGCTTTGATCTTGAAGATCCAGCCGCCTTCATACGGTTCGCTGTTGACCAGTTCCGGGGAGTCGCTCAGCGCGTCGTTGACGGCAATGATTTCGCCGCTCACCGGTGCATAGATATCGGATGCCGCCTTAACAGATTCCGCGACAGCGCAATCATCGCCCGCGCTAACGGTCGCGCCCACTTCCGGCAGGTCAACAAACACCATGTCGCCCAGCAGCTCTTGCGCGTGCTCGGTGATCCCAACGGTATAAGAGCCGTCCGCCTCTTTGCGCAGCCACTCGTGTTCTTTGCTGTATTTCAGTTCTGCTGGCACATTGCTCATTGAAGTTCTCCTGATAAAAATGATTAGGCGACCGGCTTACCGGCGCGAACAAAAATCGGTTTGGTCACGTGGACCGGCATTTCGCGGTTGCGGATCTGAACCACCGCCGTTTCGCCAATGCCGGCCGGCACGCGTGCCAGTGCAATACTGTAGCCCAGCGTCGGGGAGAAGGTACCGCTGGTGATCACGCCTTCACGCGGATTGCCGTCTGCATCGGTAAAACGTACCGGCAGTTCGCCGCGCAGCACGCCTTTTTCCTTCATCACCAGGCCAACCAGCTGTTCAGTGCCCTTTTCGCGCTGCATCTCCAGCGCTTCACGGCCAATAAATTCGCGGTCAGCCGGTTCCCACGCGATGGTCCAGCCCATGTTAGCGGCCAGTGGAGAGACGCTTTCGTCCATCTCCTGACCATAAAGGTTCATGCCCGCTTCCAGACGCAGCGTATCGCGCGCGCCCAGTCCTGCTGGCTTGACGCCCGCTTCCACCAGCGCACGCCAGAAATCGGCGGCTTTTTCATCCGGCATGGCAATTTCATAGCCCGCTTCACCGGTATAGCCGGTGGTGGCGATAAACAGATCGCCCGCCTGCACGCCGAAGAACGGCTTCATGCCAGCGGTGGCTTCACGCTGCTCGTTGTTGAACAGCGTGGCGGCTTTCGCCTGCGCGTTCGGCCCCTGCACGGCGATCAGCGACAGATCATCACGGACGGTGATGTCGATGGCATATGGTTCAGCGTGTTGGGTAATCCAGGAGAGGTCTTTTTCGCGGGTGGCGGAGTTTACAACGAGGCGGAAGAAATCTTCAGTGAAGTAGTAGACGATGAGGTCGTCAATCACGCCGCCAGAGGCATTTAGCATGCCGGTATAGAGCGCTTTACCTGGCGTCTTCAGTTTTGCGACGTCGTTTGCCAGCAGATAAAGCAAAAACTCCCGGGTGCGGCTACCGCGCAGGTCGACAATTGTCATGTGGGAGACGTCGAACATACCGGCATCGGTACGCACTGCGTGGTGTTCATCAATCTGGGAGCCGTAATGCAGCGGCATCATCCAGCCATGAAAGTCCACCATACGTGCACCGCATAACACGTGTTGTTCGTACAAAGGAGTCTGTTGAGCCATCTTTTCCTCGTTGAAAAATTCACCGTGAATCCCGGTATCGGCCCCGTCATTCGGCACCGACGCAAACGTTCTCTTTTACCTGAACTTACCACCGAAACCGACGGTTAACCATAAGGTAAAACAGGTCATCACATTAGCTTATGACCAAAAAACGCTGAAAAGCCTACAGAGTTATTCACTGGTAAAATGCGATTCAACCCGCATAAAATTAACAACGATCTAACAATATTTAGCACATGGTGATATTTCATGCGGAAAAACGGGCCAAATTTCCGTAACGTAAAAATAGCCAGATTAGATTATCTAATGCGAAAAATGGCGTGAAATTAGATTATTTCAAACGAGGATATTTACCCGGCGCAGAGGCCGGGTAAATAAAGTGTGACGGGGATCGAGATTAACGTAACCAGTCGGGAAGATCGTTAAGACCCATCGCCTGACGAAGGAGTTGAGGTTTTACGCCCGGAAGGGTGTCGGCCAGTTTCAGGCCGATGTCGCGCAGCAGTTTTTTCGCCGGATTTGCCCCGGCAAACAGCTCGCGGAAGCCCTGCATGCCTGCCAGCATCACCGCCGCGCTGTGTTTGCGGCTGCGTTCGTAGCGACGCAGGTAGAGATGCTGGCCAATGTCTTTACCTTCGCGGTGCAGACGGCGCAGCTCATTCACCAGCTCTGCCGCATCCATAAAGCCAAGGTTAACCCCCTGTCCGGCCAGCGGATGAATGGTATGCGCCGCGTCACCCACCAGCGCGAGACGGTGCGCCGCAAACTGGCGCGCGTAACGGCCGGTCAACGGGAATACCAGGCGTTCGCTCTCAAGGGTGCACAGACCAAGACGGTTATCAAACGCCATGCACAGCGCCTGATTAAACGCCTCTGGCGTCGCCTCGCGCATCAGCTGTGCTTTTTCCGGCACCAGAGACCAGACGATCGAGCACAGGTGCGGATCGCTCAGCGGCAGAAATGCCAGAATACCGTCGTTATGGAAAATCTGGCGCGCAACGCCGCCGTGCGGCTCTTCAGTACGGATGGTTGCTACCAGCGCATGATGACGATAATCCCAGAAGGTCAGGGGAATATCCGCCTTGTTACGCAGCCAGGAGTTTGCGCCATCCGCCCCCACCACCAGCCGCGCGGTAAGCATGTCGCCGCTCTGCAGGGCGAGAAACGCTTCGTTTTCGCCCCATGCCACCTGCTGTATTTGCGCGGGCGCCATCAGGGTGATATCACTGCAGGATTGCGCTTTTTGCCATAACGCATGGTGAATGACGGCATTTTCGATGATATGACCCAGATGGCTATAGCCCATACTTTCATCATCAAACGCGATATGGCCAAAGCTGTCTTTGTCCCACACTTCCATTCCGTGATAGCAGCTGGCACGCTGCGCCACGATATCTGACCAGACGCCAAGGCGCGTCAGTAGTTTTTCGCTGGCGGCATTGATTGCCGAGACGCGCAGTTCCGGCGGCGCATCGTGCGCAACGGGCTGAGGCAGATTTTGCTCCAGCACGGCCACGCGCAGACCACTGCCCTGTAAACCACAGGCCAGCGCCAGCCCTACCATTCCGCCGCCTACAATGGCGACATCAACATTTTGCACGATGATAACTCCTTAACGCGCGACCCAACCAAGGGTCCGCTGCGCCAGCACGTCACGTGCCGGAATGAATAATTCCATCGCCATCAGCCCAAGGTTGCGGCCTGCAACCAGCGGTGCCCAGCGATTGGCAAACAGATGCACCAGGCCATCGGTGACGCCGATAGTCGCTTCTTTATCGGCCCGGCGTCGCTTCTGATAATGGCTGAGCACCGGATACGCGCCGCAATCTTTTTGCTCATGCCACGCCTGGGACAGAGTCTCTGCCAGGCTCATCACGTCGCGTAGCCCAAGGTTGAAGCCTTGCCCGGCGATTGGGTGCAACGTCTGCGCGGCATTGCCGACCAGCGCCACGCGATGGGAGATGGACTGAGATGCCGTGGTCAGCGACAGCGGGTAAACAGCGCGTTTTCCCGCATGGGTAATACGCCCCAGCCGCCAGCCAAAGGCTTTTTGCAGTTCGGTACAGAAACGGTCGTCGGACCAGGCCTCAACGTCAGCCGCTTTATCCTGAGGATGGCACCACACCAGCGAGCAGCGTCCGTTTGACATCGGCAGCATGGCCAGCGGGCCGTGCTGAGTGAAACGTTCAAACGCCCTGCCGTTGTGTTCTCCCGCCGTAGAAACGTTAGCAATAACGGCGACCTGTCCGTAAGGCTGGGCGCGCCATTCCACGCCGCACTGGGTGCCAAGCGCAGAACGTGAACCATCGGCGGCGACCAGAAGCTGGCCATCCAGAACCGTGCCGTTTTCCAGCGTCACGCTGACCGCCGCTTCGCTGCGGCTGAAGCTGGCGACGCGCGCCGGGCAATGCAGCGTCACGCCCGGGGCATCCTGCAATAAACGGAACAGACGCAGCCCGACGTCGTGAAGTTCAACCACCCGACCTAGCGCATCAATGCGGTAATCCTGCGCGTCCAGCGTCACAAACCCGGCATGGCCACGATCGCTGACGTGAACGGTGTTAATTGCCGTCGCACAATCCGCAATCGCCTGCCAGATGCCAATGCGCGCGAGCTGCTGGCATGTCCCCTGTGCCAGCGCAATGGCGCGGGCATCAAAACCAGGATGATCGGACGCCTCTGGCGCCACAGCCTCCACCAGATGGACCGGAAGTTGCCCTTTCGTCAAATGCGAGATGGCCAGCGCCAGCGTAGCTCCCGTCATCCCCCCACCAACGATAATCACGCTCATAGGCGTGCCGCTGCCATCAGCGCCTCAATGTCATCGGCGTTTTTCACCACGCCCGCGGTCAGGTTTTCGTTACCGGTTTCGGTGATGACAATGTCATCTTCGATGCGAATACCAATTCCACGGTACGCTTCCGGCACGTCGGCATCCGGCGCAATGTAGAGCCCCGGTTCAACGGTCAGCACCATACCCGGCTCCAGCACGCGAGAACGTTCTGAACCATACGCACCAACATCATGCACATCCAGCCCCAGCCAGTGGCTCAGGCCGTGCATAAAGTAGGGGCGATGCGCATTTTCAGCAATCAGGGTATCCACATCACCGTTCAGAATCCCGAGCCTTACGAGGCCGGTAATCATGATGCGCACCACTTCGCCGGTCACTTCCTGGATGGAGGTGCCGGGGCGATAGAGATTCAGCGCGGTTTCAAGAGATTCAAGAACGATGTCATAAATTTCGCGCTGCGCGGGGGTGAACTTACCGTTCACCGGGAAGGTACGGGTAATGTCGCCCGCATAGCCCTGATATTCGCAGCCTGCATCAATCAGCACCAGATCGCCGTCACGCAGTTCACTTTCATTTTCGGTGTAGTGCAGAATGCAGCCGTTTTCACCGCCGCCGACAATGGTGTTGTAAGAGGGATAACGCGCGCCGTGGCGGTTGAACTCGTGGTGAATCTCGCCTTCCAGCTGATATTCAAACAGGCCGGGATGGCACTTTTCCATCGCCCTTGTGTGAGCCAGCGCGCTGATTTCGCCTGCACGACGCATCACGTCCAGCTCTTCCTGCGATTTAAACAGGCGCATCTCGTGGACCACCGGGCGCCAGTCCGTCAGCGTGGCCGGGGCGGAGAGATTCTGCCGGGAGCCTTTACGCAGCTTATCCAGCGCGGTGAAGACTATCTCATCGGCGTACGCATACTCACCCTGCGCGTGGTAAAGCACATCCAGCCCGTTCAGCAACTGATAGAGCTGCTGGTTGATTTCACTGAACGCCAGCGCACGGTCCACACCCAGTTTCGCGGGCGCGGCCTCTTGCCCCAGGCGGCGACCAAACCAGATCTCCGCGGTGAGATCCCGTACGCGGTTGAAAATCACGCTGTGGTTGTGGGTGTCATTGCTCTTGATCAGCACCAGTACCGCCTCCGGTTCATTGAACCCGGTGAAGTACCAGAAATCGCTGTTCTGGCGATAGGGGTATTCACTGTCAGCACTGCGCGTCACTTCGGGCGCGGCAAAAATCAGCGCAGCGCTTCCGGGCTGCATTTTTGCCAGCAGCGCCTGACGACGACGGGAATACTCTTGATTCGAGATAACCATGACACCCTCCTGTGCGTTATTTTTCTTAATGTAAGGTTGGCTTACGAACTTCCGGTGCGGTTGGCTGCGAGCGGGTGAAGTTATCGTGGCACAGCAGTGCCGCCACGCGAACGTACTCGATAATCTCTTCGAGAGACATCTCCAGCTCTTCCTGATCTTCTTCTTCGTCGTAACCCAGTTGCGCGATGTTACGCAGATCGTCGATCGCTTCACCCGCTTCACCGGTCACTTTATCAAGCTTAGGCTGCGTTACGCCCAGCCCCAACAGATAGTGGTTTACCCAACCAGCCAGCGCATCGGCGCGATCGAACACGCTGACATCGTCGCCTTCAGGCAGATAAAGCTGAAAAAGGAAACCATCGTCCTCCAGCGAATCGCTGATTGCCGAGTGCATTTTTCGCAGCGCTTCCGCCAGTTCATGACCAAACGCCAGCCCTTCGTTCGTCAGGTCGTGGATCAGCGGCTGCCATGAGCTGTCGCTGTTTCCGCCGCATAGCATGCCACTGATCAGACCGTGCATTTCGGCAGGGGTTAAACCCACACCCTGCTGGTTCAGTAACTGGTTTAAATCGTTGTAACCAGGCATTTCGTTCTGTATAGACATGAGCTTTCGTCATCAAAGGGAGGAATATTCATGATATGCTACCACTTTGGACCCTGGTGATACCAGAAAAGGGCTTGTATCTTCACATCAGGGTAGCTATAGTGTCGCCCCTTCGCAGCCCCCGGGGCAGTAAGCGAAGGCAGCGCAGTCAATCAGCAGGAAGGTGGCATGTCTGCACAACCCGTCGATCTCCAGATTTTTGGCCGTTCACTGCGAGTGAATTGTCCTCCTGAACAAAGGGATGCTTTGAATCAGGCTGCGGACGATTTGAATCAGCGGTTGCAAGATCTCAAAGAACGCACTAGAGTCACAAATACTGAGCAGCTGGTTTTTATCGCCGCGTTGAACATCAGCTATGAACTGACTCAGGAAAAAGCGAAGACCCGCGACTACGCGGCAAGCATGGAGCAGCGCATTAAAATGCTCCAGCAGACCATAGAACAGGCGTTGCTTGATCAAGGTCGCAATCCCGAAAGACCGGGACCAAAGTTTGAATAACACTTCTCAGTTGACTATGGTAGAGTAACTGTGAAGACAAAATTTCTCTGAGATGTTCGCAAGCGGGCCAGTCCCCTGAGCCGATATTTCATACCACAAGAATGTGGCGCTCCATGGTTGGTGAGCATGCTCGGTTCGTCCGAGAAGCCTTAAAACTATGACGACACATTCACCTTGAACCAAGGGTTCAAGGGTTACAGCCTGCGGCGGCATCTCGGAGATTCCCTCACTCTTCTTCTACCACTACCATGACTCAATTCCCTGAAGTTTCTGCCTCACGCCAGGATATTCGTCAACTCATTCGACAACGTCGCCGGGCGTTAACCCCTGAACAGCAAGCGCATTTTGCCCAGCAGGCCGCGGCACGCATGATGGCGTATCCGCCTGTAGTGATGGCGCATACCGTCGCGCTGTTTCTCTCTTTTGATGGTGAGCTGGATACGCAGCCACTCATTGAACAACTCTGGCGAGCCGGAAAGCGGGTTTATCTGCCGGTGCTGCATCCGTTTAGCGCAGGGAACCTGCTGTTTCTGCACTACCACCCGCACAGCGAACTGGTTGTGAATCGTCTGAAAATCACCGAGCCGAAGCTGGATGTGCGCGACGTGCTGCCGCTGTCACAGCTGGACGTGCTGATTACGCCGCTGGTGGCGTTTGATGAACAGGGCCAGCGTTTAGGAATGGGCGGGGGGTTCTATGACAGAACGTTGCAAAACTGGCAGCAGTACGGGTTGCAACCGGTGGGTTATGCGCATGATTGTCAGGCGGTAGAAGCCTTGCCGGTCGAGAAGTGGGATGTGCCGTTGCCGGCGGTGGTGACGCCATCGAAGTTGTGGGAATGGTGAAACAGGCGTGCAGCCTGATGCCCTCACCCCAGCCCTCTCCCACCGGGCTGAGGGATCCCCAGTAATATGGTCATGCAACCATGACCATATTACTGTACTCTTTTCCCAGCTTTTTCATCTCGTTAACTATATTCAGCCGTCTCACTTTCCCGGGCTCATGCCGGATGACTTCTTCTGCCAGACTCAGGTATGACAGCACCCGTCTGTGCCTGATGCTGCTTGCCTGATAGTGCCAGTGTAAACACTGCCTTTCTGCCCTGTAACCTGCCAGCCACATCACCAGGCTTGCCATTGCCGCGA